>DASTGO010000213.1:0-3688 GCA_035719045.1 Kineosporiaceae bacterium | reverse complement strand
TGAAGTCGCCGAAGGACAGGAAGTTGCCCAGCCCGCCGCCGATCTGGGTCCACTCGGGATAGGCCGAGGCGACCGCGAGCAGGTCGGGGAGGTAGGCCTGGTTGACGAAGTCGAGGCCGCGCTGGAGCAGGTCGCGGATCTGCGTCATCGCCGAGTCGTTGAGTGCGGACTGGGACGCCGGGTCGATCGCGGTGGACATCCCGCCGACCAGGTAGGTCTGCAGGTGCGGGTTCTTGCCGCCGAGCAGGGCGTGGATCTTGACGTAGTCGCGCTGGAAGTCCAGGGCGTCCAGGTAGTGGGCGACCGCGATCAGGTTGACCTCGGGGGACAGCCGGTAGGCCGGGTGTCCCCAGTAGCCGTTGGCGAACGGCCCGAGTCGCCCGCCCTTGACGAAGGCCCCGAGCCGCTCCTTGACCGCGGTCATCGCCTTCACGCCCGACTTCGGGTAGTCCGAGATCGACTGCGCGATCGACGACGCCTTGACCGGGTCGGCCTGCAGGGCGCTGGTGACGTCCACCCAGTCCAGGGCGTGCAGGTGGTAGAAGTGCACGACGTGGTCGTGCACGTACTGGGTGGCCGCGATCAGGTCCCGGATCAGCAGGGCGTTCGGCGGCGGGGTGATCCCCAGCGCGTCCTCCACCGCCCGCACCGAGGCCAGCGCGTGCACGGTGGTGCACACCCCGCAGATCCGCTGCGTGAAGTACCAGGCCTCGCGCGGGTCCCGCTTGAGCAGGATCTGCTCCAACCCCCGCCACATCGTGGCCGAGGAGTAGGCGGAGGCGACCTTGCCGCCCTCCACCTGCGCCTCGATCCGCAGATGACCCTCGATCCGGGTGATCGGGTCGACGACGATCCTGCTCACAGTTCCTCCTCGCTGGCGCTCGTCGTTGCTGTGAGCCCCGCGCTGGGCCTATTGGTTCGCTCGCTGCGCTCGCTCACAGTTCCTCGCCCTTCTCGGTGTCGCCGTTGCCGGCGGCACTGCTGCTCGGGGTGGGCCGGTCCGCGGCACCCGTAGGCGCGGAAACCGTTGCGGCAGAGGACTCCTCGCGTTCGGCAGCGAAGTAGCGCTTCTGCTGGATGACCTTCGCCACGCCGTGCGCGGTGGCTCCGACGAAGGTGGCGCCGACCAGACCCAGGCCGATCTTGTCCGCGGTCAGGTCGTGACCGGCCGCGCTGACGTGGGGGAGCCGGTCGTAGAACGGGGTCATCGTGTCCCAGAAGCCCGGCTCGGAGCAGCCGAAGCAGGGCGAACCCACCCCGATCGGCCACTGGGTGTGGCCGTTCCACTGCTGGGTCGGGCAGTTGTGCCAGGTGCTGGGACCCTTGCAGCCCAGCTTGTAGAGGCACCACCCCTTGCGGTGGCCCTCGTCGCCCCAGGCCAGGGCGAAGTTGCCGGCATCGAAGTGGCCGCGGCGCGGGCAGTTGTCGTGGATGCGCTCGCCGTAGGCGAACAGCGGGCGGCCCTTGTCGTCCGTTGGTGGCAACTGCTTGAAGGTCAGGTAGTGCACGATCGTCGCGGTGATGTTGTCGACGTTGGCGGGGCAGCCGGGGAGGTTGATGATCGGGACGTCGGAGACCACCTCGCTGACCGCGACCGCCCCCGTCGGGTTCGGCGATGCCGCGGGCAGGCCGCCGTAGGCGGAGCAGGTTCCGACGTTGATGATCGCCGCGGCGCCCTTCGAGGCCTCCTCGAGGCGTTGCTTGGCGCTCTTGCCGCCGATCACGCAGTAGGCGCCAGCGGCACCGAGCGGCACCGAGCCCTCGATGACGAGGATGTGCCCGCCCTTGGCGAGCGCATCGGCCAGGGACTTCTCGGCCTGTGTGCCGGCCGCAGCCATGATCGTCTCGTGGTAGTCCACCGAGATGACGTCGAGGATGATGTCGCCGACTCCCGGGCTGCGCGAGCGGAGGAAGGATTCGGTGTCACCGGTGCAGTCCTGGAACTCGAACCACAGCACGTTGGGCTTCTGGGCGGTCTCCACCGCCTGCGCCACTTCCGGCGCGAGCACCGGTGGCAGGGCCATCACCGCGGTGATCCGTGCTGACCAGTTGAGGAACGAGCGGCGGCTGACGCCGGCGGCCATCAGCCGAGCGGCCAGGCTTCCTGGCTCGGGTGACGACCACTGCGGTCCGCCCGTTGCCTGGGCGAGCGACCTCGCGTCCCCGGATGCGTTGTCCTTCATCAGGTTTCCCTCCTCGGCTCACCCGCGAGCCGAGGGGGACGCTAGGTGGGGGGGTGAAACTCGTTGGCGGGACGTAGGTCCCGGCTGTGCGCGGGTGCGCTCAAGGGTGTTGGGGGCGCGATGAACGGCGCTGCTGCTCTGTGTCGGATCTGTGCCGGAATTATGTCTGCGGTATGCCGTTCGGATGCACCCCCATGAGCGGGCGAATCCGTTCCGCCGTCTGGGTTTTCGGCGACGGAAGGAGTGGTGGGCAGAACGGCTGCGGGCAAGGCTGAGTCCATGTGGAGTCTGCCGGCGGGCGGAAGCAATCGGTGGACGGCTGACCTCCCTGCGCTCGTCGCGAGGGTCAGTCGGACCCAAACGTGACATTGACGGTGTGATGGTGAGAAGCCGGTTATCCGGACCCTCTGAATGCCCGGGGATGACCCGGGGATGCCGACTTGGCGGGGCGGTCCGGTCCGGATGTCATGAACCGGGCAGATGGGGCAGGCCGAACGGGTGGGGCAGGCCGAACGGGTGGGGCAGGCCGAACGGGCGGGGCAGGCCGAACGGGCGGTCCCGGATCGGCGCCACCCGGTCCCGGATCGGGAAGAAACGGGCTGGCCGGGCCGTTTCGGACCGCGTCAGCAGGGTCTGGCAGACTGGACCCCGGTACCGGTTCACGTCGCGTTCCGCGCCGACGATCCGGCGACCACGACCAGAGGAGCGTTCATGAAGAGCGGGATCCACCCGGACTACGTGGAGACCACGGTCACCTGCACCTGCGGTGCCACGTTCACCACGCGCAGCACGGCGAAGAACGGCGTCATCCACGCCGACGTCTGCAGCCAGTGCCACCCCTTCTACACGGGCAAGCAGAAGATCCTGGACACCGGCGGCCGGGTCGCCAAGTTCCAGGCCCGCTACGGCAAGAAGGCCAGCGGCAAGTAGCTCGTTCGCGGCGCCGGTCGCTGCCCCGGGGAGTCTTCCCACGGGCGGCGCACCGGCGCCGTCGCTTTGCGCGCCGGTCCCGGTCGGTGTCCCGGAGGACGTCGAACCCGGTGGAAGGGGTGCCCAGCTGCCACCGGCCCCTGCTCCCCGCGGCGCTGGGTGCCACCGGCGCCGCGCCCCGGGATGCTGGGGGCCTGGGTACCCGATCCCCGGGGTGCAGGGTGTCCCTGGTGCCACATCGTGGCCGCGGGGAGGCCCAGCGGTACGGGAGCCCGCCTCGGGACCTGCCCGGCCAGGGTGCCGGGTAGCCCCGGGCGCCGGGTAGCCCCGGGTGCCGGGTAGCGGGCGGGGCGCACGCGGCCGGAGAACGACTCGAGGAGGAGCAGATGTCCGACACCGGGACCGTGGACGCGCTGACCGCGGCGGTGGCGCCGCTGCGGTCGGAGCATGCGGAGCTGGAGCAGCGGCTGGCCGACCCCGCGGTGCACGCGGACCCGGCGGTCGCCCGCTCCCTGGGCCGGCGCTACGCCGAGTTGACCGGTGTGGTGGACGCCTTCCACGCCTGGCGCCAGGCT
>DASTGO010000212.1:0-5222 GCA_035719045.1 Kineosporiaceae bacterium | reverse complement strand
CGTGATGGGCGAGCTGGATCGCGGTGGTCCCGATCCCGCCGGCCCCGCCGTGCACCAGGAGGGTCTCGCCGGGCTGCGGGTGGTCGAGGTCCCCGTCACCGCCGGCGAGTCCTTCGACCTCGACACCCCGGCCGACCTGGTCACCGCCCGGCTGCGGCTCGCGGGCCCCGGGCACCGGTGAGGTCACCCGTGTGCCGCGCCGGGCGGGGTGTACGGCCGCCCCTAGAGTTCGGCGCATGAAGGCGGTCGTCATCACCGAGCCCGGCGGGCCGGAGGTGCTCGCGCCGGCCGAGGTCCCCGATCCCGTCGCCGGGGCGGGCGAGGTGGTCCTGCAGGTGGCCGCGAGCGCGGTCAACCGGGCTGACCTGCTGCAGCGCCGGGGGTTCTACCCGCCGCCGCCGGGCGCGCCGCAGTGGCCCGGTCTGGAGGCCAGCGGAACGGTCGTCGAGGTCGGGCCGGGGGTCGAGGGCTGGTCGGTGGGTGACCGGGTGGCCGCGCTACTGTCCGGTGGCGGGTACGCCGAGCGCGTCGCCGTCCCGGCGGGCCAGCTGCTGCCGGTCCCGGACGGGCTGGACCTGGCCGACGCCGCTGCCCTGCCCGAGACCACCTGCACGGTGTGGAGCAACGTCTTCATGCTGGCCGGGTTGCAGCCCGGCGAGACCCTCCTGGTGCACGGCGGGGCCGGCGGGATCGGGACCACCGCGATCCAGCTCGCCCATCACGTCGGCGCCCAGGTCGCGGTGACCGCCGGATCGGCGCAGAAGCTGGCCCGGTGCGCGGAGCTCGGCGCGTCGATCCTGGTCGACTACCGCGAGCAGGACTTCGTCGCCGTCGTCCGGGAGGCCACCGGCGGTCACGGCGCCGACGTGGTGCTGGACAACATGGGCGCGAAGTACCTGGCCCGCAACGTCGAGGTGCTGGCGACGAACGGCCGCCTCGTCGTGATCGGGCTGCAGGGCGGCGCCCGCGCCGAACTGGACCTCGGTGCACTGCTGAACAAGCGGGCGGCGGTGCTGGCCACGTCGCTGCGGGCCCGGCCGGCGGACGAGAAGGCCCTGATCGTGGCCAGCGTCCGGGAACACGTGTGGCCGCTGGTCGCTGCCGGGACCGTCCGGCCGGTGATCCACACCCGGCTCCCGCTGGAGCGGGCGGCCGAGGCCCACCGGCTCGTGGAGTCCTCCGCGCACGTCGGCAAGGTGCTGCTCACCGTCGGCTGACCGGCGGCTCCCGATCGTCGGCGGAGTCACTTTGACGGTCACTGCATACCCGGTATAGCTTGCCCATCACTACATACCCGGTATGCCCTTGCCGTGCGCCGCGCCCGCCCACCGGGCGGTGCCGTCACCGGGCAGGTCCCGGAACGGCAGACAACGCGACAAGGGGGGACCATGTCGATCCGCCAAGGTCTGCTCGCCCTGCTCGGCGAGGGCCCGATGTACGGCTACCAGCTCCGCCAGGAATTCGAACAGCGGACCGGGGGCACCTGGCCCCTGAACATCGGGCAGGTCTACACCACCCTCGGCCGGCTGCAGCGGGACGGGCTGGTCGACGAGACCGACCGCCGCGAGGACGGATCCGTGCTGTACGCGCTGACCGACTCCGGCCGCACCGCGCTGGACCGCTGGTGGCTGACCCCGGTCGAGCGGGGCACTCCGACCCGCGACGAGCTGGCGATCAAGCTGGCGCTGGCGATCACCTCCGACGGGGTCGACGTCGCGGCCGTGGTCCAGCGACAGCGCAGCGAGAGCATGCGCGCCCTGCAGGAGTACACCCGGCTCAAGGCCCGGATCCCGGACCCGCCGGATCCGCAGGACCTGGCCTGGCTGCTGGTGGTGGACAGCCTGATCTACGCCGTGGAGGCCGAGGTCCGCTGGCTGGACCACGCCGAACAGCGGATCGCCCGGCGTGCCGGCCGGGCCGCCGCACCTGGTCGACGTTCCCGGTCGGAGGGGAACGGGGACGACGACCAGCCCGAAGGTGCACCGGCCGCGCAGGGGACGGCCGGTGCACCTTCGGCGGCGGGGGCACGCGCCCGCACGGGGGTTGCCCGGTGATCGCCACCGAGACCACCCCGCTGCTGCGGCTGGGCCAGGTCGGGCGGACGCACCGGCAGGGTCAGCTGGAGGTGCAGGCCCTGCGCGGGGTGAGCCTGGAGATCCGGTCCGGGGAACTCGTCGCGGTGATGGGCCCCTCGGGGTCCGGCAAGTCGACGCTGCTGCACGTGGCGGGCGGCCTGGACACGCCGACCACCGGCAACGTCGAGGTGGACGGGGTGAGCCTCGGGCTGCTGTCCACCCGGGCCCGGGCCGCACTGCGCCGCCGCACCGTCGGCTATGTCTTCCAGGACCTCAACCTCATCCCCGCCCTGACCGCGGTCGAGAACGTCATGCTGCCGCGCGAACTGGACGGGGTCGGCGTGCGCCAGGCCCGGCAGGAGGCCCTGTCCGCCCTGGCCGAGGTCGACCTGGCGGACCTGGCCGACCGGTTCCCCGACGAGATGTCCGGCGGGCAGCAGCAGCGGGTCGCGATCGCCCGGGCCCTGGTCGGACCGCGCCGGCTGGTCCTCGCCGACGAGCCGACCGGCGCGCTCGACTCCGGGACCGGTGAGCAGATCCTGCGCCTGCTGCGCACCCGGGTGGACGCCGGCGCCGCCGGACTGCTGGTCACCCACGACGCCCGGCACGCCGCCTGGGCGGACCGCGTGGTGTTCCTGCGGGACGGCACGGTCGTGGACGCCACGGCGAACGACCGCCCGGAGTCGCTGCTGGCCGGCGGGCGGGACGCCTCGTGACCGGCCTGGCCGCCACCTGGCGGCTCGCGCTGCGGATCGCCCGCCGGGACACCGCCCGCTCCCGGGCCCGGTCCCTGCTGATCGCCCTCCTGATCGGGCTGCCGGTGCTGGCCGCGGTCACCGTCGACGTGGTCTACCGGTCCGACCAGCTCGAACCGCGCGACCAGGTGGCCGTCACCCTCGGCCGGTACGCCCAGGCCCGGCTGGAGGGGCTGAACCCCGGAATCCCGCTGTTCCAGGCACCGGACGCCCTCAACCATGTGCCGGGCCTGAACATCGGGACACCGCCCCCGGCCGTGCCCGTGGCGCAGGCCCGGGAACTGCTCGCCGCCGGGGTGCCGTCGGCCGACCGCCTGGTCCGCGACCTCACCTGGACCCCGAGGCACTGGCCGCGCGCCGGAGACCTCGCGGTCCCGGTGGGGCTGCGGGAACTGGACTACGCCGACCCCGGTCTGGCGGGCCTCTACACGCAACTGCGCGGGCGCGCCCCGATCGCCGCGGGCGAGATCGCCGTCCCGGACGGGACCGCCCGGGCCTACGGGCTCGACGTCGGCTCCACCCTGGCCATGCCCGCCGGCGCGATCACCCCGGACTCCCCGGCCCGGACCCTCACCGTCGTCGGGGTGGTCCGCCCCGCCGTGTACGGCCGGGACCAGCTGATCGGCCGCCCCGGGGACCTCGTCCCGACGGCCCTGTCCGCGGCCAACGCCCGCGCCGCCACCTGGTACGTGATCGGCCGGGAACCGATCGGCTGGGACCAGGTGCAGAAGCTCAACGCCCTCGGCGTCCTGGTGACCAGCCGCACCGTCCTGCTCGACCCGCCGCCCCCGGACCAGGTCCCGTACTACGCCCACCAGGGCCGCCTGGGTGGGGAGTACTCGCGGTGGACCCCGGACCTGATCGGGATCACCGTCGTGGCGATCGGGCTGGTCCTGCTCCAGGTGGGGCTGATGGCCGGGCCGGCGCTCGCCGTCGGCGCCCGGCGCAACGCCCGGAACCTGGCCCTGATCGCCGCCGCGGGCGGGCACCGCACCCAGTTGCGCGCGGTCGTCCTGGCCAACGCCCTGTTCGCCGGCCTGATCGGGACCGTCGCCGCGGGCCTGCTCGGGGCCGCGATCGGTTCCGGGGCCGTGGCCTGGCTGCACGGCCGTGGGCTGACCAACGCGCCCCGGGTGGACATCCACCTGGCCGACCTGGCCGCACTGGTCGCCGTCGGCGTCGCAACCGCCCTGGCCGCGGCCCTGCTGCCGGCCCGGCAGGCCTCCCGCGCCGACGTGGTGGCCGCCCTGAACGGCGCACGTGGTCAGGCGCCGCCGCAGCTGCGGGTCCCGGTGACCGGTCTGGTCGTCGCGGTGGCGGGAGCCGGGCTCGCGGTGTGGTCGGCGGCCGTGCACTCCCCGTTCCGGGTGGTCCTCGGCATCGCGATCGGGGAGATCGGGCTGATCACCGCGGTGGGGTCGGCGGTGGCCGTGGCGGCCCGGCTGGCCCGGCGCCTTCCGGTGGCGGTTCGGGTGGCCCTGCGTGACGCGGCCCGCCAGCGCAGCCGGACGGCTCCCGCGGTGGCCGCGGTGATGGCCGCATTGGCCGGGGCGACCGCCGTCACGCTGTACGTCGCCGCCCAGGACGACGTCGACCGTCGCAACTACCACGTGCAGCAGGCGGTCGGCGTGGTCCGGGTGATCCCCATCGGTCCCGGGGGCCTGCGGTCCGGCGACGCCGAGCAGGTGCGCCGCCGGCTGCCGGAGCTGCTCCCGGTGTCCGAGCCGGTGCCGCTGCGGGTGCCGCGGGACGCCCTCGCTCCGGCCACGACGGGAGCGGCTGCCCCCTCGGTGAACGTGACACCGTGGGCCCGCGCCGGGCAGCGCTGCCCGGGGGAGCTCGCGGCGCCGCCGCTGCCCGGGGCGGTCGGGGAGGGCCCGCTCGATGACCGGTGCCACCCCTACCGGGGACGGGTGCTCCTGCCGTACCAGGCCCTGGTCGACGACGGCACCGCGACGCCGGTCCTCACCGGGGTACGCGATCCGGGGGCGGTCGCCGCGCTGCGGGCCGGGCGCGTGGTCGTCTACTCCCGGCAGGCCCTGCAGCCCGACGGGACCGTGCAGGTCACGATCGAGCGGCTGAGCGACGGCGGGGGCTCCCTCGGCCGGCGGACGGTCTCCCTTCCCGGCTACCTGTCCGGCGCCGCCGTGGTGCCCGCCGAGATCGTGCTCCCGCCGTCCCGGCTGGCCGAGCTCGGGCTGGACAGCGGCGTGGAGAGCATGGTCGCGGCGACCACCCGGATGCCGTCGGCCGCGCAGGAGCAGCGGGCCATCGCCGCCGCCCAGGAGCTGGTCAGCAACGGCGAGCTGGGCCTGCACCTGGAACGCGGCTTCGTCCCGCAGTTCCAGGTGGTCCTGCTCGTCCTGGTGGCGGCGGCCGCCCTGGTGGCCCT
>DASTGO010000211.1:0-18620 GCA_035719045.1 Kineosporiaceae bacterium | reverse complement strand
CTGTCGTACAGCAGGGAAGTACAGCAACCAGGCCGATCATCAACGGCCTTGAGCGATCACCAACGGTCGCTCACCTGCGGCAACGGCCCGTCCCGCCCCACCGGCCCGCAGTTCGCATCGAGGGGGTCAGGGGTTCGAATCCCCTCAGCTCCACAGCAGGTCAGAGGCCGGTTCCCATGATCGGGAACCGGCCTCTGCGCGTTTGTGTAGCAGCGGAGTGCAGCAGCGGAGTGCAGCAACCGGCGGACACACTTTTTGGCCTATAGCCCTGAACTGAGCGTCAGAGTGTGACCTGAGAGGCGCGGTGGCAATGCGAAGGGCGGCAGGCCTCATCGCCGCGCTGTCGGTCGGCGTCGTACTGATCCTGGCAGGGCTCGCCGTCGTGGCCGTCACGCTGTCGGGGGATATCAACCCGCAAGCGAGCCGGCCGTGCGTGGAGAGCTACGCACAATCGCTCGGGAAGGACGCGATCTTGACCGTAGCCCTGCCTGGCGAGACGGACGCAGCGGCATCTGCACCCGATGCGTCCTGTGCGGACTCGGACGGTGGCGGGGTCTCCTGGGCCTCTCAGCGCCGGTACTCGATCTCGGCGCCTTCCGCGATAGCCGCCCACTTTGCGGATGCCGCTCGTGGTCATGGCTGGCGGGACGCACATCTGACGGGCGAACACGAGATGGGCCTTGCGTACCCCGGGCCCGGCGTGTGCGGGCACCTGACGCGTGACGGCCACAATCTGACCCTGCGGCTCCAGTTCGAGAGGGTTCTGGAGGGCGCGAGTGGTGCGAGTTACGCCGTTTCCATCACCGGTGATGAGGGCAACTTCCCGAGCTGTTGACCCACGCCGGGATGGGCTCGTCCTCTCGGAGCCGTGGACGGACGGGTTTCGACTGCCTCGAGGGTCGAGGGGCCGTACACCCCGTCGATCTCACCCTGTCGTACCCGGCGTCGGTGAGGGGTCCTCGACTCTTGCTCCGCTTCGCCATGACACTCTCCTCGGGATGGACACTCTCCTCGGGATGCTCCGCCAGGTGCGCCGGGCGCAGTGCGCCGGGCGGCCTTCGCCGACAGGACTGTCGACGGTCTCGTAGGCCCGGTCCTCATCTGTTTCGGATGGTCCTCCCGTCGCCACCGCCAAGACGCCGCCGCGGGGCTGCTCACGCGGCCCGCGCAGGAGATCCGCCGCCGTCTTGACGGCCCTTCGTCGGTTGATTCCGCCCCGTCCTGATCGATTCCACCCTGTCCTGATCGATTCCACCCTGTCCCGGTCGGTGCCCGTCCCTGCCCGGGCCGCAGGCGCGGGCGGCCGCCGCGAAGGTGAACGCCTCCTCGGCCGCAGCCGTACGGGAACCGTCTCGCTCATCCCGGCGGGGGGAGGCCGGGCCAGGTGAGATGGGAGCACGTTCATCACCATGACGAACGGAGTGAACGCGAGCGAGGAACAGCGCCGGATCGAGGCGGCGGAGGCGGAGGAAGGCGTTCCCTGGCGACGGTGGGGCCCCTATGTCAGTGACCGGCAATGGGGGACCGTTCGCGAGGACTACAGCCCGGACGGCCAGGCTTGGTGGCACCTCACACATGATCATGCCCGGTCGCGGGCCTATCGCTGGGGTGAGGACGGCATCGCCGGGGTCAGTGACGACCGGCAGATCCTCTGCCTGGCCTTGGCACTGTGGAACGGTCGGGACCCCATCCTGAAGGAGCGGTTGTTCGGGCTCGCCGGTCCGGAGGGCAACCACGGCGAGGACGCCAAGGAGTACTGGTTCCATCTCGACAGCACTCCGACGCACTCCTTCATGAGCTTCCTCTACAAGTACCCGCTCCGGGAGTTCCCGTACACCGATCTGGCCTCCACCAACCGGTCGCGGGGGCGCGGGGACTTCGAGTACGAGCTGATCGACACCGGGGTGTTCGACGACGGTCGCTATCTCGACGTGCTGGTGGAGTACGCGAAGGCTGCGCCGGAGGACCTGGTGATGCGCGTGACCGTGCACAATCGCAGCTCCGAGGACGCCACCGTGCACGTGCTGCCGACACTGTGGTTCCGCAACACGTGGTCATGGAGCCCGGACGCCCCGGGGCGGCCGACTCTGAGGGCGGAATGGGCGCCCCCCGGCCTGTCTGCTGTCGCCGTCGAGCATCCGGAGCTCGGCCCGCGACGACTGCTGTGCGACGGGGCGCCACCTCTGCTGTTCACGGAGAACGAAACGAACAACGAGCGGTTGTTCGGAACCCCGAATGCCTCGCCCCATGTCAAGGACGGCATCGGACGCTACGTCGTGGAAGGCGAGCAGGATGCCGTCAACCCCGACGGGAGCGGCACCAAGGCCGCGGCGCACTACGTTCTCACCATTCCCGCGGGTGGCGCCGCGGCCGTGCGGCTCCGCCTCACCGACGCACCTGACGGCGCCCGGGGCGGGTCGCCTTTCGCGGACCAGGTGGACGCCGTGATCGAGCAGCGTCACGCCGAGGCCGACGAGTTCTACGACACGGTCATCTCCACCGCCCTGGATGACGGCGAGCGGGACCTGGTCCGCCGGGCGATGGCGGGCATGCTGTGGTCGAAGCAGTACTACGAGTACGACGTCAAGGAATGGCTGCGCGGGCACGGGCAGGATGTCGGCGGACTGCGCAATTCCGACTGGCGTCACCTGCGCGCCGGCGATGTGATCTCCATGCCGGACGGCTGGGAGTATCCGTGGTTCGCCGCCTGGGACCTTGCCTTCCACTGCATCCCGCTCAGCATGGTCGACCCGGCCTTCGCCAAGCGGCAGCTCGAGCTCCTGCTCACCCGTCGCTACCAGCACCCGAACGGCCAGATCCCCGCGTACGAATGGAACTTCTCCGACGTGAACCCGCCGGTGCACGGCTGGGCCACGTACTTCGTGTACCAGTTGGAGAAGAGTCGCACCGGGCGGGGCGACGTGCGATGGCTGGCGAACATGTTCGGCAAGCTCTCGAAGAACTTCTCCTGGTGGGTCAATCGCAAGGACGAGGACGGGAACAACGTGTTCCAGGGGGGCTTCCTCGGCCTGGACAACATCGGCGTCTTCGACCGCAGTGCACCGCTTCCCACCGGGGGGAGCCTGGACCAGGCAGACGGAACGGCGTGGATGGCGTTGTACTGCCAGACCATGCTGCAGATCGCGCTGGAGTTGGCCGATCACGACCCGGTGTACCTGGAGCAGGCCGCCGACTACCTCGAACACTTCGGGTGGATCGCCCTGGCTGTGCGCGGTACGACCGGAGGGGCGTCCATGTGGGACGACACGGACGGCTTCTTCTATGACCTCCTGCGCTACCCGGACGGGTCGACGACCCGGCTGGGGGTGCGGTCCATGGTGGGGCTGCTTCCGCTCGCCGCCGCCACCACGATCCCGCGCCACCTGGCAGAGCGTTTCCCGGAGATCCTCAAGGTCGGGCAGGCGTTCGTGGAGAGGTACGCGGGCGGTCTGTCCGTGCAGGCAGCCCGGCGGGATGACGGGGCCGGGCGGGACTATCTGCTGGCGATGTTCGAGGAGCACCAGCTGCGTCGCATCCTGGCGAGGATGCTCGACGAGGAGGAGTTCCTCGGACCCTACGGCATCCGATCCCTGTCGAAGGTGCACCAGGACAGGCCCTACGAGTTCTGGGTCGAGGGCCACCCCCACCGGGTGGGCTACGCACCGGCCGAATCCGACACCGGCATGTTCGGCGGCAACTCCAACTGGCGGGGACCCGTGTGGTTCCCGGTCAACGGCATGATCATCCGGGCCCTGCTCAACCTCTACGCCTTCTACGGTGATGACCTGCGCGTGGAGTGCCCCACGGGGTCAGGCAAGGAACTCACCCTGTTCGAGGTCGCCAGGGAGATCTCCGATCGGTTGACCCGGACGTTCCTGCGTGGTCCGGACGGCCGGCGGCCGCTCTACGGCGGCGTCACGCTGTTCCAGGAGGATCCGCACTGGCGTGACCTCCTGGTGTTCCCCGAGTACTTCCACGGGGACAACGGTGCGGGCCTGGGGGCCAGCCATCAGACCGGCTGGACGGGCCTTGCCGGGGTCTTCCCGCAGTTCTTCGCGGTCGTGCGCCCTGAGGACGTCGCCCGCGGACTGTGGGCCAGGCCTCAGGTGGAGACCGGAGTGGGCGGCGGCCCGCGATGACCGGGTGGACGGAGCAGCCGGTGGTCTACGAGGTCGACACCTGGCCGTGGCTGCGTGACGTGGAGATCCTGACCGGCGATCCGGTGACCTTGAACAATGTGCCGGCGTGGGCGTGGGACGCCGTGGTTCCGGAAGGTGTCGACGCGGTGTGGTTGATGGGGGTCTGGGAGCGCAGCCCCGCCGGACTGGCCGTGGTGGGGCAGAACGGGTCCCTGATCGACGCGTTCCGCGCGGCACTGCCGGACCTTCGGCCCGAGGATGTCGTGGGGTCGCCGTACTGCGTGCGACGCTATGTGGCCGATGCCCGTCTGGGCGGCCCGGAGGGTCTGGCCGTAGCGCGCGATGAGCTGCGGCGCAGGGGAGCCCGCCTGATCCTCGACTACGTACCCAATCACGTCGCCCCTGACCACCCCTGGGTCCGGGAGCACCCCGAGCGCTTCGTCCGCGGCAGCGGCGAGGACCGGGCACGCGACCCCGAGGCCTGGTTCGAGATCGGCGGGGAGGTGCTCGCCCATGGCCGGGACCCCTACTTCCCGCCGTGGCCGGACGTGGTGCAGCTCAACGCCTTCTCCACGAGCACCCGGGAGGCGATGGCCGGGACGCTGTGCGAGATCGGGGACCAGTGCGACGGCGTGCGCTGTGACATGGCCATGCTGATGCTCAACGACGTCTTCGCCAGGACCTGGGGACCCTGGGCCGGGGCGGTCCCTCGGGAGGAGCTGTGGCCGCAGGTCCTGGCGGCGGCGCGGTCGCGCCACCCCGACCTGCTCTTCATCGCAGAGGCCTACTGGGACCTGGAGTGGGCGCTGCAGCAACAGGGCTTCGACCACTGCTACGACAAGCGGCTGTACGACCGGCTCGTCCACGAGGGGGCGGCATCGGTGCGGGCACACCTGACGGCCGATCTCGGTTACCAGCGACGGCTGGTGCGCTTCACCGAGAACCACGACGAGCCCCGGGCCGCCCGCACCCTGCCCGTCGGCAAGGCCCAGGCCGCCGCCGTCACCATCGCCACGCTGCCGGGTGCGACCTTGTGGCACGAGGGACAGTTCGAGGGCAGGCGGATCCAGCTCCCGGTGTTCCTCGGGCGGCGGCCCATCGAAGAGGTCGACGACGCGGGCCGGAAGTTCCATCGGGACCTGGTGTCCTTCGTGCGTAAGCAGCATCTGCGCGACGGCGTGTGGTCCTTGCTGACGGTGACGGGCTGGCCCGACAACACCACGCACGAGAACCTCGTGGCGTGGTCGTGGACCGGCGAGGAAGCGGGGAACCTCGTCGTCGTCAACCTCAGTGGTGCGGGTGCTCAGGGACGTGTGCGTCTGCCCTGGCCGCAGCTCGTCGACGGCATCCGCCGGTTGCACGACCAGTTCGGCGGCGCCCTGCTCGAGCGTGACGGAGACGAGCTGGTGGATCCTGGCCTCTTCGTCGACCTTCCACCCTGGGGGTTCCACGTCCTCACCGTGGAGCTGCCCTCTGTCGCCGAGCTGCCCTCTGTCGCCGAGCTGCCGTCGGCCGCAGTGGAGCTGCCGTCCGAACCTGCGTTGCGCACCTGATCCGCTCCAGGCACCTGATCCGCGTGAGGGCAGCCGGGCGTCGACCCCACCGACTCCCGGCTGCCCTCACGCGACTACCTGCCCGCGACTACCTGCCCGCAACTACCTGCCCCGAGTTCACCATCTGCCTCGAGTTCAGGAGTGCAGGAGCAGGGCCTTCTCCCGCTCGAACTCCGCGTCGGTCAGCACGCCCTGGGCCTTGAGCTCACCCAGTTGCCGGAGCTGCTCGAGCCTGTCCGCCCCCGGATCCCGGGCTGGTGGCGGGGGCGACGGCTGGTAGGCCTGCTCCTCGTACCGCTGGGATCCGTACTGCTCTTGCTGCGATCCGTACTGCTCCTGCTGGTGATCGTTCCAGCGGGCAGCCTGGCGCCGGCTGACACGGTTCGAGACCGCCGTTGCCGTCCCGGCGACCACAGCCGTGCGTGCGACACCGCGAATCAGACCAGGCATGGTCATTCATCTCCTCTCAGTGGTGGGTGCATCGAAGCCGGTCGAGGGGTCGGCGGCCGACTGCTGCCGATCGATGCGCTCGGCTTCGTCCAGGGCAGCGAGCAGGGACTGGACCGGGATCCGGCCGTTCGCCACCAGTTGCGCGCCGCTCTTGCGCAGGGCGACCGCAAGTGGTGCGGCCCAGAGGTTCTCGTAGACGAGGATTGCGGCCGCGCTGCCCGGCTCCAGAGCCCTCTTGGCCTCCTCCAGGTCGTCAGGCCCGATCAGCCGTGAACGGGCTCCCATGAAGGCCATGAGCCCGTGGGAGCCGTCGGGGTCCAGTTCCCGGAGATCGACAGCGCTCACGGACCCGTCCTGTGATCTCTGCACGAACTCCAGGTCAATGATCCGAATGATCTTGCGGGAGACGAGATCGAGGAGCAGGGGAAGCCCGCTCCCTGTCACCCTGCCGCCCGGGAACTCGATGATCAGGTAGTCGATCGGCCCCAGTTGGTCGACCTCTCCGCTGATGTCCAGGGTCTGCTCACTCATCGCCTGTCCTTCCTCGGTCCTGTGCCCACCTGTGCTGTCCGTCCTCGTAGTGCTGTCCGTCCTCGTGGCCCGGCCACCGAGTGCCGTGCACCTTCGCCTGCCTCGTGCACGTCACTCACCCCGAGGATCTGCTCACGCCTCGTCGAGGATCTGCGAGACGCGACGTGAGACGCCGGAGACGATCGAGCCGATGCTGATGCCGATCGCCAGGTTGATCAGGGAGACGGCGACGCGGGTCGCGAGTCCGGCGGCGGTGGTCAGGGGTGCCAGCACGCTGATCGTGACCGCGAGCCCGAAGATCCAGCCGAAGAAGCGGTGGGGTTGCGGCGCGGCCGCCAGCAGGAGGTGCGAGAGGCCCGTGGCGAGCAGCGCGGCGAAGAAGGCCGCGCCCGCATACCACCAGGTGCTCGGTGCGACGAGTTCCCCGTGCTGTCTGACCAGCACCGCGATGTCGAAGATCCCGCGGGCGACGAGCAGCCCGACGACGGCCACGCCGGCGGCCACCACTCCCGCCATCACACCCCCCGTCCAGAGGCGTTCCGCATCGATCACCCGCCCGGGCCGGCCGGCCGCCCGGCCCGTCGGGTAAGGGGGGACGGCCGGGACGGGCTGAGGACCCTGGCCCGTTCCCGGGGCCTCGTTCCCGTCGCGGTAGTTCGATCCGCCGGAATCGGTCATGTCACTCGCCTGTCTCTTGGGTGGCGGGTCTCTTGGCGGCGGGCCGGTAGGGCTCGCCCGGAGGCCGATGCGCTTCACCGGAACGGGCACACCGTGGAACTGCCCGAGTCAGCGTGAGGGTGCCGACGAGGCTCCGCCTCATCCGTTGCGGATGGTCCGCGGCTGGGGGAGGGCCTGCGGCTGCTCAGCCCGGGGCGTCGGCCTGCGGGACGGGACCACCGGACTTGCCTGCCTGCCGGGGAAGCAGCACCGCCAGAACGACGCCGACGACGGAGAACACCAGCAGCGTGGTCTGCGCGGCGGCGAAGGGCCGGCCGCCGGGGAACGACGCCGCCACGAGGACGGAACCCACGACCGCGGTTCCCAGCGACGAGCCGAGGTTGGACACCGAGCGCGACAGGCCCGAGATGTCGCCCTGATCGGCATCGGGGAAGCTGGACTGGACGATGTTCACGGAGGAGGTGAGCATCACCCCGACCCCCAGGCCGGTCAGCAGCAGTCCCGGAACGAAGGTCCAGAGGCCCGAGTGCTCCCGGACCAGCGCCAGCAGCAAGGCCAGGCCGGCGACGGTGATGATGAATCCCATCAGGACCAGCCATCGCTGCGTGTGGCGTTGGGCGAACCTCTCGGCTCCCGCGGACGAGACCAGGATGCCGATGGTGGCAGGGGTCAGCACGAGACCGGTCTGGATGGCCGTGAGCCCGCGCACCTGCTGGAGGAACACGGAGACCACGAAGAAGGAGCCCTGCACGACGAGCCATTGGATCGTCTGGGTCCCCAGGCCCAGGTTGGCCGTCCGGTTCCGGAACAGCCGCAGATGGAGCAGCGGTTCCTTGTTGTGGCGCTCGCGGGAGCGCAGGTGCAGGAAGAACCAGAGCAGGATGACGGCGCCGAGGCCGATGGAGATCCAGATCGGGGAAACCCCGCCTGCGGGGATGAGGACCTTCCCGCCCACCGTGAAGTCCTCGCGAGAGGTGAACCATCCGTAGGTCCTCGACAGCAGGAGGCCGAGGACGGTGAAGAACAGACCCGCGCCGGACAGCACCGCCCCGGCGAGGTCGAAGCGAGGGACGGGACCCTCTCGGGCGGGGTCCTGCACCGCCCTTGCCAGCCAGATGATGGTGGCCACCACGATCACCTGGAGCAGGAACGATGCCCGCCAGGACAGCGCGGTGGTGACCATGCCCCCGATCAGCGGTCCCGCGGCCGCGCCGAGGCCTCCGGCGCCGCTGATCACCCCGAAGTAGCGGGCCCGGACGGCGAGATCCGGGAACAGCACCGTGACGAGGATGTAGATCGGGGGAATCATGAGCGCCGATCCGATGCCCTCGAGCAGGGAATAGCCCACCGTCAGGACGGGCAGCGAGGAGGCCAGTGCCGCCAGCAGTGCTCCGACGCCGTAGACCCACAGGCCGCCGATGAAGCAGCGCTTGCGCCCGAGGATGTCGCTGAGCTTGCTCCCCGGAATCATCAGCGATGCCATCGTGAGCGTGAACAGTGTGATGGCCGTCTGCAGACCGGCCACGTCGGTGCCCAGGTCCTTCGCGATGTCGCTGATGGCGACGTTCATGTTGGTCGCCGCGTAGCTTGCGATGAACTGTGCGAGCGCGAGCGGGAGGATGATCCGGCGGCCTTGTTCCCGGGAGAGCGCACCGGGAATGCCGGGGGGCTCGTGGCCCGCGACATGAGCGCGCGTATGCCGGTTCCTGGAGTTCTTCCTGGCTGGAGCGGTTCCCTCGGTCATGCCCCCAACCGTTCTCGAGGCGGTCCCGGACTGTCCTCGTCTGCCAGGGGTGATCCGACGCGGTTCGGGTCCGGCCGCGCGCCGTCGCCACCGCGGGTTCGGCCCGGCGCCGCCCGTCTCGGTTTCAGACTGCGTTCTCACGTGGCCTGCTGACCCGGAGGTGCCGGCTGCCGCGCGGGGTCCTGCGGGGTGCCCCGTTGTTCCTGTTCCTGAGGTGGGGTGGTGCGGAGCGCGGTGACCCCGGCCTCCACGGTGGGGAAGAAGTGGCCCGGGTCGATGGTGCGGGTCAGCTCATAGCGGTCGATCTTCTCCCGCACCCGATCCTTCATCTCTGCGAACGCGAGGGAGATGCCACGGGCGTTCAGTTCGTCGTCGAGGCGCTCGAGCATGTTCGCGGCCGTCGTGTCGACATCGGTCATCGGCTCGGCCGCGACGAGGATCCAGCGGGGTGGTGGTGAGCTCGCGGCCAGTCGCCGGATCTCGTCCGAGAACGTCATCGCGTTGGCGAAGATCAGGGGCGCGTCGAAGCGGTAGACGACGAGCCCGGGCACCTGCTCGGCGCCGGGATACGTCCGGATGTCGTGGAAGCCCCGCAAGGCGTTGACCCAGCCGAGAACGGCCGTGTACGGGCGCCAGACGCGCCGGAAGACGTTGAGGATCGACAGGCCCACGGCCACGGCCATCCCCGGCAGGACGCCCAGCAGGGCCACACCGAGGAACGCTGCCAGCGACACGAGGAACTCCGCCCTGCGCTGTCGCCACAGCCGGACCACCCCGGCAAGGTCGGCCAGCCCGAGTGACGCGGTGATCACGACGGCGGCGAGGGCCGGCTGCGGAAGGTTCCTGAAGAGCCCCGGCAGGAGCACGATGGTCGCCACGATGAGGCCTGCTCCGATCACGCCGGCCAGCTGTGTCCTCGCGCCGGCGCGCTCGGCCACCGCGGTCCGTGAGGCGCTGGTGCTGACGGGGAAGCCCTGGAAGAGGCCGGCCGCGACGTTGGCGGTGCCGATGGCCACCATCTCCTGGTTGCCGTCCACCTCCTGCCCCGTGCGTGGGGCGAACGAGGATGCGGTGGAGATGGTGTCGGCGAGGGAGACCAGGGCGATGCCGAGGGCCCCGGCCGTCAGGGGGCCGATGTCTGACGCGCTGATCGACGGAATCGTGAGCGGCGGGAACCCCCGCGGGAGTTGTCCCAGCACCAGGACACCTCTGCCCTCGAGGTCCAGCAGAGTCGTGGCGGCGATCGCGAGGACGACCATGACCAGGATCGCCGGCACTGCGGGGGCCAGCCGTTCCAGGATGAGCACCAGCGCGACGCAGGAGAGGCCCAGCACGACCGCGGCGGGGACGGTCTTCCCCTCGGCCGCTCCCTTCACGAAGGCCGACCCCTCGGCGAGGGCGCCGTTCGCGTCCACGCTGAAGCCGAAGAGCTTGGGCAACTGACCGATCAGGATCGTCAGCGCCAACCCGTTCATGTAGCCGATCACGGTGGGCTGCGAGAGGAGGTTGGCCACGAATCCCAGCCCGGCGAGACCTGCGGCGATCATGATGAGGCCCACCATCAAGGCCAGTGTCGACGCGAGGGCGACCGCGCGTTCGGGCCCGGCATTCGCCGCGACCAAGGGCGCAAGGGTGGCGGCGATCATGGGGCCGAGGGAGGAGTCCGGCCCGAGGACGAGGATTCGCGAGGGGCCGAAGACGGCATACGCCATCAGGCAGAGGATCGTGGTGTAGAGACCGTTGATCGCCGGAAGCCCTGCGAGTTCGGCGTACGCCATGCCTTGGGGGACCAGCAGGGTCGACAGGACCAGGCCGGCAACGACGTCGCGGGCCAACCAGCCGCGGCGGTACGTCGCGACGACGTGCAGGCCCGGTACGAATCGCGTCATTGAGGCGCACCCCCGGGGATCAAGGGACCGGGAGTTCGCGCCCCCGCGCGTCCTGGACCGTTGAAGGGTCATGGTCGGGGACGTGCGAGTCGGCCGCCGCGCCGATCACCAATCCGTCGGCCGGCCACATTCCGGAGGCTGATGGGCCTTGTCGTGCATCCCGTCGCTTCTCGGCCGACGGCGACTGCCAGACGTCCCTCACCGCCAGCACGAGCACGTTCTGGATGACGGGTGGGTGTTTGCGTGCGAAAGCGTCACCCCACTCGTGCTGAACCGCCCGGGCCGCACGGGACCGCGCACGACGGGTCCAGCCGGTTGCCCACGGCGCAACGCCGTTCGGGACCGGGGCAGTCGTTCTCCGATCCTGGGTGTCCTCGGCACGGGCCGAGACGACCGCCGGTGGAACGAGCGCCACTGCCGCGATGATCACGGCTTGGGTGACGGTACGTGTGAACGTGGACTCCATCCGATCGTTGACCACGGCGGTGACGACGACCCCGGCAATGCGCCAGGTGAGGTCGCCTGTTCCTCCCCGTATGCGACTCCTGACCCTCGTCACGGTGCTCGCCTCTCCCTCTCCCTAGGGGCCTCGCCCGTCTCGCACATGGCGGCGATCGGGACGATGCGGAACGGGAGCGCCCGTGCGGAGGCGGCTGCTCCCGGTCCGCGGATTGGGCAGATCCGTGATTGTCGTCGGCAACGGACCCGTAGGCGTCGTGCTCACACCTCTTGAGGTTTCACACCTCTTGGGGCGTGGGGACGGCGGCGTGCATCTCCTGGAGCCGCTTGATCAGCTCGGACTCCTCCGCGATCGACAGGGACGTCCTGATGATCGTCGGGTCGTAGGGAAGGAGGGCCTGCCGAACCCGGTCGGGAGTGCTGCGCCGTACCAGGGCGAACACGGCTGCGGCCCCTGGCGTGAGGCTGGCCGCAACCTCCTTGATGAACTTGTCATTGATTCCGAGGTCGGTGAGCTTGCCCGCGAGGGCACCGGCACCGGCACCGACGGCCAGGCCGAAGACCGGCATGAGGAAGAGCAGTCCGAAGAGCATGCCCCAGAGCGCGCCGCCGAGGGCTGCGGGCCCGACCGGGCTGAACGCCTGCTGCACCTTGATCTTGCCGTCGGCCGTCCGCCAGACCAGCGCCGCGTCCTCGAGGTCGAGCAGTTCCTGCTTCTGCAGGTCCTTCGCGACTTCCATCACGGCCTCGGCCTTTTCCTTCGTCGGAAATCCGAGTACGAACAGATCAGCCATTCCGTCGCCCCCTGTCGGATCATTCACGGCGGTCATCTCCGCCCGGACGTTGACGTTGTGCCCCGGCCGGCGGATCGACGGGGGGACACAGCACAAAACTCTCCGGGACCCCGGCCGCCTGCACCTCATCCGCTCCGGGTGATCGTCCTGTCCCCGCCGAGACGGCCGCGAACACCATCCACGTGATGAAGCAGCCCGCGGGGAAGGTGCGCAGGAGGCTGCACGGGGACAGCCTCGCCGGCCACCGGGCTGGTGCACCTACCCCCGGTCTGCCGGGACGTACCTGAGCTGACGACCGCTCCACCCGAACAGCAGTTCCGCGTCCAGGGTCCGCAGAACCTGGTCCTCGACGTCGGGGGCCAGGGCGGCCATGACAGGCACGCCGCCCAGGCGGCGCAGGGAGGGGAGAACGTCGGCGGCCACCCGGCGGGGGGCCAGGAGGAGGAGGGCCGAGGTGCCCGGGGCCAACATGTCGCGCACCTCTTGTTGGAAGTTCTGGTCCATACCCAGGCGCGCCAGTTGCTGTGGAACATCGCTGATCCCCGTGCTGGGCGGCCCGGGCGAAAGGGGCAGGAAGAGCACGGCACCGAGCAGCACGTGCCAGAACGAGCCGCGCCTGTTCCTGCCGAGCACATGGTTCGTTCCCACGTGGAAGACACCTTGCTCGTCCCGGCTCACCGTGACCACGGCATCGCGTTGGACGCCGAGAGCCTGTTCGAGCAGGAGCACATCGTCGGCAGCAGCTCCCGCCGTCGTGGCGTGCGGGAACTTGACGACGAGCAGCGTGGTCACGGACTCCCCAGTGACGTCGTATCTGGTGCGGTGCGCCCTCCATGACAGCTTCCTGGAGGTCTGACGGACTCCTCCGGGAGGGACGATCCGGTGGCACCTAGGACAGGACGAGCCCCAGGTGCTGGGCCCGGTGGACCGCCTCCGTTCGGTTGACGGCGTCAAGCTTCCGGTAGATCGCCCCGACGTGCGTCTTGATCGTGTTCCTCGACACGCCCAGCTCGTCGGCGATCTCGTTCAGCGTGTAGTGCGTCGGCAGCAGTTCCAGAACCTTCCGCTCGGCCGGTGTCAGATCAAGGGCGACTTCCATGTCCCCCTGCCGGGCATCGCCCTTCAGGAGTACGGCGAGATCGTCCACGACGGAGCCGAGGATGCCCGTGGTCGGGAGCTGCGCGAGGTGCCGGCGGGACTCGAGGAGCATCTTGCGTGCCCTGGCGATGTCGCCCAGACCGACAAGGACTTCGCCGAGCGTCGCAGCCACCTGGACAGCCATCCACGGCAGGGCGACGGGGGAGGGGTCCTCGTAGAGTTGCAGGGCTTGACGTACGTTGTGCGAGCCGCGTCGGGTATCCCCCTGGTGCAGGGCGACCTGGGCCAACGCCGTGAAGGCCGGCAAGGAGCCGATGTGCTCCGAGAGCCCCCTGACGGCGAGGAGCGGACGAGCCTGCTCGGCGCACGCGCAGGCCTGCCCCCAGTCGCCCTGGCGGGCGGCCAGGAGCGCCCTTTCACCGAGTGCGAAGGCCACTCCGGGGCGTCGGTCATCCCGCCCGAACGGCGTGGCCCGCTCGAAATCGCGAGCCGCCTCGTCGGGCGACCCGGTGAACCAATGGGCGATGCCCAGCATCACCGCGGTCACGGGGTGCCACCGGCCACCGGGCGGTTCCAGCCGTGCCGCGCGCTGCGCATCGGCAAGCATGCCGTCGACGCCGTCCGGGGCGAGCACCGCCCTGACCGTGGCGACGGCCGTGGTGTAGGAGGTGCTCCCGTTCGGCACGGGCCCGTCGAAGGACAGGCGTTCCGCCGCCGACAGGGCCTGCCGTGCGGAGGCCGCGTCACCGGTCGCCGCACGGATCCATGAGGCCACCACAGCCAGGGGCGGGTACTCCTCGAACATGTCCTCGCCCACGACCTCGAGCCAGCAGGCCAGCGCGCGCAGGTCGGCACGTCTGACCGTCTCGGTGCCGTGGGTGGTGATCAGCTGTGCCGCAAGGAAACGCGCCTGTCCGGCCATGGCGTGCGCGATCGCCTCTTGGTAGGCCCCGTGATCCTCGTACCACTGGGCCGCCCCTCGCAGGACGTGCAGGTCCTCGCCGGGCTCCCGCCGTCGCAGCTCGGCGCGGAGCGTGTCCCGGAAGAGCCGGTGGTAGCGGAACCACTCGCCATGCTCGTCCCCGGGGACGACGAAGAGGCCGAGCGCGCAGATCTCGTCGAGCCAGACGGCAGATCCCGTGGTGCCGAGAGCGGCGTCGCACAGGGAGGCGCACATCCGGTCCAGCACTGCCGTGGACATGAGGAAGCGCACGGTCGCGACGGACAGGTGGGCGAGGACCTCGGTGCGGAAGTAGTCCGCGATCGCGTCGTGGGATCCGTCGATCTCGGCGATGGAGCGAACGGGGTCCGGTCTTCGCCGCAGGGCCCGGACAGCCAGTTGCAGCCCGACCGGCCATCCCTCGGTGCGCTGCACCAGTTCGTGCACGGCCTGTTCGTCCAGATCGAGCCCTGCCTGACGGATCAGTTCCCCGGCCTCGTCGTCGGAGAAGGCGAGTTCCCCGGGGCCGATCTCCAGGCATGCGTGCTCGCTGTGCAACCGGCCCAGGGGGAGCTGCGGCCGGTGAGAGGCCATGGCGATGATCCGGCTGCCGGCCGGGAGCCTTCTCGCGAGTGCGACGACGAGATCGAGTCCTGCCCGGGATCTGAGCAGGTGCAGGTCGTCCATCACGATCACGGCGGGGAGATCCCCTTCGGCGACCGACGAGATGAGTAGTTGTGCGACCGACTCCGCGGGCGCGTCCTCACTGACCGCGTTCACTGCTGCCGACAGCGCGTCCTGGGCCCGGCGCGGCCACCTCCGGACCAGTTCCTCCAGCAGCCCGGCGCGTGAACCCAGCCTGGGTGTCATCGTCAACCAGGTGACAGCGCTGCCGCCCGCATTGACGAACTCACGCACGAGAGTCGTCTTGCCATATCCGACCGGCGCTACGAGAAGGACGAGATGAACCCTCTCGTCGAGGTCTTTCAGTAATCGGATTGCGGCCGTCCGGTGTACGGCGTGGAACTGCTCACCCCCCGGTAGACCTGCCGTGCTCATCACCCACCCACGAGCTGCGAACGCAACGTTACCCCCAGTCCTACGGACCTCAACCCTTCCCGCGTTTCTGCACGTCAGGGACATGCGACCCGGAAGGTCGAGACCGTTTGCGCTGCATGGTCAATCCGCGGCAGTGCGATTCACCATTGCCCACCCAGCTGCCTCTCATACCGCCCAATGTGGGTGATGAGGCTGTCCCTGGGATAAAGCAGTGTATGACGTGGGCCTTCAACGAGGGTGTTGACCAGGCGCAGCCGAAGGTGGGAATCGGGGGGCCGACTGATGACTGGTGATGAACTCCGGGTAACACCCACCGGGGACCCGATCATGGAGGCCAAGCTGCTCGTGCCGGCCTCCCGGTCGCCCGTGGTCCCCCGCGCCCGCCTGCAGGCGCGACTGACCGAAGCCGTCCGGGGGCCCCTCACGCTGGTGAGCGCGCCCGCGGGCTCGGGCAAGACGCTGCTGGTGAGCACCTGGGCGACCGGCGGAGCCACTCCGGGTCCCGTCGTCTGGGTCAGTCTCGACGAAGAGGACGGTGCGCCAGGGATCTTCTGGTCCTATGTCCTGGCAGGGCTGCGGCGAGCCGGCGTGGATGTGACGGGGGTCCACCCACCTGAGCGCGCGCAGAACGTCCGGCACTCCGTGCTGGTCCGGCTCGCGGCGGTGCTGTCGCAGCGATCGGGCCCCGTGGTGCTGGTCCTGGACAATGTCGAGGCCGTGACCGGGCCGGAGATCTTCGGCGGCCTGGACTTCCTGCTCAGGCACGCTGCGACCCGGCTCCGCCTGGTGATGATCACCCGTGTCGATCCCAGCCTCCCCCTGCCTCAGTACCGGCTCGAGGGGTTGGTGACCGAGATCCGGTTCGCGGAGTTGGCCTTCACCCTGGAGGAGTCGCGCGACCTCCTCTCCGCTCGCCGGCCCGGTGTCTCCGACAGCACGGCGCTCGCCTTCCGGTACCGGACCCGTGGCTGGGTCGCAGGGTTGAAGCTCGCGAGCCTCCCGCCGGGGGAAGACGACGGCGCGGGGTCCTGGGTGGGCGAAGACATCGCGGCCTACTTCCGCTCCGAGGTCCTGGACACCCAACCCGGCGGGACGCGGGAGGTTCTGCTCTGTACCTGCGTGGTCGACGAGTTCTCCGCGGAACTCGCGACGTACCTCTCACGAGATCCGGAGGCGCCCGCGAAACTGCGGGTGCTGGCCGAGGCGGGCGTCTTCGCCGAACGTGTGCCCGGGCCGGATGAGGTGTACCGGTTCAACCCGCTGGTCAAGGATCTGCTGGAGGCCCAACTGCAGCAGGAGACGCCCATCCGCAAGAGGCGGCTGCACCGCAGGGCGGCTCGCTGGCTGGCCACCTCCGGGCGCACGACGCAGGCGCTGCGCCAGTACGTGGCAGCCGAGGACTGGGAACATGCCTGTGCCTTGCTGGTCGCTTCCGGGGCGGTGGCGCGACTGCTGGCGGGGTCGGCCGACGCCGGGCTCGGCGCTCTCTTCTCCCGCATCCCGGAGGCGAGTCCCGGATGGGCCGCTGCCCTCGTGCTCGCCGGCCTGGCCCTCCTGCAGGGCGATGCCGACGGGTGTGACAAGCACCTGGGCCGAGCTGAGGAACTCCTTCTGCCGGCACGCTCGCGCGACGTCCCAGGGGCGGAGCTGGCCCTGGCGCTGATCACGATGGCGTGTGCGGCGACGCGAGCTGAGCCGGACCGGGCCCTGACCGCGGCTGCCCGGGTCCACGGACTGGTCACGGACGGCGGCGCGGATGCGGCGACGAGGGCCCTGGTCTTCTTCTGCCTCGGCCGGAGCCGCCTGGCGACCGTCCAGTTGGGGGAGGCGGAGGAACTCTTCGCCTGCGCGGCACAGCCGACGGACGACCCGCAGACCTCTGCGTTGAGAAGGTGCGCCCTCGCGCACCTGGCGCTGACACGTGCCGTTTCGGGTGATCCCGACGGGGCCGTACGCGCCGCGGCGGAGGCTGCCGGCGGGAACCCCTGTCCGTGCGAGGTCCCGGAAGCGGAGCAGTGCGGCAGCATGCCCGTGGCCACGGACATCGCCCTCGCCTGGGCCTTCCTGGATCGGCTCGACCTGGAGCGCGTGAGATGCCACCTCGAAGCCGTCGGGACCAGTCCCGGGGTGGTTTCCGATCCGGTCGCGGTCGCGGCCGAGGCCCTCGTGCGAAGTCGCCTTCTGCAGACCGAGGGCGACCTGGACGCTGCCTTGCGGGTCGTGGCCTACTGGCGTGCCGGCCGGGCCCCCGGCGCACCGGACCGGTGGGCCCGGCGGATCGACGCCCACGAGGCGAGGCTGCTGGTCGCGCAGGGTCGGCCCGAGGCCGCGGGCGCACTGGTCCGCCGCTACGCCACCGAGGACGCCCCCGAATGCCTGCTCGCGTTCGCCTGGACGAAGCTGGCCGCAGGCCATGCGGCGGAGAGCGGCCGGATGGCGCGACAGGTGACGAGGCGCCCCGGTCTGCCCCTCGACCTGCTGGTCGACGCCCACCTGCTCGTCGCCGCCAGCGCCGTCGCGATGTCCCACGCCGAGGCGGCGGCAGCCGCTGTCGACGAAGCCGAGCGACTCGCCTCCGCGCAAGGCCTGTCGCGGTCACTGCAGGATGCACCGCCGAGGCTGCGGGCGCTGATCCGGCACCAGGGGCAGCGTCGCCAGTTCCAGACACCTTCCGCCCGGAGGACGGACGCCTCAACCGCTGTCCTCCCACCGCCCCGGGCCGAGATGCTGGGCACGGGATCACCGCCCACCGACGGCGTGCTGATCGAGCCGCTCACGCAACGGGAACGCGAGGTGCTGGTGTATCTCGACGAACTCCTGCCGACGTCGGAGATCGCGGCCAGGATGTTCGTGTCCGTCAACACGGTGAAGACCCATATCCGCTCCATCCTGCGCAAGCTGTCCTCAGAGCGTCGGTACGAGGCCGTGCGACGGGCTCGCAACCTCGGCCTGATCTAGTGACGACCGGGGGCTGAGATCATGAGTGGCGACGGGACGAACAGCTCGCTGCCCGCACGGCCGACGGTCCTGGGGACCTCGCCACCCGCTGCCCCGGCCTCCGGACGGGCGCGGGGTCTGGCCGGCCTCGCCCTCGTCCTGGTGCTCGCGGCAGTCGTCGTGCCGCTGGCCGCAGCGGGGGTGCGGGGCAGCCTCGCCCTGCTCCTGGTGGGCGGGGCGGGCCTGCTCGCGGTCCCGGTGGCGGCGTGGTGGTTCCTGACCCATCGCGGCGTCCTCCGGGTCCTGGCGGGCGTCCTCGCGGTGGCTGCGCCGTTGCTCGTCGTGAGTC
>DASTGO010000210.1:0-15639 GCA_035719045.1 Kineosporiaceae bacterium | reverse complement strand
GGTCCGGCGGGGCGAACGGCGACGACGGAGCCGGATCACCGGCAGGCCGGTCCGCCCGGCGGCGCGGGCGCCCGGACCGGACGGCCGCCACCGCCGCCCCGGCCGGGGGCGGCCTGCGGATCCCGCCCGCCGGCTGAGCCGGACCAGCAGGGCCAGACCCGTCACGGCGAGCAGGTGCCGGTACTCATGAGCCGGCGGGACCCGCCCGGAGACGACGTCGTCCAGAGCGGTCAGGCCGAGCAGCCCGGCCGCGACCGCCACCACGGGCAGCATCTCGCGGGCCCGGCGCGGGGTCACCGCCGCCAGCAGCATCGCCACCCCGATCGCCACGGCGAAGGAGCTCACCTCATGTTCCAGGTGCACGCCAGAGGTATCGGCGGCACCGGGCAGCAACTCGCGCACCGCGAGCAGCACCTGCAGGCCCCCGACCAGGCCGAGCCCGGCCCGGGCCGGGTACCTGGCCCCGGCGGTCCCGGTCGGGGGTGCAGGCTCGGCCCCGGCGGTGCAGACCAGGGGTTCCAGCTCGGGCCCCGGCGCGGATGACATCTCCATGACAGCCGCCTCCTGCAATGCGGCGGTCACCCGGGCGGCCAGTTCGGCGGGCGGGCTCGGCAGATCCAGGCGCACCGCGCGGGTGAGCTCGTGCAGCCGGTCCTGCCAGGCGCGGCAGGCCGGGCAGGCGTCCAGGTGGCCGGCCAGCCCGTCCGGTCCGGGCTCGCCGTCGAGGTCGGCGGACAGGGCCTCACGGGCCTGCGCGCAGGTCATCGCAGCGGTCACGGGGAGGTAGTCGGCCGTCCGGCGCCCGGAGTTCCCGGCATCCGCCCGGACCGGATGGCGGTCCGCCCCGGATGACACTTCGATGACGGATCACGATCACGGGACCGGAACGGGCCCGCGGGACAGTCGTCGCCCGTAGCATCACGCAGCGTGACTGCCCGCCCGCTCGACGCCCAGTCCGCCCCGGCCGGGGATCCGGCTGCCCTCGAACGCCTGGTCACCGCCACCCTGACCGACGTCTGGCGCTTCCTGGCGCATCTGGTCGACGTGCAGTCGGCGGACGACCTCACCCAGGAGACCTACCTGCGGGCCTGGCAGTCGCTGAGCCGGTTCCGCGGTGACTCCAGCCTGCGGACCTGGCTGCTGGCGGTGGCCCGGCACGTGGCCGCCGACGAGTTGCGGCTGCGCCGCCGCCGCGGCGCCGAGACCCTGGTCCCCGACGCGGAGCAACCCGCCGGACCCGCGGCAGGAGCTCCCGCAGCCACCCGCCGCCGCGAGGCGGATGTCGCGGAGGAGGTCGGGGTCCGGGACCTGATCGGCCGGCTCGACCCGGACCGGCGGGAGGCGTTCGTGCTCACCCAGGTCATCGGGCTGGAGTACGCCGAGGCAGCCCTGGCCTGTGGCTGCCCGGTGGGGACGATCCGGTCCCGGGTGGCCCGGGCCAGGGAGGACCTGACCCGGATGCTGGACGCCGGTTCGCGGCCGCGGCGGCGGGTCCGGGCCAGCGCCTGATCAGTGGCGGGGCTGCAGCCCGTCGAGCAGGGCCTGCGAACGCTCGGCGATCTGCTCCAGGAGCGGCGGCAGCTCTTCGGGCAGGATCCGGGCCTCGGTCGCCTGGACCACCGCCTCGGCGTCGGCCGGACCGGTCTCGCCGACCAGCAGCTGATGGGTGAGCAGGCGTGCGGTCTGCAGGTCCCGTTCCAGCGGTGAGGCTCCCGGCAGCAGGGGCTGGTGGTGGCGGGCGATCAGGCCGCTGATCCGGTCCGGGAAATGCCACTTCGCCAGCATCCGGGCGCCGAGCTCGTCATGGCTGATCCCATAGCCCTTGGTCTCCGCCGCGGCCAGTTCCCCCAGGTCCTGCGGTTCCGGGAGGCAGAGCCGTTCCAGCGGGGCGTGCTGGTGCAGCAGGGCGGCGCCGAACATGTGCAGCAGGCCGAGGGAGAACGCGTCGCCGGGGTCGGCCTCCAGCGCCGGGGCCACCTGTTCGGCCGCGGTGGCGCAGAGGGCCGCCGCCCGCCAGAACCCCGGCGGGGAGCCGTCGGCGGCGTCCAGCCCGGCCGCCGCGATGACGGTGAGGCTGCGCACCACCTGGAACCCGATCAGCGACACCGCGAACGGCAGCGTGCTGACCCGGCCGCCCAGCCCGTAGTAGGGGGAGTTCGCCAGCCGGAGCACGCGGGCGGCGAGCACGGCGTCCTGCCCGAGCGCCCGGGCCACCTCCTGCGCCCCGGCGTCGGGGTCGTCGACCACCTGCAGGACGTGGGCCGCGGCGGCAGCCCTGGCATGCAGGTGCTCGTGACCGGCGAGCAGGATCTCCGCGACATCGGCGGTCATGACGCGCCTCCAGCCCCATCCGCCCCGGCATCGGGCCGGCCCTCGGCGTCTCCAGCCCCATCCGCCCCAGCGTCGGGCAGGCCCTCAGCCCCGACCTGGTAGCTGCCGGGACCGGTCCGCTTGGCACGCATCAGCAGGGTGCTCGCGGAGGTCAGCAGGCCGTCGGGGGTGTCGCGGTGGACGGGCAGAGCGACCCCTGCGCAGGCGGTCAGGCGCACCTCGTCACCGCCCAGCCGGAAGGCCGGGCCGAACTGCTCCAGGTGCCGACGCACGGCGATCTCGGCCTGGCCCGCGGCGCGGACCCCGCCGAGGACGACGACGAACTGGTCCCCGGACAGCCGGGCCAGCGTGTCCTGGTCACGGGCGGTACGCCGCAGGCGGGTGGCCACCTCGACCAGCAGGCGGTCCCCGGCCTCATGCCCGAACATGTCGTTGACGTCGCGGAACCGGTCCAGGTCGAGCAGGACCACGGCCAGCTCGCGGTCCAGGGCACGATTGCTGTTCAGCTTCTCCCGCAGCAGTTCGGCCAGCCGCCCGCGGTGCAGCAGGCCGGTCAGCGGGTCGTGCTGGGCCTGGTAGGAGATCCGCTCCTCCCACGCCCGCCGGCTGGTGACGTCCTCGGCGGTCCCGACGAAACCGGCAGCCCGGGCCGGGGTGGTGGTCGGGGCCACCCGGAGGAAGACCCAGCGCTGCCCGCCGTCCGGCCGCAGCCGCACGGTCACCTCGGCGGCCTGGCCGCCCAGCACCCACTGCAGGGTGTCGTACACCTTCGGCAGGTCGTCGGGGTGGATCGACTCCAGCCACCGGTTGCCCAGCAACTGATGCGGTTCGGCGCCGAACAGGTGCGCGAACCGGGCGTTGAGGTAGCCCAGCCGTACCCCGGCATCGGACAGGAAGATCCCGGTGGGGGCGTGCTCGGCCAGCGCCCGGAACCGGTGCTCGGCCTCGCGCAGAGCGGTCCGCGCCGCCTGCTCGGCATCGGTGGCCGGATGCAGGGTGACCAGCCAGCCCTGCGTCCCCTGGCCGAGCCGGCACAGGTCCACGGTGACCGGTTGCCGGGACTCGTCCGGGCGGCGAACCACGGCGGAGGTGTCCGCGCTGGTCCCGCGCAGCAGTCGGCGGATCACCGTCGACCAGGCGGTCGGACCGTCGGCGGGCAGGTCGGCCAGGGTCCGCCCGACCACCTCGGTGTGGTCCAGCCCGAGCAGTTCCAGCAGGGCGGGATTCGCCCAGCGCACCAGGTACGCACCGGGCTGCGGCCCCGGTGCAGGCAGGCCAGCGGCCTCGGGATCGGGCGCCGGCTCCGCCGTCCGGGACCCACCCGGATCCGGCGCGGAGAGGTCGGGGCCCGTCGCCGGCTGGGTGCCACCGCCACCGGGCTGCCGCGGCACCGCCCGTCGGGTGGGCGGTGCGGCCGCTGTGAGCGGGACCAGGGCGAGCGCGGGCAGCCCACGTTCCGCGGCGGTCCGCCAGGCCGCCTGGACGCAGGCATGGTACGGGCTGCCGGCTGCTGTGCCGGTCCCTGGACGGCCCGCCGGTGCGCTGTTCGCTCCGGCCGGCGCCCGGTCGCGCCCGAGCAGGCTGCTGTCGCCCATGTCACCCCCTGGAACTGCAGTTATCGGGATGCTCCGGGGCGGCCTGTAGGGATGACGGGCGACCGTGACGGTGGCGGCGGGCCGGTCAGCCCGGCGCAGAGCCCTGGTGCCGGCGCGGAAGGGGCGAGGCCGGTGCGGGCGAACCCGGCCGGACCCGGCGGGCGGGCGCAGAGCCCTGGCGCCGGTGCAGGTGGGGGCGGAAGCAGGCGGACCAGGGCTATGCGATGGCGGGCGGACTCGGCGGGCGCAGAAACAAGCGGACCGGGCGGGGACGGCGCGCGCACCGCCCCGCCCGGCCGACGGAACACCGCCGTCAGGCGGTCTCGACCAGCTCGCGCAGCTTGCCCAGCGAGGCCTCCTGGGCAGCCTTGACCTCCCGCTCCAGCTGACTCTTGACGGCAAACAGCGCCGCGCCGGAGAACGACTGCGAGACGGTGAGCCGCGAGCCGTCCTCGGTGGGCTCGACGATGTACTCGGCGTCGATGCCGATCCCCATCGGCCCGCGACCCTCCTGGGCGATCCGACGGCCCTCGTCCAGGTCGCTGACCGTCCAGGTGACGTCGCTCGGCATGCCCATGACGCGGATCCGCTCGGTGTACTCGGTGCCGGGAGCCACCGACTCCGGGGCCGCACCGACGTACCCGGCGTGATTGGACACCCAGGCGCCCAGGTTGCCCAGATCCGACAGGACGGCCCACACCGCTGGTGCGTCCGCCTTCAGGTCGATGGACGTCGTGACGCTCACGCTGAACCCCTCCAGGCCGTCACGCCCGGACCTTGTCCGGGCTGGTGGGGCGAGTCTACGGAGTTTCCGCGAAAGGGCTACCGGTGGGTAACCTTCGGTTCCGAAACCCACCGGTACCCGACTCCACGAACAGTGTCGAGCACCGTCGGACGGCCCGCCCCCAACTTCCGGCGCAGTCGCGCGACGTGGACGTCGACCGTCCGGAGCCCGACATACCGGACATCCTCCACCCCCCATGCGGCGGCCAGCAACTGGGCCCGGGTGAGCACGCGGCCGGGACGGGACGACAGATGGGCCAGCAGGTCGAACTCACGGCGGGTCAGGTCGAGCGGGTTGCCGTGGGAGAACACCTGCCGGGCGCCGAGGTCGATCAGCAGGCCGTCGGCGATCTGCTGCGGGGCCGGCAGCGGGATCGGCACAGGCATCGCGACAGCGGTGGGGCGGTCGGCACCCGGACGCCCGGTCCAGCGGCCCGGTGCCGTCCGGCAAGTCCCGGGGTCCCGCTCCTGCGGGCCGAGCAGGGCGACCACGGCCACCACCCTGGCCCCCTCCGGGACCGCGCCCGGCGGGAGCATCACCAGCCGTTCGGCCTGCGCCGGGGTGGCCCCGACTCCCGCCTGAGCTCCCAGGATCGTCGCGCTCACCGGGGTCGCGCTCACCGGGGTCGCGCTCACCGGGCGGGCCGTCGCACTCATCGGGCGGGCCGTCGCGGGGTTCACGCCGGACTCCCGGCCAGGGCCAGGGCCGGCCACCGGGGGGACCCCAGGGCGGCGGTCAGCACGGGTTCGATCACCGCGGGACCACGCCGGACGAACCACTCCCGGCGATACCCCTCGGCGAAGCCGTTCGGGTCGAGGTACTCCGGACCGATCTGGCTGCCATGGGCGGCCATCGCGGCCATCTTGGCGAGCAGGGCGGGGGTGTCCGCCTGCACGGTCAGGGCGATCCGCGCCGGATCCACCCCGGCGTCCAGGGCATCACCCGCTGCCTGCTGCAGCACATGCCGAGGGCCCCGGCGCAGCTGTCCGGCATCCACGGTGGCCTCGTAGCCGGTGATCCCGAGCCGCCGGACGACCCGGGCACCGGCGCGGTGCACCTGGACGTGGTCGACATGCCCGTAGATGCCCCGGGTGTCGTAGTGCACCAGGGCGCCGGCCTGCTCCTGCGCGACGATCCCTTCCACCTGCCGGGCCACGAGAGTGGCGGGAGCGGCTGCGAGGCTGCCCGTCCGGAAGGGGCCGGCATGCGCCCCGGAGTCGCGGTGGCCCAGCAGGACCAGCCGGGCGACGCCGAGCAGTTCGGCCGCCCGCTCGAGTTCGGCGATCCGGCGTTCGCGGAGGGTCTCCCCCGGCCGCAGCGGGATCCGGGGAACGCCCTCCTCACCGCCGGTCGCGGTGACCAGGACCACCCGGTTCCCGGCATCGGCCAGGGTGCGGATGGTGGCGCCGGTAAAGATGGCTTCGTCGTCGGGGTGGGCGTGCAGCACGACAACGGTGGAGCTGGGGGTCATGGGAGAGCGTCCTTCGACGGCGGCGGTCCCGCGCCGGGCGCGGGCGGACCTGGGTCAGGCCGCGGGACGACAGCAGCGCAGGCCCGCGGCCCGGTGACACACCGTCCGCGCGCTCAGCTGCTTGCTCACCATGTTCACCACTCTGGCACAGAATCCCCGGCGGGGTCCAACCGGGCCCGGGCGCGAGCAACCCCTCGTTCAGCCTGCCGCGGCCCCCAGCCCCGGATCCCACGCTCCGCCCACGCATCATCATCCGGTGGACCACTTCGTGGAACACCCCGTTGTACCTGAGGGTGGCGCTGATCGACGACTGCCCGCCGGTCGGGGCCGGCCCCGTGCCGCGCCGGTTGGCTCACCTGACCAAGGTCGTCTCGCTGGTGACGATGATGGCGCCGGGGACGATGACCGGCTTCTTCCTGCACGGCGCAACGCATGTCTTCTCCCCCGCTACCTGACCGCGGACCGACCGGTCGGTCCATCACCGCTGCGCGACCAGCAACCGGGTGGGGCGTTGATATGGGCGGCCGCCGTCCCGCCCCGAACTCCCACTGACCTGCCGGAGGGCCGACAGGAAAGGAAGTCCCCCAAAAAGCTGGTGCACCGGCGCCTACGACGCCGGTGCGACAGCGAGCGTGCCACATCGTTGCACAATTGCCAAGTATCAATACTTTCAGTTACATAGCTGCCGGAGATCTTCAGGTCGCATTCAGTGGTGACCACGGAACGCTATGAAGTTGCAGATGCAACCTCCGTGTGTTCGTGGTGGCTCTCGTGCACCGGCGGCATCACGACGACCGGGCACTGCGCATGGCGGATCACCGACTGGCTCACCGAGCCGAGCAGGAAGGTCCGGACCGGGCCACGGCCATGCGTACCAACAACGACGAGGTCCGCCCTCCGGGACGCCTCGACGAGCGCCTCCGACGCGGTGGACTGGACGATCTCGCGGATGACGGCCGGTTTCGGGTCGAAGCCCGCGAGTACCTCCTCCAGCGCCTCGGACTGGGTCTGCCCGGCGACCTCCATCATCGCCTGTGGGTCGACGGCGGCCAGCGGAGCGCCCTCGACGGCGTCCCAGGTCCAGGCGGTGATGACCTGAAGCGTGGCGTTGCGGCGGACAGCCTCGCTGGCGGCCCAGGCCAGGGCCCGGCGACTGGCGGCGGTCTCGTCGACGCCGACGACAATGAGCGACTTGTCCACCATCGGAGCCTCCTCACCCGCCGGCCGGCCTCGTCGCCGGCCTCGACCACCACCGTGCTCCACCCCCGGGGCAGCCGGACAGGACCAAAGGCGCCTCGATCACCGGGTACGCCGATCACGCTGCTGACCAGCGTGGTCAGCCTCCGGCGCCAGGTGCCGGAGGCTCCGCAGGGGCCGGCCGCAGCCCACAGCCGGACCCCACCAGGACGGTGTGCGGGGCCACCGTGCGGAACCGGCCGAGGTCCGGCTCCGCACCACAGGTCCACGACCTCCGCCCCCGCCAGGGACCCGCGCACAGGTGGCGGACAGGGCGGGCAGCCGGAGCCGGTCCTCAGGCCGCGTCGGTGAGGTACAGGTCCCAGCTCGGGTCCCGGACCTCTGCCCCGCGCACCACCCAGGACGGTCCGCGCGGGACGTAGGGCCGGATCCGCAGGATCCAGCCCTTCTCCTCGGGGGTGCGGTCCGCCTTGGCGTTGTTGCACCGGACGCAGCAGGCGACCAGGTTCTCCCAGTCGTCACCGCCGCCCCGGCTGCGGGGAAGGATGTGGTCCACGGTGGTCGCGTGCCCGCCGCAGTAGGTGCAGCGGTGCCCGTCCCGGCGCAGCACCCCACGCCTGCTGACCGGCACGGCCCGGCCGTGCGGCAGCCGGACGTAGCGGGCGAGCAGGATCACCGAGGGGCGGGGCAGCGTCACCGAGCCGCCGACCACGGGTGAGGCGCCGTCGGCGACCACGGTCGCCTTGCCGGCCAGCACGAGCACGAGGGCCCGACGGAACGAGACCACGGCGAGCGGTTCGTACCCGGCGTTGAGCACCAGGGTGCGCATCCCTCACCCCCTTCTCTACGGGACGCCCACCTGGCTGGTGGCGTCGCGGCGTGGTGCGCCGACGGTGCCGGGCGAAGGAGCCCCTGGACGACCGAAGGCGCCGCCCCTTGTCAGGGCGACGCCTTCTCCGGTGAACGCGGCACAACTCGGCCGCCCCGCACAGGCATGTGCGGCGGCCGCGCTGCGTACCGCATCGTTCACGATCAGCCTCCGGAACGAACTCCGACGGAACCGTCTGCTGTTGAGGGTAGGCAACCACGCCGCAATAAGCACGCCCTTTGGTCTCGGATACCAGGCGGTGTCGATCAGATGGCCACCGGGTGCCCCCGCCGGTCGGGCCGCAAATAACCTCGGTCCCGTCACCCGGGGGCGGGGTGGCGGGACCGATGGCTCTGCGCGACGACGGACCGCGGGGGCGGGTCCGGTGCGCGACGTACGGGAGGTGCGGGGACGCGATCCGGCGGGAGGTGCGTGGTCAGATCCGTCCGAAGGCGATGTTGGCCGACCAGATCGCACGCTTGGTGATGGCCTCACCGGGTTTTCCGGCGTCGTACAGCATCCCGCCACCGGCGTAGATGCCGACGTGGTAGACACCGCCGGAGCCGAGGAAGAAGACGAGGTCACCGGCCTGTGCCTGGGAGGACGGGATACGGGTGACCGCGCCGTACTGCTGGCCGGCGGTCCGCGGCAGGCTCACCCCGAGCTGGGCGAACACGTACTGCGTGTAGCCGGAGCAGTCGAACCCGGCGGGAGTGGTCCCGCCGTAGCGGTAGGCGACCCCTGTGTACCGGGCGGCCACGGCGATGACGGATGAGCCGCGTGCGGTGCCGAACCCGCCGGTGACCGGGGGAACGGTCGCCGTGCTGGTCCGCAGGGCCGACCGGGTGGTCGAGCGCGAGGCCGGGGCAGGAGCGGGAGCGGGTGCCGCAGGCTTCGGCACCGCGGTGAAGGAACTCTGGTCGAACGCGGGGCTCGCCCCCTCCGGCGCGCTCAGCGGTGCACCACTGACGAAGGACGAAGGGACGGCCTGCAGGCTCGGGTCCGCGACGGTCACCCCGGCGGGGGCGGTGCGCGAAAGGGTTTCGGTGTTCGGCGTGTCCCGGGTGACTGCTCCGGCCGGAAGGCCCATGGAGGCCACCAACCCCGAGGAGACGGCGATGACGGCGCCGGTCCGGCTGATGCCGGTGACGCTCATCGCGGAGCCGAGTTGGAGTCCAAGCGTGGACAAGGGCGTGGTAGCCCGGGCAGGGGCGCGATGCCGCCCCCTGGCGCGGTCGGTCACGGTGTACCTCTCCGGACGCCTACGAGGTGAGCTGTCGGGTTCGGGTGGGAGAAATCACCCGGCCGCTCGGCACCCGGACCGCCCGGCCTCTCGGCCGGTCGTACCGGTTGCCCCACGGCTTCACCCCAAGGGGTTGAGGCGGCAGCTTTCGCCGCCCCGGACCCCGCAAGTGGGTCCCCCGCCTCTGCCACGTCTGTTGGACTCCCCTGGGGCGGTGGCAGAGCTCGGCGTCCGCTCCGGGGGCTCCCCGGAGGCCGGGAAGCTGATCGGGACGCTACCTGAGGCTTGTCCTGATGTCACACTTCGCGAGGCGTTTTCTTGCCGTGTCGCCTACGGTGAGTAACCGTATATATGCAAACCGTGTCGGCAAATCGGAGATTCGTCGCGGAAAGCACGGTCCGCCGAATGTCGGCCAGTGATGCAGGTCATAGCCGTCAAGACGTGTCCGTGGCCGCCGCGGACCTGGTCCGAACAGCCACCGGACGCACCCCTCGACGACGTCAGGCGGACTCGCGCAGCGCCACGAAGAGGTGCGCCGCCACACCCTCGGTGAGGTCGACCTCACCGCCGGGACCGTCCACCCGGAAGCTGTCCCGGCCGCGGCGCGCGACGGCCGAGGCACCGGGACGCAGCCCCGCCCCGGCCATCCGGCCGAGGACCTCCAGATCGGTCTGCAGCGGTTCCCCGAGCCGACGGATCACGACCGGCACCCCGACCGAGCGGTAGTCCACAGCAGTCGGCAGGTCGACCACTCCCGCCCGGAAGTCCGCAGGGGCGACCGCACGCCCACCGAACTCCTCCAGGCCGGGGATCGGATTGCCGTACGGGGACTCCGCGGTCTCCCCGAGCAGGGTCATCAGCTTCTGCTCGACCTGCTCGCTGATCACGTGCTCCCAGCGGCAGGCCTCGTCGTGGACGAGCTCCCACTCCAGGCCGATGACGTCCAGCAGTAGCCGTTCGGCCAGCCGGTGCTTGCGCATCACCCGGGTCGCCTTGTTCCGGCCGGCCTCGCTGAGCTCCAGATGCCGGTCCCCGGTGACCTTGAGCAGGCCATCGCGCTCCATCCGCGCCACCGTCTGCGAGACGGTCGGGCCGGAGTGACCGAGCCGTTCCGCGATCCGGGCTCGCAGGGGGACGATCCCCTCCTCCTCGAGCTCGAAGATGGTCCGCAGGTACATCTCGGTGGTGTCGATGAGATCGCTCACCTGAGCAGGGCCTCCATTCGCCGGAGGAACCCCCGTGGGCACGCTCCGCGTGGCCCCATTGTCGACGTGCGCAGGCCGCCAGGTCCAACTAGCGTCCGGCCGCGAGCGCACCTGCTCCGCATCCGGTTGACGCACCCCGGCGGGTCTCTGACAGGCGCCGCGAGCCGGGCGCCCAGGGGCGCAGCGACAGGACGGTGAGCCTCCCGACCCGACCCGGAGTCCCCGGCGCCTGAATGTCCTGACATTCGGGGCATCACGGCATTCCGGTCCACTGCGGGCGGCCCGCCTCTCGCTTGCCTCATACAGAAGCCCGAAGCGTCCCGTGAGCAGCCTCACACTCCAGAGCGGAAGATGAACTCAATAGTTGAGGGTTGAATCGTCCGGTCAGGATCTCCCCGAGTCATGAGGTGCTCACGTTGACCATCACCGAACAGACCGCGACGGACGCCCCCACCGAAGGGGGCCCGGCCGAAGAGAGCCCGGCCGAAGAGGGCCCGGGCACGCTGCTCGCTTTGCCGGCCGAGGCTCAGGCGCTGCTGTTCCGTGAGGCGCACACCGCCGGAGCCTTCACCGACGAACCGGTGGGCGAGGACCAGATCCGGGCCGTCTACGACCTGATCAAGTACGCCCCCACCGGCATGAACACCCAGCCCCTGCGGGTGGCCCTGATCCGCAGCCCGCAGGCACGTGAACGACTGGTCCGGCATATGGCACCGGGCAACCAGGACAAGACCGCGAAGGCGCCGCTGGTTGCCCTGCTCACGGCGGACCGGGAGTTCCACGAGCACCTGCCCGTGCTCGCCCCGCACGCCCCCAACGCCAAGGACATGTTCAGCGACCCGCAGCGGCGGGAGACGTGGGCCACCTTCAACGGTGCCCTGCAGCTCGGCTACTTCATCGTCGGGGTACGGGCCGCCGGACTCGCCGCCGGGCCGATGACCGGATTCGACGCCACCGGGCTGGAGTCGGAGTTCTTCCCGGGCGGGAACCAGAAGGTGATCGCCGTCGTGAACATCGGCCACCCCGCCGAGGGCGCGTTCCGGCCGCGGGCACCCCGGCTGGAGTTCGAGCAGGTCGTCTCCGCCCTCTGATCCGGCGGCCGCTCGGCCGCCCATCCCCGTCCGGTTGCCGGGCTGATCAGGCAACCGATCCCCGTCCCCGCCCCGGCAATACCCGATTGCCCGGCGATGACGGCCGTCGTAGGTTCGCGGTACACGGGAAAGGAGGTGGTCCGGAGAATGAGTTGCCAACGGACGCGTGAGGTGGCTGTCCGCTAGCCAACGTCCACCGGACGGACTGCCCCGATCCACGTCGATCGTGGGCTCCCACCGGTCGTTCGGCGGCCGGCGAGAACCAGGCAGTCACCGCAGCCCGCGGGTGCCGTGCCTCGTCCAGCACGGCATGCCTCGTGAGAGGCAGCCCGCGGGCTGTTGCCTGCCCGGACCAGCCCGTAACGCACGGGTACGACAGCCGGCGGAAATCCGGACGACACCCGTGGACCACGGTGTCGACGACGGCTGTCAGCAGTCGAACACCGACCAGCAGAGGTCGTTGCGCAGCCGCTGGTCGTCGAGCACGAGCTCGCGAATCGCCTCGGGCAACCGGTCGCGCTGCCACCGGCACTCCCGTCGCCCCGCCTCCTCGCTGTCACCCGCCGGCGCGGCAGTGCGTGCGGCCTTGATCGCATAGGCGGCTGCCCCCAGCTCATGTGCGGCGACATGGGCGACGACCGCCGCCTGACCGGCCGCGTAGGCGGCATGACGGGCCGGTCCGCTCAGATCCCGGGCCGCGGCCATCGCGTGACCACCCGCCGCCCGCGCCTGGGACATCGTGATCTCGCCGCGGGCCCAGGCTCGGGCCAGCTCGATGGCGTGACGAGGTCGCGGGTCGTCGGGCCGGGCGGACTCGAACAGGTCCAGGACGTGCTCGGCGCAGGCCGCCGCCCACAGGGCCAGGAGCCGGTGATCCGGATCGGTGAGAGTCCCACCGCGGCGGATCGTCACGAATCGAGGGTCACGGACCTTCGGGAGGATCACGGCGGCACCCCTCTGTTCGCAGTTGCCGAACGGTCACCGATCGATGCCGGGACCGTACCCGCCGGACGGCGATCCCCCTGGGCCGCCCAGGACTGAGGCGAACGTGGTCCGCCCGAGCCCGACCACCGGGTGCACGTGCGCCTGCACGGTAGCGGCGGGGTAGCGTCGAGCCATGGCGACGGCGGTGCGTGAGCTGTGGGGCGCGCTGGACGCAGCCGAGCGCCTTCCGTTCGGGGTCGAGCGCAGTGCCCTGATCGAGTCGCTGGTGACCGAGGCCGACGCCACCGGGGACGGCAAGCTCGCACTCACGGCCCGGCTGCTGCTGATGACCTCGTACTCCTACGGCGGCGAGCCGCTGCGCCGGTTCCCGGTGTTCGCCTGGCTGCTGGACCGTTACACCGCCGAGCCACAACTGTTCGACGAGGGCGACCGGTACCGCCTGCTCTGGATGTTCAAGTGGGTCACCGTCGGGGTGACCCACCACCCCGCCGTCCCCCGGAACCGGATCGAGGCCCGGCTGGAGGAGATGGCCGAGCACTTCGCCGCTGCCGGGGAGGGTCCGGCGCCTGTGCTCGGCTGCCGGTTCCAGGTCGAGGCCCGGATGGACGGCCACGCCGCCGCTGAGGAGGCGTACCGGGCGTGGACCGCGGCGCCGCGCACCGCGCTGTCCGACTGCGAGGCCTGCGAGCCGGGGGTCCGGGTCTGGCATCTGGCGGCCACCGGCCGGTACGCCGACGCCCTCGAGGAGGCCGCCGGGGTGCTGCAACTCGGGGGGTGCGCGGACCAGCCGCAGCGGACCATCGGGCATGCCCTGGAACCGTTGCTGCAGCTGGGTTTCACCGACCGAGCCGGGCATGAGCACCTGCGCGGGGTCCGGCTGCTGCGGGCCCGGGGTGGGTCCCCGGCATCCTGGGCCCGGCACGTCCTCGCCTGCGCGCGCGGCGGGCAGTTGTACCGCGGCCTGGACCTGCTGGAAGACCGGCTGCCGGACCTGGAGTCGGCGCCGACCCCCTGGGACGCGATGTGGCTGGCTGCGGCGGGCGGGCGGCTGCTACGGGCGCTGGAGCTCAACGGGGAGGGCGAGCTCGCGGTGCTCGGACTGCCCGCGGCCACCCCCTCCGGCGGCAGTGGCTCCGGCAACAGTGGCTCCGGCGGCAGGGCCGCGGACGATGCGGCCGAGGACGTGGTGAGCACCGTGGCACAACTGCTGGAACAGCTCACCGGCCGGGCCCGCTCGCTGGCCACCCGGTTCGACGAGCGCAACGGTACCGATGCCGTCAGCAGCGAGGTCGAGCAGTGGCTGAACAGTCCACCGCTGCCGCAGTTCCCGCTGCCGGACGTACCGACCCGGCGCCGGGTGCCGATCGAGCCGCGCTCCGGGGCGATCCCGCTGCGACCGCAGGCCCCGGCACCGGATCCGGCCGAGGTCGCCGCACTGGCCGTCGACTGGCAGGCCGCCCTGGACAGCGGGGGGTCCGCCCGCCGGGAGGCGGTGCTGCGGACCTGGCGCCTGACCCGGTCCGATCCGCAGGCCGCGAGCGCCGACCCGCTGTTGGCCGCCCGGCTCGAGGCCGCACTCGCGATCGACGACGTCGACCGGGGAACGGCGTCCCTGCATGACGCCCGGGGAGCGGCCCGGCTGCTGCGGGAAGCCGGCGACCCGACCGGCGCCTGGCTGCACGAACTTGCCTGCCTGCGCCGCGAACTGTCCGCCGGGGCCACCTCCGCCGGAGTGCTGTCCCGTGCCCGCGCGGTGGTGGCGAAGGGCACCGCGGGTGGGAGCCGGGGGGCGGCGGCCTGCCTGCACGTGGGGTACGTGGCACTGCTGCAGGTCGCCGGACAGCCGACCGGCCCCGCCGTCGCCGAGGGCCTGGCGGCCGTCGCCGGAGCGGACCCGAAGGACCTGTCCGCGGTGGAGCGCGGCTGTCTGGCGCTGCTCCTGCGGGACCGGGCCGGGGAGTTGTCCGAACCGCAGCGTGGTGAGCTGCTGCAGCAGGCGTACGACCTGCTAGCCCCCGGGGAACGGGCGCTGGAGCGGGCCCTGGTCGGGCTCGCGCTGGGCACGTCGCTGGACGCGGCCGGCTCGCCGTCGCGGGCACGTGAGGTTCTCGCGGGAGCCGCGGACGACGCCGAGACGGCCGGGGACGAGGGGCTGGCGGTGCACACGGCACACGCCCTGGGCCGGGCCTGCCGGCTCAGCGGGGACGTCCCGGCCGCGGTCGAGGTGTTCCGCGGCGTGCTCGCCCAGCTCGGTGCGGAACATGACCCGGTCCTGCTGGCCCAGGCCCGCCAGGACCTCGCCCTCGCGCTGCGGGACACCCGCGACCTGGTCACCGCCGCCGAACTGGCCGAGACCGCCCTCGACGACCTCGAGCACCACCTCGGACAGCGAGGCCGGACGGCACCGGCGGACCTGGACTGGGCAGCGCTGGCCGATCGGGCCGCGACCGGTGCTCTCCCGGACGGGACGGAAGCCGCCGACCACCCGGACGGGACGGAAGCCGGCGCGCAGGTGTCCGCCACCGGGGAGGTCGCGCCCGGCCCGGGGGACGTCCCCGGCGAGAGCTCCCTGGCCGGGACGCTCGCGTTCACCGCGGCTCTGTGCGCCCGGGACCTGGACGAGCCCGCGCAGGCGACCGCCCTGGCCTGCCGCTCCGCCGCCTGGCACCGGGACCAGGGGCGGGCCGAGGCCGAGGCGGAGTCCCTGGAGCTGGCGGCGCACTGCTGCCCGGATGCGCGGGAGGCGGCAGGACTGCTCTGGCGGGCCGGGGAGCTGCATGCCCGCGGTGGCCGGTGGATCGCCGCCGCGACCTGCCGCCGTGCCCTGGCCATGCCGCTGCTGGAGGTCTGTGGACTGGCCGCCGCCGAGCGGGCGCTGGCCCGGGCGCAGGCCGCGCTGGCCGGCGTAC
>DASTGO010000209.1:0-2932 GCA_035719045.1 Kineosporiaceae bacterium | reverse complement strand
CGCCCGCGCCGCCACCAAGCGCCGGCGGCGCGTCCTGTCGGTGCTGCTGCTGGTGCTCGCCGGCGTGGTCGCCGCCTGCGCGACCGGCCGGCTCGGCTGGCCGTACGTCGCGATCCCGGTCGCGCTGCTCGTCGCCTGGCTGGTCGCCTGCCGGTTGATGGTGAAGAAGGAACGCGCCTGGCGCCCCGCCGTCCTCGTCGAGGCCGACGACCAGGTCGTCGACGATCCGGCCACCGCCACCACCGGTCTCCAGGACGCCGTGCCCGCCGTCCCGGCCCCGGCCCAGGAGGGCCTGTGGGATCCGGTCCCGGTCACGCTGCCGACGTACGTCTCCAAGCCGCCGGCCCGCCGGACCGTCCGCACCATCGACCTCGACGCCACCGGGGTGTGGACCTCCGGTCGCACCGAGGCCGACTCGGCACTGGCTCGTGAGGCCGAGGCGGCCGACCGGGTGCGCCGTCGGGTGTCCCGCAAGGGCGAGACCGGCGACGAGGCCGTCGGCTCCTGAGGTCCGCCGCCGAGCAGCGTCAGCGCACGACCAGCTCGGCGTGCATGCCGCGCTGGTAGTGGCGCGGCTCGTTGCAGACCAGCTCGTAGCGGCCCGCGCCCAGGCGCAGGGTGACCCAGCCGCTGGTACCGGGCCGGATCCCCTGACCGGCGCCGGAGCCGCATGATCGGGACGCCTCTCCGAGAGATCCGGCCTCCGAGACCCGGTGGTGGGGGCCGACGGGCAGCAGACCGGCCCGTGCGCCGTGGAGGGGCAGGACGACCAGCTCGTGGGTGTGCCGGCCGACGTTGCGCGCGACGAACGTGACCCGCCCGGCCCGGACGGTCCCGGGAGCCGCGACCAGCCGCATCGCGCCACCGCCCATCATCATCCGGTGCCGCATGTCCATCAGGGCGACGCGCACGACCGATCCGGTCAGGTGCGTGGGAGCACAGGTGCTGCGCATCCCCATCATCGGCATGCCTGTGCCGGCGAACGGCACGGCGCAGCTGCTCAGGGCCAGTCCCGCCGCCGCGAGCCCGACCAGGAGGCCCGCACGCCTGCGCAGGCGTGCGACGCGGCCTGTGACCCGAGGGCCCGTGACGTCGTGGTGGCCGGCTCGCGTGCTCATGGGCCCAGTGCAGCAACACCGGAAGCCGACGCCCCAGAGGCCGACGACCCGACGCCCGGTGACCCGGGTCCTTCGGCCGCCCGGGGCGGTGTCGCGGCCGATTCGGGCGCCGCCTCGGCCCTTTGCTAGCCTTGCGCTTCGCGTCGTACGACGCACCTGGGGCTGTGGCGCAGCTGGTAGCGCATCTCGTTCGCAATGAGAGGGTCAGGGGTTCGAGTCCCCTCAGCTCCACCCGACGTAGAAGGCCGCTCCCGTGTCGGGAGCGGCCTTCCACCTGTTGGCGGGCGGGTGTCTCAGGACGCGAGGACGACGAAGTCGTCCCAGCGCAGGCCGGCCAGGCTGTCGATGGTGAGGCGTCCGTTCCAGACGGGGTGGCTGGTGTTCTCCTGTTGAGCCTTGAGCATCGACTCCCGGCCGGCGTTGTCGCCGAAGTAGCAGCCGTGGCGTTGCAGGGTGCGGGCGATGACCAGGCCGGCGGGGGACAGGCCGCGGGTGGTCAGGTCGACGGTGGGGTCGATGATGATGCGTTCGCCTTCGGCGCCGAAGCCGGACTTGCCGCCTTCGCAGGCGACCATCGGGTGGCGGTAGCCGTCGTTGGAGTTGGTCTCGCACAAGAACAGGTGCAGGACGTGTCCGAGGTCGGTGTTGTTGGCGATGCCGTAGTCGACCAGGTCGGATCTGATCACCATGGCGTCGGAGATCCGGCCGCGGCTGGTGAAGTTGCGGGGGTCGTTGCTGAGGGGGTCCTTGCGGTGCAGGCCGTTGCTGGAGTGGTAGGTGATCCCGGCCGAGGAGACCGAGATCGTGCGTGGTCCGACGAGGGTGGCCTTGGTCCCGAAGACGGTGAACCCGGAGCCGAGGTCGACCACGCAGAACGGGCTGTCGGAGGTGCCGGTGAGCAGGGTGCCCAGCCAGTCGGGCGCGTGGAAGCCGGTGGTGGCCAGGGTGTGGCAGTACGTGTTCACGGTCCCGGTGAGCTTCCAGATCGGGTCCGAGGCGTTGCCCATCGCGAACGCGGTGCCCCAGCGGTTGGATCCGGTGCCGGCGATCCGGGGGTAGGCGTAGGACTTCTGGTCGGGGTGGGTGCGCATGAACTGACGGAACGCCGCCGTCCGGGTCGCATCGACGGTGGCCCCGGCCGCCAGCGTGCTCGTGCTGCCGGTACCGACGACCGGACTGCGGAAGTAGGAGTCCGCCTGGTACGGCAGGAAGGGGCGGGAGGTCGTGGTGGTCGTGGCGCCCCGGGTGCCACCCGCCTTGCCACCTCCTCCACCACCGGAGGTGACCGCGAAGGCGGGACCGGTGACCGACACCGCTCCGATGGCGGCAGCGGCCAGTGCGCCGGTGCCCAGCAGGTGGCGTCGCGACACGACACCGGTGGTGGACTCGGCAACGGCGTGGGACGCCGGAGGGCCGGCGGCGCGGTGGCGTGGTGCGGAGTGACGGGATGCGCGATGGCGGGGCTGACTCATGCGGTCCTCCGGGGGGAGAGAGGATGGAGAGACCGGGCGACGACGGGTAGGCCCGTGCCAAGGCCCCGAGACTTGGTCGCAGCCACCGTCGCCCCGGTGGTCGTTCCAGTGTGCGTCTGCTCGGCATCGTCGGGGCCGGAACGCGGTTTGCTTTACCCAGGCAAAGCAAACCGCGCGTCGGAGCCCCGGCCCCGCAGCGTGGGCAGCGGCCGGGACGGAGGCGGGGCAGGCCGCACGCTAGCCTGTGCGCGTGGAGCTTCCCTCTGGTCGTGCGGTCATCGGCGGCGTCCTGGTGCTGGTCATCGCCGCGGGTTTCGAGTTCGAGCACGCCTGGCTGTTCCT
>DASTGO010000208.1:0-29364 GCA_035719045.1 Kineosporiaceae bacterium | reverse complement strand
CCGATCACCGCGTCCAGGGTGTTGTTGACCCCGTCCACGATCGCCTTGAAGTCGCCCTGGTGCTTGGCGGCGTCCGCACGGGTCTCCAACCGGCCCTCCACCGCGGCGGTGGCCAGCATCCGCGCATCGTCCACCAACAGGTTCACCGCGTCGATGCACGTGTTCAGGTTGTTCTTCAACACGTTGAAGTCACCGTTGTACGGGTCGGTGATCTTCGGCGGGATGTCACCCTTCGAGATCTTGTCGACATACCCGGCCGCCACGTTCAACGGCCCGATCACCGCGTCCAGGGTGTTGTTCACCCCGTCCACGATCGCCTTGAAGTCACCCTGATGCTTCGACGCATCCGCGCGCGTCTCCAACCGGCCCGCAACCGCCGCGTCCGCGAGCATCCGCGCATCCTCGACCAGAGCCTGGATGTTCCGCTTGAGCATCACCAGGAACTCATGGATCTGGTCATCATCAGACGCCTTGCCCATCGTCGCCGTCAGGTCACCGTTGGCGATCCTGGTCACGTAGTCGATCAGCTCGGTCAACCAGCCGTGCACCCCGTTGATCGCCTGCTTCATCTTGTCGTGATCACCCTTGCAGGCGATCTCGACCCGATCCCGCAGGTTCCCGCCCCGGATCAACTCCAGAACCCGGTTGCCCTCCCCGATCGGCAGCAGGATCGCGTCGAGCATCTTGTTCACACCCACGACCACCTCGGCGTAAGCACCCGAGAACTGCTCCGGCCTACCCCGCTCCGACAGCAGACCCTCCTCCGACGCCGCGGTCAGCCGCTGCAACTCCACCTGCAACTTCCGCAACACCTCGGTCACCTGCACCAGGCTCTTGGCGACCACATCCGACTCCGACCGCACATTGATCTCCACCCCGAGGTTGCCCTCGGCGATCCCCTGCGCCGCCCGCGCCTGGGCCTCGATCGCATCAATGCACATGTTCAGGTTGTTCTTCAGAATGTTGAAGTCACCGTTGTACGCATCCGTGATCTTCGGCGGAGTCTCACCCTTGGCGATCCGGTCCACGTAGTCGGCGGCCACGTTCAACGGGCCGATCACGGAGTCCAGGGTGCCGTTGACGCCCTCGACGATCTTGCGGTAGTCGCCCTGGTGCTTCGACGCGTCCGCCCGCGTCGCCAACCGGCCCTCCACCGCGGCCGTCGCCAACATCTCCGCGTCGGTGGTCAGGGCATTCAGCGAGTCCCCGACCCGCCTGAAGCTCTCGTTGATCTTGCCGAACTGCTCGGCGACTTCCCGGGTGTGTTCGTCGGCGGCGGAGAGGGTGTAGTCGAGGTCGAGGTTCCCGTCGCCGAGACGTTCGAGGTTCTTGGCGACGATGTTGACCTGGCCCTCGGTGTAGTGCTTGACGCGCAGCGTGGAGGTCAGGTCGGTGACCGTCTCGACGTAGCCGACGGTTTCACCCCTGGCGTTGAGAACCGGCGCAGTGTCCTGCTTGCAGTTCATGCCGCACCAGTCGAAGAAGCTCTCCTTCACCCCCACCCGCAACTGCTCGATACCGCAGTTCTTGGTCTTGCAGATGTTCGCGTTCGCGGTCGAGCAGGGCCGGCCGACGGCCGCCTCCCGATCGGGGACGTAACCCTGCTCCACCATCAGCTTCTCGAAGGCCCTGTTGAGGAAGGTCCACTTCATGTCCAGGTCGGTGACATGCACCGGGAACGGGACCGCGTCGATGATCGACCGGTACCACTCCAGCTTGTCCACCACCACGTCCAGGGTGCCGTTGACGCCCTCGACGATCTTGCGGAAGTCGCCCTGGTGCTTGGCGGCGTCGGCCCGCGTCTCCAACCGACCCTCGACCGCGGCGGTGGCAAGCATTCCGGCGTCGTCGACGAGGGCCTTGAGGTTGGCGCGGACGCGCTCGATCGTGGCGGTGATGAAGGCGTTCTTGCCGGTGAAGGTGTCCATCGGGCTGTCGAAGTTGCCCTGGCCGAACGCCTCGACGACGTCCATCGCCTTACGGACCGCAGCATGGGAGGCGACCATGTCGCTCACGCCGAGGGCCATCGTCCGGTAGCCCCCGGAGAACCGGTCGGCATCGATGACCGAGTCCACGTCACGACCGGCCTCACCGGAGGTGGCCAGATTCATCGCGTCGACCAGGGCCTTGAGGTTGGCGCGCAGCTGCTCGATGGTCTCGTTGATGAAGGCCTTCTTGCCGGGGAACCGCTCCAGCGGCGCGTCGAAGTCGCCCTCACCGATCGCCTTGACCACGGCCATCGCCTTCTTCTTGACGGCGATGTGCCCGGCCACCATGTCGTTGATCCCCTGGGCCATCTCGCGGAACCCGCCGGAGAACTTCTCGGCGTCGATCCGGACGTCGATGTCGCCCTGGTCATGCTCGGCCGACATGTGGTTCATCTCGGACATCAGGCTCTGCAGGGTGTCCAGCAGCAGGTTGGACGCCGCGCACAGGCGCCGCTGATCCTCCGGGACACCGTCGAGGGCGACCCGGGCGGACAGATCGCTGCGCGAGGCGGCGTCCATCACGCCGGCCAGCTCCTCCCGCACCTCGGCCTGCCGGCTCCGGTCGGTGACGTCCACCCATTCCAGGCAGGTCCCCTCACCGCCCGCGACATCGTCCAGCCGGGTGGCGGTCACCGCGAAGGTGTGGCCGCCGGCTTTCACCTGGACCTCCCGCGGCGACGTGCGCAGCTCCCGCAGCAGCTGCCGCAACTGCCCGGCGCGCGGTTCCAGTACCGCGAGGTCCGCACCGACCAGGGCGCGGGGATCCAGGTCCGGGAGGTCGCGGCGCAGGTCCGCGTGCAGGTCTGCCAGCATCCGCTGCAGGGCAGGGTTGGCGTCCACGATGACGAGCGAGGCGTCCACCACGAGGACGGGGACGCTCAGCCGCTCGAACACGCCTTGCCGGACGTCGGATCCCGCGCCTGCGGAGGAGTTCTCACTGTTGGACATGTCGACTCCGATCGACTCAGGGTGCTGTGGCCACGGCAGCTCAGGGCTCCCGCCAGGAATCGACCCATGGCAGCTCGGGCTGTCAGGGTGTGATCGGCATGACGTGGGCTTTCCTTAGCTCGAGTTCATCCGATCGCCCGATCGCCGCTGTCGCCCATGTCACCGGCTCGGGACCCCCCGTCCGGGTCGCTGCCCGGCTGGGCCGGACGGGCGAGCGTGAGAGCGACCGGCAACAGCGACCGGCAAGAGGGCAGTCCGGCTCGCGGCGGTCGCTCTTACCCGCCGGATCCACGGCCGGCACCGGGCCCGGCCGAGGGAACCGGCACCGGACCGGCCAGCTGCAGCGACAGGGTGAACGAGGACCCCTGCCCGAGGGTGGAGTCGACGGTGAGGTCACCGCCCATGGCCCGGGCCAGATGCCGGGCGATGTACAGCCCGAGGCCGCTGCCCCCGGTGCTCATCACCAGCGGGTCCTCGACACGGTGGAACTTCTCGAAGACCCGCTCCAACTGGTCGCGCGGGATGCCACGGCCGTGGTCGGTCACGGTGACCGTCCCCGTCATGTGCCTGACCGCGACGGCCACCTCGACGGGTTCGCCGGGCCCGGAGTACTTCAGGGCGTTGGACAGCAGGTTGGTGAGGATCTGCACGACACGGGTGTGGTCGCACTCGACCCGGACCGGTTCCGCGGCGGGGACCAGCCGTAGCCGGTCCCGCTCCGCCCCGAAGTCCTCCGCGGCGCGGGCGGCCAGCTCCTCCAGATAGCCGCTGCCGGCGACGATCGAGTGCACGGGCTCGTTGTCGGTGCTGATCTTCGAGGCCAGGAGCAGGTCCTCGACCAGCCGCCCGAGATGGGCCGCCCGGTCGGCGATGACGTCGAGGGCCTTGACCCGCTTCTCCTCCGACATGGTGTCCCAGCGCTGGCGCAGGATCTCGGCGTACCCCTTGATCGGCGTCACCGGAGTGCGCAGCTCGTGGGAGACCGTGGCGATGAAGTCGGACTTCAGCCTCTCGACGCGCTTCTCCCGGGTCAGGTCGTGCACGATCACCACGTCCCGGACCAGCCGGCCGCACTCGTCGAAACGCCCCGCATGGGCACAGCTGACCGAGCGCACCTCCCCGCCCGGCCGGACCACGTGCAGTTCCACCGTGGCATGGGGGGAGGCCGGGGACAGCAGGGCCCGGCCCACCGCGAAGGCGTCCACCACATGCCCTTCCCGAGCCCGGCTGACCAGGAGCTCCCCCAGCGGCCGGCCTACCGCGACGTCCTCCCTGATCTCGGTGAGGACCTCCAGCGCCGGATTCCAGAGCATCACCCGCCCCTGCCCGTCCAGCACCAGGATCCCGTCGCTGGACAGGTCGGTCACGCTGCGCAGCTTGCTGCTCTCCTCGACCAGCCGGGCCAGCTGCCGGGCCTGGGTCAGCGCCCCGGCCAGGGAGGCCGCCAGGGAGCCGAACACGGCAAGGTCGCCGACGCGGCGCCGATCACTGCGGGACCAGCCCAGCGCCACCGCACCGATCCGGGTCCCGTCGGCCACCAGCGGTGCCACCATGCCCTGCGCCCAGCCCGGCGGCAGCTCGCCCTCCAGCAGCGACGCGGAGTCCGGGCAGCGGGCCAGCAGTTCGCGGTGCAGCGGAGCCGCGGGGCCGCCCGCCGGGACCAGGTGCGCCCGCCCGGAGTCCTCGAACCCGTCGGGGCCGGACCCGGTGCGGGGGGCGGGCAGCAGGGTGTGCGCCAGGCCGGTGTCGAGCACGGCGATCGCCTGGTCGGCGAAGAACCCGTCCCGGGCCAACTCCAGGAACGCCACCAGCGCCCGCTCCTCGCCGACGCCACCGGACAGGACCCGGGAGTAGGTCAGCACATGGCCGGACCGCCGCCTGGCCTCGTTGCCGGTGGCGGCGGCCCGGTAGGCGTAGGTCATCGCCGCTGCGGGCAGCACCGTGACCGGCAGGAACAGGGGCGTGTACACGGCGATCGACAGGGCGGTCGCGGCCATCGCCGTGGTCGCGACGAAGGTGAACCCGGTCAGCCGCCGGTCCTCGCGGATCAGCTCCCGGACCGTGCCCGCCCCCAGCGCCGCCAGCAGGAAGGACATCGTGGTCTCGTTGACCGCCACGAACCCGGCGGTCCCGGCGGTCATCCCGATCACCAGTTCGGGGTCGAGCCGGCCGTCGGCGCCGGCGAGCGTCCGGGCCAGCAGGACCAGCACCGAGGAGGCCAGCGCATAGGTCCCGAGGTTGAACACGGCCTTCACGAGGGCGCGGCGGCGCAGGGCGTAGGCCAGGACGATCCCGGTGAGGCTGACCCCGACCGCCGCCACCGGCGCCAGCAGCATCCCGTTGAGCAGGACCATCGGGTCGAGCAGGGTGAGCTCCTCGACTGCGTCGTCGGCATGCCGCAGCCGTACGGCGACCAGTTCCGCGACGCAGGTGAGGGCCACCAGGACGGCCATCAGCCCGACCCCGTGCAGCCAGCTCAGCCGCACCGCGGGGGAGCCGATCGGGAGCACCCGGGCGGCCCAGACGGTGACGGCCAGGCCGGCTGCACCCGCGACCGCGACCCCGGTGACCACACGGGCCACCGGGGTCGCCGGCAACAGGGTCCGGAGGCCGGTCGCGCGGTCATGCGGTGCCACGCGACCGGCTCTCACGGACATCGGGGGTCGCCCCTTCCACTCGCTGCGGTCGTCCATCCCGTCAGGAGGTGTCGGCTCAACCGGCCGCGGTACTCACCTCTGACGGCGACTTTCGTCGGGCCGGACGTTCCGCAGGGTCAGAAGTCCGGGGCAGATCACCCCCACCGGGCGGTCCAGGACCGCGCCACCCACGAACGGGCGGCCCACGACCGCGCCGTCCAGTCCTCACCGGCCCACGACCGGGCCAGCCACTGCACATCGGCCCACGACCTGGCGGCCCAGGACCGCGCCGCCCAGTCCTCACCGGCCCACGACCGCGCCGCCCACGACCGGGCCGCCCACTCCTGCAGGCTCACCCCGGTGCTCGCCCAGGACCGGGCCACCCACGAGCGGGCCACCCATTCCTGGGTCTGCGGGTCCAGGGCGGCCCACGACCGCGCCGCCCAGGACCGGGCCTGCGGCGAGAGGGCGTCCCAGGCCTTCTGCGCCCGGGCGAGGTCGCCCGCCCGCAGGGCCTCGGCCAGCCGCAGCCACCTGCCCGGCGGGTCCGGAGCCGGTTCCACGCTCTCGCCGGGCGTGCCACCGCCGTAGTGGTCGGACAGCTCCAGGGCGGCGGCCAGGTCGGTGCCGCCGGCCCCGGCGGCCGTCGGGTCACCCAGCCCGTCCGCCCGGTACGCGGTGTCGGTCAGCAGCGCCTTGACCCCGTCGGGAGCCAGCTGGGGAGCCCGTGCCAGCAGATCCGCGACGGCGCCCGAGACCACCGCGGTCGACATCGAGGTCCCCGAGCCACGGAAGTAGTCACTGCCCACCCGGGCCTGCGGGTAGGCGCCGTCGATGACGCTGCCCGGGCTGCGCAGCCCGATCACGGACTCCCCGGGAGCCACCAGCTCCGGCTTGGCGACCCCCTGGCTGGTCGGCCCGCGACCCGACCAGACCGCCACCGTGTCGTCCGTGCGCGCGGCCGTGCCGTGCTCGTCGAGTGCGCCGACGGTCAGCAGGGCCGGGTCGTTGCCGGGCGCGCTGATGGTGCCGGCCGCCGGCCCCTCGTTGCCGGCGGGGACCACCACGGCGTAGCCCTGCCGCCACAGCGCCCGCAGCGCCTGGTCCAGCGGGTCCACCTGGTAGGGCACGGGGCTGCCGGAGGAGAGCGCGAGGTTGACCACCCCGACCCCGTACCGGTGCCCGGAGTTCGCCACCACCTGCAGCCCGGCCAGCACCGAGAACAGGTCGCTGCTGCCGTCGGGCCGGGCGACCTTGACGTCGAGGATCCGCGTCCCGGGGGCCACCCCGAGGTAGGCCCCGCCGGATGCCGCCCCGCTTCCGGCGATCAGCCCGGCCAGGAAGGTGCCGTGCCCGTAGCCGTCACCGCGCCCGGTCCCGGTGACGTCGACGTGTGCGACCACCCGGCCCTGCAGGTCAGGCACCTCGGCGACCCCGGTGTCAACCAGGGCGACCGTCACACCGTCACCCTCCTGCCCGTTCGGGGGAAGCCCGAGCGTGGCGCGGACCGTGGAGACGGCTGCGTCCGGTGACGGATCCGACCCGGCGAAGGCGACCGCACGGTCGGGAGTCACCCGGAATTCAGCCGGGAGGACCGCCTCACCGGGCAGCTGCGCGGTGACCCCGTCGACCAGGGGCAGCTCGGCGACCACGACCCCGCCTGCGGCGCGGACGGCCGCGACCGCTGCCGCCATGTCCGGACCGGTGACCACCACCCGGGTCGGCACCGGTGCGGCGACGGGGTGGGCCCCCGCGGGAGCGGCCAGGGCCGCAACCGCGAGCACGGCGGCGCCGGCAACGGCGGTCAGGGCACGCCCGCGAAGGAAGGTGAACCGGTGCCGGTCGGCGGGGGAAGTCCCCCGGCTCGTTCGAGGCATTCCGTCCATGGCCTCTCCCCTGGGTCAACACGCCGGGCGAAGCGTGATGGTCCTCCTCCATCGGCAGACGGGACCGGATCAGCCAGGCGTCCGGCGCAGGACAACCCGCACGGCGGCCCGCTCACCCGTGCGGCGGCTCACCCGCGCGGCCGCAGGTGGCAGCGTCACCCGGACGGTTCCTCGGGTCCCCGTCCCGGCGACCGATATGACGGGGTGAAGTCGTCGGCCGCGCCCGCGGCGGACCCGCACCGATCCCGAAGGGAACCCCACGGGAGGTTGCCATGGCCACCGTTCTCGTCGTCGACGACGACCCCGCGATCAGGGACTACGTAGGAGACATGCTCGAGCTGGACGGCCACACGGTCCGGTTCGCCCTGGACGGCCCCGGTGCACTCGCCGAGATCGCCCAGGCCCGTCCCGACTGCGTGATCCTCGACGTGATGATGCCGGGCATGAACGGCCACGAGGTGCTGGCCACCCTGCGCCAGACCGACGGCGGACCCGAGCTGCCGGTGATCATGCTGACCGCCTTCTCGGACGACGAGCAGCTGTGGCGGGCCTGGAACGGCGGGGTGGACTACTTCATCGCCAAACCCTTCGACCCCGAGCAGCTGCTCGGCATCCTGCGGTACCTGTCCGAGGGCGCCGACGGCTCCGGCGAACCGGCGGGCCACGGCAGGCAGGAGCGGGCATCGTGAGCGTGCCGGCCTGGGTCGAAGACACCTCCGGCTGTGCCGCCGAGCCCGGGGAACGGATCCGCGCCCGGAGCCGGGCGCCCAGGGCCGCGACCACGGCGCCGGGCACCGGACCACAGGAGCAGGCGCTGGCCCGCTACGCCATCCTGGACACCCCGCCGGACCGCGAGTTCGACGAACTGGTCGAGCTGGCCCGGGCGGCGACCGGGGCAGCGGCCGCCGCACTGGGCTTCCACGACGGGGACCGGCTGTGGCTGAAGGCCAGGACCGGCCTGGAGTGCACGGAGCTGGACGGCGGGGTCACGCCCTCCGGCGACCCGTCCCCGACCGAGCCCGGCAGGGCCGGCCGGCCGGTTCCGCTGCGCCGGCTGGGGGCGCCGGTCAGCGACGGCGGGCGGGTCCTCGGTTTCGCGGCGTCGGCACCGATCGTCACCAGCGACGGCTTCGTCCTCGGCCACCTGCTGATCCTCGACGAGCAGCCCCGCCGGCTCGGGGACGGCGAGCAGTCGGTGCTGTCCGCGCTGGCCCGGATCACCCTCGGCCAGTTGGAGTTACGCCGGACGCTGCTGTCGTACCACACCCTGGTGGACGGGGTCCGGCACGTGGTGTTCCAGACCTCGCCGGACGGGCGCCTGCTGTCGGTCACCCCGACCTGGAGCCAGCTCACCGGGTTCGGGGTGGTCCGCTCGGTCGGCCAGCCCCTGGAACGGTTCGTGTACGAGTCCGACCGCCCCGACGTGGTCGGTCACCTGGAGCGGACGCTGTTCTCCGGCGGCACGATCGCTTTCGAGTGCCGGCTGGAGCGGCTGTTCGGCGGGGCCGTCCCGGTCGAGATCATCTGCCGCCCGGTGACCGACGAGGCCGGGCACCGGCGCGGGGTGGTCGGGGTGATCGCGGACATCAGCGAGCGGTACAGCCGGGCGGTGGAAGCCCAGCACGCGGGCAAACTGGAGGCGCTGGGGCGGCTCTCGGCGGGGCTGGCCCACGAGATCAACACCCCGATCCAGTACGTCGGGCACAACACCCGGTTCCTCGCCGAGTCCTACGAGCGCATGCTCAAACTGCTGCTGGCGTACCGGGGACTGGCCGACGACCCGGCCTACCTCCACCTTCCGGCGAGCCGGCGGGAGGCGGTCAGCCGGGCCGAGCGGGAACTGGACTTCGACTTCCTGTGCGAGGAGATCCCGCCGGCCATCCAGCAGAGCCTGGACGGGGTGGACCGGGTGGCGAACCTGATCAGCGCGATGAAGACGTTCACCCACCCCGGACTCCAGACACAGGCCCCGGCCGACCTCAACGCCGCGTTGCGCTCCGTGGTGACCATGGCGCACAGCCAGGCCAAGTTCGTCGCGGACTTCATCTGCGACCTGCAGCCCCTGCCCGACGTCATGTGCTCGATCGGGGACCTCAACCAGGTCTTCCTCAACCTGCTGATGAACGCCGCCGACGCGATCGAGGACAACGGCGGCGAGCGCGGCACGATCACGGTCAGCACCCAGCAGTCCGGGGACGACGTCGTGGTCCGGGTCGCCGACACCGGGCCGGGCATCCCCGAGGAGTTGCGGCTGCGCATTTTCGACGCCTTCTTCACCACCAAGGAGGTCGGCCGCGGCACCGGGCAGGGACTGGCCCTGGCCCGGTCCGTGATCGAGCGGCACCGGGGCAGCATCGCCGTCGACTCCACCATCGGCGAGGGGACGACGTTCACCATCACCCTGCCGGTCGGCGGCCGTCGCGATCCGGGGAACACGATCACGGAGGGGCCTGACGTCTTCACCAGCTGAGCAGCCGGCTGCCCCGCGAGGCACATCCGCCACGAAGCCCGTTCTGCGGCGACGGCTTCGCGGCAACGGTCCTGCGACAAGCTGCTGGTGCACGAAGGCCGGACGGTCCGGGCTCAGTCCAGCGACACGTCCCTGACCACGCCGGACCAGCGGGCGAGCCGGTCGCCGTCCAGGTAGCCGTCGGCCGGCGGGAACGGCAGGGACGGGCCCGCGGCCACATGCCGGGCGTAGGTGAGCAGTTGGGCAGCGGGGCTGGCATCCGGCCCGGCGGGCTGGTCGGCGACGGCGTGCACGACCGGTTCGGCGAAACCCCACAGCCCCAGCAGATAGGCGGACGCGCGCGACGGCGAGCAGCCGAAGTGCCGGGTGGACACGTCATGGTCGGTCCACAGGTTCGCGGCGGGCAGCCGGCGGATCGCGGCCCACCGCTCGGGCTGGGCACAGGCGAGCACGGGCAGGCCGATCCGGTGCAGCAGTCCCGCGCTGAACATGTCCGCGACCGCCTCGCCCGGCCAGTCCTCGGCCCGGGCTATGGTCCGGCTGAGCGCGGCCACCGCGAGGCCGTCCCGGGACAGAGCGGCGGCGTCGAGCCCGTCCGGGAGCACCGGGCCCCGGCCGAACACCCCGCCCGCCACCAGCAACGCCCGGACCGTGGGCAGGCCGAGCAGGGTCACCGCCCGGGCCACCGAGTCGACCCGGCCGCCGAGACCGAAGAACGACGAGTTGACCAGCCGGAGCACCTCGGCGCTGGCGGTCAGGTCGGCACTGATCACCTCGGCCACGTCGTCCAGGTCGTGGTCGGGGTCCGCGGTGACCTCGGTGAGCCGGCGGTACAGCTCCGGAGGCTTGGGCAGGGCGCTCATCCCGCCGAGGGATTCCCGGATCCGCTGGTCACCGATCAGGTCGCGCAACTGCAGGACCCGGTCCACGGCGGTCACGAGCAGTTCCGTCCGGATCGGCTTGGACAGGAACTGCTGGGCCGGACCGGCCGCCCGGATCACCAGGTCCCGGTCCGCGTGATCGGACAGTACCAACCGGGCCACCCCGGGGTGACGGGCCCGCAGCACGGAGAGCAACGGCAGCCCGTCCGGGCACTGCATCCGCACCGCCGACACCACGATGTCGACGCCTCCGCCGGCCAGCAGATCCAGCGCCTGGCCCGCGGTGGCCACATAGGCGGCGGCCCAGTCCGGCTGCTGCCGCCGCAGGTCGCGCGCCAGTTCCGCCAGCGTCTGCGGGTCGTCGTCCACGAACAGGACCCGCGCGGTGCCGGGCCTGTCCGGGGCCTGCCCGTCAGCCTCGTCCACCTGGACCGTTCCGGGAGGCAGTCCCATAGCCCGCACTATCGGCAGCACCGGGCCCGACGTTGACCTTCCCCCGCGCGGCGGCCGCCACGGTGCCGGCGGGCGGGCAGGTGAGGCTGTCGGTCCCCGCGCCTAGGCTGCGCGCCATGACGGTTGCCGACGAACACGGCCGGGTGCAGCCCCCGTCTGCGGGGGATGAGGTGGCGACCCTGGTGGGCTTCCTCGACTACCAGCGCGCGACGTTCGCCTGGAAGTGCTCCGGGCTCGGCGCCGAGGGGCTGTCGGCGACGGTCGGGGCGTCGTCCCTGACCCTCGGGGGCATGCTCAAGCATCTGGCCCTGGTCGAGGAGTCCTGGTTCTCCCAGCGCCTGCACGGCCGTCCGCTGGGTTCGCCGTGGGCCGAGGTGGACTGGAGCGCCGATCCCGACTGGGACCTCCGTTCCGCGGCCGATCAGACCCCCGACGAACTGCGAACCCTGTGGGAGGCGTCGGTCGAGCGGTCCCGGCAGGACATCGTGCTCGCCCTGGCCGACGGCGGACCCGGCCGGCCGGCGCGGTGGGCCAGGCCCGACGGGCGCACCCCCAACCTGCGCTGGATCCTCTGCCACATGATCGAGGAGTACGCCCGGCACAACGGCCACGCCGACCTGATCCGGGAATCCGTCGACGGATCCACGGGCGAGTAACCGAAGGTTCGGGTCGTCCGAGCCCTCGGTTACTCGTCGCCACTGTCCGGGCTCCCGCCCCCGACCCTGCCCCTCAAGTTCCCGCCGTTCTCCTGCGGGAGGCCGACCTGATCGGCAGGCTGGAGACATGGTCTTCGCCGTACTCAACCTCGCCGTGATCCTGCTGATCCTCACCGACTGGATCGTGCGGCGGACCGGCGGGGACTGGCGGCGCTGGGACCGGATCTGGTTCGGGCCGCTGTTCGTCACGCTCTGCCTGGCGGTGGCCCTCGACTCCTGGCTGGAACTGGCCGGGACCGCCCAGGTGATCGGTCCCGTGGGGTACCTTGCCCTGGCCGGCTACATGGTCAACCGGTGGCTCGGCACCCATCGCGGCAGTTCCGGGGACTGAACGGCTTTCGGGAGCGACGAATCCCCGGCATGCCCGGAACTGCCCGCACCCACCCCGCCCCGGAGATCCCCGCACCCACTCCGGGAACCCCGCGCCGGCTCCGGGCGCAGAGTCAGTCGGCTCCGGGCGCAGAGTCAGCGGAGCAGGACGCAGAGTCAGCGGAGCAGGACGCCGCGATGCCCGGACCGGACCCGACCATGGGGGCCGCCGGTCGGGCCGTCGCACCCGCCGCGCGAGCGGTAGGCGGAGCGCCCCTCGCGCGCGGACCCGTCGACCCGCAGCACCTCCCCGGCCCTCTCCGGCCGCTGCATGATCCGCCACCGGGACATCTCGAGGTCGGCCCCGGCCCGGCGCGGCGACCGCTCCCCGAGTCCGAGCAGGATGCCGGCCGTGATCGCCGCGAACCCGCAGGCGAGGACGGTGAACCCGGCCACCCCGCCCCGGACCGGCTCATGCAGCACGAGGACGCCGATCCCGAACGCGGTCAGCGGTTCCGCTGATGCCAGCGCGGGCTGGACCACCCGCAGCGGAGCCACCTGATAGGCCCGGTGCACCGCGATCCCGCCGACCGCCGAGGATCCGAGGAACCCGGTCAGCGCGACCACCGCGATCACCAGCGTCTCGACCGTCAGGTCCTGCCCGGACCCGTCACCCGGCGCCGAGGAGCCCGGCAGCAGCGCCTGCAGGGCGATGTCCCCCACCCCGGCCAGGCCCTTGAGGAACACCGCGTCGACGGCGAAGCAGGCTCCGCCCGCTGCTGCGAGGGCCCGCGCCTGCCACCGCCGGCCCACCCCGGAACGGGTCCGGGCGAGCCCGATCAGGGTCGCGGCCACCACTCCCGTGCAGACCAGCAGGGACCAGTTCCCGGTCACCGGAACCTGGCCGTCCTGGCTGCTGAACCCGACCACCAGCCCCACCCCGGCCACGACCAGCGCCGCACCGGCGACCTCCCCGGGGCGGGGGGTGCGGTGCTCCCGGCGGGCCTCCAGCGCCAGGGCGAACAGCAGCCCGAGGGCCATCACCGACTGGACCACCATGACGCTGCCGTCGAGCAGGGCCAGCGCGTGCAGGGCCAGGGCGACCCCTCCGAGCACCCCGGACAGCAGCCAGCGCGGGTTGCGGATCAGTCGTCCGACCAGGTGCCCGATCCCACCGGCGTCCGCGGGCACCATCGCCGCCGCCATGCGCTGCAGGTTGGTGGTGACACCGAACAGCGTGGCCGCGGCGAACGCCGCCAAGGTCGATACCAGCACGCTGACCCCCTCGACGTCCTCCCGGGGCCTCCGGCCTGAGGCGCCCATCCGCCGGAACACCAGTCCATCGCGATCACACCCAGGCGCGCCATAGGGTTACCCGCGCACGCGGCCTGGGGCTGACCCGACCACCAACCCGGCAGCCGCTGCCCCGGACCATCGGCCCGGGGCGCCCGGACCGATCCGCAGGCCGGACCGGGACATCCCCGCCGTACCCCCGGACGCCGGGCTCACACGATCCGTTGCAGCAACCGGGTGTCCACGACCATGCTCTCTCTTCCCCTCACGTCCCCGTCACGGTTCCCCGACACTTCCACCGGGCAGGTCCGGTGTCGATGTCCGAGTTCCGACTGCACCTGGTGCTTCAGGAGCCGGTGATTTCTGGCTCCTGCGGTCGATCGCTGAGCCCTCTGCGTTGCGCGGCGCCGGGTGCTCGACGTCTTGGGGTCGCGGAGGTTACTGCGGCGCGGGCGTCTGGGGGGACTGTGCGCGCATCTGGGCGTTGAGGCGGAGGGCCTCCTGGAGCTGATCTTCCAGGATGATGATGCGGCAGGCGGCTTCCAGGGCGGTGCCGGCGTCGACCAGTTCCCGGGCTCGGGCGGCCAGTCGGAGTTGGTAGCGGGAGTAGCGGCGGTGGCCTCCGGGCGAGCGTTGGGGGACGAAGAGTTTCGCCTCGTCCAGGCTGCGCAGGAAGCTGGGGGTGGCGCCGATCATCTCGGCGGCCCGGCCCATCGTGTAGGCCGGATAGTGATCGTCATCGAGCCTGTCGTTACCGGTCATGCAGGCCCCCCATGTCGTGGGGGCCATGAAACTGTGGGGTCATCTGCACCTTCACGTCGGCAGGGCCCCGGCGCCGTAGCACCGGGGCCCTGCAGGTTGAAAGGGTTGAACGCCGTTGACCGACGCTCACGTCGGTGTCATGTCCGCACGGGCCACCTGGACAGGCAGCGGTGCGGGGATCGCGTATGCGTGACCGGAGACCACCTTCTTTCCCGATGGAACTGCGGTAGCCGCCCCGGCGAAAGATCAGCCGCAGCGGGCGATCCGACTGGCGCACCCCTTTCTCTTCTCCGATACCAACAGAGTGCTGTGGTGCTGGTGATGCCGTCGCGATCGAGGCCCTGTCGATCAGACCGACTCGCAACGTCCTGCTGTCGTGCTCTCACAGCTACGCGCGCAGTTCATCATCTGCCGCGCCTACCTGACCTTCTCGTTCGTGACACAGGAACCTTAGCCGCTGCAGTATCGGATGTCTACCGCAGCGACTGGAGGTTTCCTCACCCCCAGGGGGGGATACCTCGCTGCCGGCCAAGGAACTCCACCGCGGCCCGACACCGTCGCCGCGCCAGCCATCACCACCCTGGACGGTGCGATCAATTCGCCGGGCGCATCAGGGACGGGCACCTTTGGCTGACCCCGGCCTTGCGGACGGTGTTGCTGCACCTGGTGGCCGATGGGGTGGACACGTGGGCGTTGCGCGTGGTGAAGGAGACGGGCCGGGCGTGGGCCGGGGCCAGGGTAGGCGGACGGGCGGATGTCGGATGAGTGAGAGGCCGACCATGACTGCTGCAGGTCGACGGGTGGAGCGGGCGATCCGTGGGCGCCGGAGGCCGACCGTGCCCGCCACGCCGAGGAGCGGCACCAGACATGGCCGCAGGTCCATCACCGGGTAAGCCGGCAAGTGGCATGTCACACTTGAGGACCCGGTGAGGTTGCGTGGTCCGCGTGGTCCGACCCCGTCCCGACCGCCCCGATCCGGATCCGGTCCCTGAGACCGAACGCGGGCAGCGCCGCCCCGCCGACCCCGGCGGGTTGAACCGTCGCGGCCGTACCCCCACGGACGACGTCGTCCCCACCCGAATCACTCCCGGGGGCGACCTCGCCGCCGGGCCGAAACTGCAGGTGGTGACCGGATGACCGCACCCGCGGCGACCCACGCCCTGACCCGCGACCTCGCCCCGGCCGGGGTGTTCCGCACCCGGACCTGCGGCGGGCAGGTGCGGTCGTGACCGGGCCGCGCAGCCACGCCGAGGGCCGGTACCCGCTCGAGCTGGATCTCGTCGGGCGCCGGGTGGTGGTGGCAGGCGGCAGTCCCGCGGCGGCCCGGCACGCCCGGCGGCTGGCCCGCGCCGGGGCCGACGTCCTCGTGGTCGCCCCTGACGTCTGCGAGGACCTGCGCGAACTGGCCGGGGAGGGCCGGGCGCTGTGGGCGCGGCGAGAACTCGTGGTCGGCGACCTGGACGGCGCCTGGCTGGCACATGCCGCGACCGGCTCCGCGGCGTCCGACGCCGCGGTGGTCGCACTGTGCGAGTTCTCGCGGGTCTGGTGCAGCGCGGAGGACGCGGCGGCGGGGACGGCACGCCGGCCCGCTCCCGGACGGCGTCCCGCGGGGGACGGGGTCGGCCGGGTCGCCCTGGTGGGCGGGGGGCCCGGCGACGACGGGCTGATCACGGTCCGCGGCCTGGCCCTGGTCCGGGAGGCCGACGTGATCGTGGTGGACCGGCTGGCGCCGTGGGGACCCCTGGACGACCTCGACCCCGATGTCGAGGTGATCGACGTCGGCAAGTCCCCGGAACATCACCCGGTCCCGCAGCCGGAGATCAACCGGATCCTGGTCGAGCACGCCCGGTCCGGGCGGCGGGTGGTCCGGCTCAAGGGCGGCGACCCGTTCCTGCTCGGCCGCGGCGGGGAGGAGATGCTGGCCTGCCGCGCCGCGGGCGTCCCGGTGCTCGTGGTCCCCGGGGTGACCAGTGCGCTGTCGGTCCCGGCCGCGGCAGGGATCCCGGTCACGCATCGGGGGGTGTCCCGCTCGGTGACCGTGCTCACCGGACATGACGACCCTGATCACCGCGCCCTGGTCCGGATCGGCGGGACCCTCGTCGTGCTGATGGGGGTGGCCCGGTTGGCTCCGCTCGCCGACGGCCTGCTCGCCCACGGGATGGACCCGGCGACTCCGGTGGCCTTCGTCGAACGGGGCTGGACCCCGGCCCAGCGGGTGGTCCGCAGCACCATGGCCACAGCCGCCGCGGACGCCGAACGGGAGGCAGTCCAGGCACCGGCGGTGATCGTCATCGGGGCCGTCGCCGCCCTGGAACTCACCGGAGCGCCGGAGCCGGCGGCCTGACACCGGCTCCGGCAGCCGAGACCGTCAGGGCAGCCGAGATCGTCAGGGCAGCCGAGATCGTCAGGGCAACTTCAGGCCGAGCCGGCGGCCCAGCGCCACCCAGTCGGTCGCGATCGCCTGCTGGACCTCGGCCAGGTTCATCCGGCCGCTGCAGATCGCGTCGTGCGCCTTGTCCTCGACGCTGTCCTTGCTGTTGTTGGTGCTGGTGGCCGTCCTGTCGTCGTTCGGCTCGACCCAGAGGTTGCGCGGGTCGTTCGGGTCGCCCCCCAGCTGCAGCGAGATCAGGTGGTCGTACTCGCCGGTCGTGAAGGATCCGGTGTAGCCGTAGGACCTGGCGTTCGCCGCCTTCTCCCGCCCCGTGATGTCGGCGGGCGGGCGGATCGACGAGGTGTAACCGCCCGGGCGGCAGATCGTCGTCGCCAGGGTGTCCTGGGTGACCTTGGGGTTCGTGGCGCCGGGCGTGCAGTTCGGGTCCGGCAGCGGGTAGATCCCCTGATGGCGGTAGTGGCAGGTGCCGGCGGCCGGCTGCGGCTGGACGGTGTAGCGGGGCTGTGGTCCCGGCCCGGCCGGGATCGCCGCCGCGGGCGAGGCGGACGAGCCCCCGGAGGAGGCCGCACCGGAGGACCCGCCCGCCGAGGTCCCGCCCCCCGGGGTGCCACCGGTCAGCGCGGAGCAACCGGTGAGCAGGAGAGCGCCGCAGGCCAGCACGGGCAGCAGGCGCCGCGCCCGGTGCCGGCCCGACACGGGCACGGCCGACCCCGCGGGCACGGCCGACCCCGTGGGCACGGCCGGTCGGGCGGGGTGGGAGCGGGCGGTGGGTCCGGGGGCGGTGGACCGGTCGGCGTCGGGTGGCTGCAACGTCGGCATACCGCTGAGGATCCCGGATCGGGCCGTCTCCTGTGGCCGGAATCCGGCGGATGCCCGAGGGTGGGCTCTGGTACCGCCGGATCGGATTCGTCGTGGGTGAGGGCAGGCACCGAACCTGCCCCGCAGGCGAGGAGACAGCCATGACGCAGTACCTGCTCAGCGTGTACAACGACCCGGACATGCTGGCTGAGGTCGGCGAGGACGAGTGGCCGCGGCTGTTCGCCCAGGTCGAGGAGTTCAACGAGAACGTGCGCACCGCCGGGGCCTGGGTGTTCGCGGGCGGACTGCACCCGCAGGAGACGGCGACGGTGGTCCGCACCGTGGACGGCAAGGTCGTCACCAGCGACGGGCCGTACCTGAAGACCAAGGAGTACCTCGGCGGGTTCTGGATCATCGAGGCACCCGACCTGGACGCCGCCCTGACCTGGGCCCGGCAGGCGACGGTGGCCTGCGAGGGACCGGTCGAGGTCCGGCCGTTCCAGGACGAGCCCGCCGCCGACGAGGCCTGACAGCGGGCGCCGCGGGACCGGTCAGCCCATGGTCCGCTGACCGTCGAGGGACTCCCGGAGGATGTCGGCGTGCCCGCTGTGCTGGGCGGTCTCCTCGATGATGTGCAGCAGCACCTGCCGGGCCGACCACCGCGCCCCCGGCTCGAACCACGGGGCCGGCGGCAGCGGCTGTGCGGCGTCCAGGTCCGCAAGGCTCATCACCAGTTCGTCGGTCTCCCGGGCGACCTGCTCGTAGACGTCCAGCAGCCCGGCCAGGGTCTCCCCCGGCAGCATCTCGAAGCTGCGGGCGTGGTCCTCCGCTCCGCCCTCGGCGGCGTTGTCCAGGGCGGACGGGCCCTCGACGATGAACCGCGCCCAGTTCCGCTCCCCGCGGGCGACGTGCTTGATCAGCCCGCCCAGGCAGAGCCGGCCGGCGGTGGTCCGCCGGGCGGCCTGCTCGTCGTCCAGCCCGCGCACGGTGTACCGCAGGAAGTAGCGGCGCATCCGCAGGCTCTGCAGCAGGTCGGCCCGTTCGCCCGTCAGCTCGGCCGGCTGTCCGGACCGGGAGGCGGCCAGCGCGTCCTGCAGTTCGTCGATCTTGGTGTCGAGGCCGGGGGTGTTCGCACTCATCGGAAAGCTCCTGTCCGGCGTGGTCGGTCGTGGTTTCTGGTGCCCGTATCCGTCCCTGCCACGCTAGGCGGGGCAAAGGCCAGTTCCTGACCTCAATCCCGGCGAGACTCTCCGGCATGGCGAACACCAGCTCCCGGATGCTGCGGCTGCTGTCCCTGCTGCAGACCCACCGCCACTGGCCTGGGCCCGAACTGGCCGCCCGCCTGGAGGTCTCGGCCCGGACCCTGCGTCGCGACGTCGAACGCCTGCGCGAACTGGGTTATCCCGTGAACGCCAGCCGCGGAGCCGACGGCGGCTACCAGTTGGCCCCGGGTGCCGCCCTGCCGCCGCTGCTGCTCGACGACGACGAGGCGGTGGCGATCGCCGTCGGAATGCAGGCGACGTCCCAGGGCGCCGGGGCGGGACTGGCCGAGCCGGCGCTGCGGGCCCTGGCCAAGGTGGTGCAGGTGATGCCGCCCCGGCTGCGCCGCCGGATGGACGCCCTCCAGGAGGTGACGGTGCGACCTGACTGGGGCGGCGCCCCGGGCCCGCAGGTCAGCCCGGACGCCCTGGTCACCCTGGCGATGGCCTGCCGGGACAGCGAGCGCGTGGAGTTCGGGTACACCGCCCGGGACGGGGCGCGGACCCGACGGAACGTCGAGCCCCATCGTCTGGTCCCGCTCGGGCGCCGCTGGTACGTGGTGGCCTACGACCTCGCCCGGCAGGACTGGCGTAGTTTCCGGGTGGACCGGCTGACCGCGCCGCACGGCACCGGTGCCCGGTTCCGGCCCCGGGAGATCCCCGGTGGGGACGCCGCCGCCTTCGTCCGGGCCGGGATCGCCGACCTGCCGCAGCCCTATCCGGTGGAGGTCGTGGTCCACGCCCCGGCGGAGGGGGTCCGCGAGCGGATCGGGCGGTGGTGCGCCGTCGAGCCGGTGGACCCGTCGACCTGCGTGATGCGGGTCAACGCCGACGCCCTGGAGTGGCCGGCGATGGCGCTCGGCATGGTCGGCGCCGATTTCGAGGTGATCTCCCCGCCGGAACTGGCCGAGCTGGTCCGGGACTGGGGTGGGCGGTTCGTGCGGGCCGAACGGGGCGCTCCCGCAGGCACCGACGCCCGGCCCTGACGGTCCGCCCCGCCCCCGACCGCGGCGGAGCGGACCGGGACCGGCGGCACGGTCTGCCGGTCCGCTCGGGCGGGATGGTTCAGCGGCCGAACAGCCGGGCCAGGAAGCCGCCGCCGGTCTTCCGGTCGGCCGGGGAGCAGGTGCACCGCTCGTTCTTCGGCACTGCGGCCATGACCTGCTGGACATGCTGGCCGCAGCCGCGCCAGGTGGTCTTGCCGCAGGTCCGGCAGGTGGCAGCACTGCACATGGTGGGTCCCCTTCGCGTCGTCCGGCCTCTCGCGGCGAGCCTAGCAGGTACGCCCGGGGGTATCTCGCGAGCTCCACCACACCCTTGCCCCTCACCTCGCGCACCCCGCACCCGCACCCACACCGCACAGCACCGCAACCGCACCGCACCGCACCGCACCGCACCGCACCGCACCGCACCGCACCGCACCCGCGAGCGTGCCAAAGCTCCGCCATCACGCAGCCGCATAGAGATTGACGCGCGCACACGTTTCGGTCGTACTCTCATCTGAGAGTCACTATCAGATGAGGGAGGGCGTCATGCAACCACGCGGGAACCGTCGCTGGTGGGCCCTGTTCGCACTGGTCCCGGCCGTACTGGCCGTCGGGCTGGACGCCACCGTGCTGTCCGTCGCGCTGCCCACGCTCGCGGCCGACCTGCACGCCTCGACCGATCAGCTGCAGTGGTTCGTCGTCGCGTACACCCTCGTCTTCGCCGCGGCGATGGTCCCGGCCGGGCTGCTCGGCGACCGGTTCGGCCGCAGGCGCCTGCTGCTGGCCGCCCTCGCGGTCTTCGGCCTCGGCTCGCTGGCCTGCGCGTACTCGTCCTCGCCGGGCCAGTTGATCGCCGCCCGGGCACTGCTCGGGCTCGGCGGGGCCGCGCTGGTCCCGGTGGCGATGGCCGTGCTGCCGGTCCTGTTCGCCGAGTCCGAGCGGCCGAAGGCGATCGCCGCGATCATGGCCGCCACCATGCTCGGCTACCCGATCGGGCCGATCCTCGGCGGCTGGCTGCTGGACCACTACTGGTGGGGTTGGGTGTTCCTGATGAACGTCCCCGTGGTCCTGCTCGGGCTGGTCACCGTGGCGGTCCTGCTGCCGGAGTCCCGCGGCGAGCGGCGGACCGGGATCGACCTGGCCGGCATCCTCAGCTCCAGCGCAGGACTGGCCGCCCTCACCTACGGCGTCATCCAGGCCGGGGACCACGGCTGGACCGACCGGCGCGCCCTGCTGATGCTGGCCGCGGGAGGGGCCCTGCTCACCGGATTCGTGGTCGTGCAGCGCCGGGCCGCCGACCCGCTGGTGGACCTGCGGCTGTTCGCCTCGGCCGGGTTCAGCTGGGGCACCGGGCTGGCGACCGCGGTGTCGTTCGTCCTGTTCGGGGTGCTGTTCGTGATGCCGCAGTACTTCCAGGCCGTGCTGGGCACGGGAGCTCAGGGCAGCGGGCTGCGGTTGCTGCCGCTGGTGGCCGGGCTGCTGATCGGGGCTCCCCTGGCGGACCGGCTGGCCCGCCGGATCGGGGACGCCCGCGCGATCGGCCTCGGCCTGGTGATCATCGCCGTGACCTTCGCGGTCGCCACCCAGACCACCCGCGGCACGGGAACCCTGTTCACGGTGGCCTGGATCGGTGTGAACGGCATCGGCACCGGCTTGGCCCTGCCGACGGCGATGGACGCGGCCCTCGGTGCCCTGGCCACCCAGCGGGCGGCGGTCGGCTCGGCGGTCATCCAGGCGCTGCGCATGGTCGGCGGATCCTTCGGCGCCGCCGTCCTGGGCTCGGTGCTCAACGCCGGGTACCACGCCCGCCTCGACCTGGCCGGGCTCCCGGCACCCGCCGCCGCGGCGGTCCGGGAGAGCGTCTCGGCCGGGGTCACGGTCGCCACCCGGCTCGGGTCGCCGGCCCTGCGCACCAGCGTGGTCGACGCCTTCCTGCACGGGATGGCCGCCATGATGTGGACCTGTGCGGGGCTGGCCGCCGCCTGCGCGCTGCTCACCCTGCTGCTGATGCCCCGGCGACGTCCGGCGCCGGAAGAACCGAGGCCCTCATCAGCCACAATGGCGGCGTGAGCGAGCGCAGCGAGCGAACCGATGAGCAGGGTGCGGGGCTCAGGGCGGCGACGAGCGCCAGCGAGGAGCCGGCATGAGCGCGTCACCGTCCGCTCCGGGGCCCCGGCTGGGGCTGCGGGAACGGAAGAAGATCAAGACCAGGCTGGCCATCCAGGAACACGCGCTGCGCCTGATCCGCGAGCAGGGGTACGAGAACACCACGGTCGAGCAGATCGCCGAGGCCGCGGAGATCTCGCCGAGCACCTTCTTCCGCTACTTCCCGGCCAAGGACGCCGTCGTGCTCACCGACGACTACGACCCGCTGCTCGTCGACGCCTTCCGTGCCCAGCCGCCGGGCGTGAGCGTGGTGCACGCCCTGCGGCTGGCCTACCGGGAGGTCTTCCAGGACCTCACCCCGGCCGAGGCACAGACCTTCTTCCAACGGGCCGAGCTGATCCTGCAGGTCCCCGAACTGCGGGCGTCCTTCCTGGACTCCCTGGCCGAGGGGGTCGCCGTGATCACCGAGGTCATCACCGAGCGGTCCGGCCGGGCCGGCGACGACCCCGAGGTCCGGGCCGTCGCCGGTGCCGTGATGGGGGTGGCGATCACGGAGTTCCTGCACTGGGCCCGCCATCCCGACACCGACTTCGCCGCCGCCATCGACCGCGCGATGGAGATCATCGAGCCGGCGTTCCCCTGGTGACCGCCGGTCCGTCGTCCCCACGGCCACCCAGCCACGCCACGCCCGCCGCCGTCGCGGCCAGCCAGCCGATGCCGAGCAGCCAGCCGCCGAGGACGTCCAGCGGCCAGTGCACCCCGAGCCAGATCCGGCTCCAGCCGACCAGTCCCGCGTAGACGACGGCGGCGGACCACAGCAGCGCCCTGGCCCGCCGCCCGGCCAGGTGCCGGGTGACCGCCCAGGCCAGCAGTCCCGCGGCCAGAGTCCCCGCCGTGGTGTGCCCGGAGGGGAAGGCGTACCCGGCCGCCGTCACCGCCCAGTCCGGGTGGGGCGGCCGGTCGCGCATCAGGACCTCGCTGAACAGCAGCCGGATCCCGATCAGCCCCGCCGCGGACCCGCCGACGGCCGGCGCGGTCAGCCACCGCCGCCTCCCGTGACCACGCGGGAACAGCACCGCCGCCACCAGGACCAGCGGCCAGAGCAGCCAGCCGGACCCGCCCTCGGTGACCACCCGCGCGACCGGCAGGACCCAGCCACCGCGATGCCCGACCGCGAAGGCGTGCAGTCCGGAGTCCACCCCCGGCGTCCAGTTGCGCACGGCCAGACCGAGCACCGTCACCGCGACCAGGCAGGCCGCCGCCACGCCCAGGTGGCGCCCGATCCGGGCCCGGGCCGCGACGGCCGGGACGAGACGGGCGCACCCGGCGGGGGACGCCGGCGCCGCAGGGGTCCGCGCATCCGTCACGGGCCACCCGCCTCGGTCCGGGCAGGCAGCAGGGTCAGCAGCACGGTGGCCGTCCACAACCCGCCGGCAGGCGCGCCGGCGACGACGTCGATCAGCGGGATCAGGCCACGGTAGATCCGCGGCGGTCCCGCGGCGACCCGACCTGGCGGATCCGCCACCGGGGACCCGCCGTCACCCGGCCGGGACGGCGAGGGCGCCGTCCAGGTCCTCCTCCAGCTCGGCGAGGTCGACGACGCGGGTGGCGGCCTCGGCCAGCCGGGTGCTCAGGGCGGCCCGGCCCGGGCTCAGCACGAGCAGCGGGCCGCGCTCGGCGAGGGTGGCGAAGATCCGGTCGTTGCTGACCAGGAGGACCTGGACGTTCCGGGCCCGGATCCGTTTCACCCCGCGCAGCAGCTCGTGGTCGGCCAGGTCACTGCCGTCCGGGACGGCGACCGCCGACCCGGCGAACTCCTCCAGGTGCGGCTGTGCCCGGGCCACTGCCCCCACCTGCCCGGCGAGCACGACGGTGTCCGCCTGCCGGGCCAGGGCGACGACGGCCGCCATCCGGGCCCGCCAGTGCCGCGGATCCGCCCGGAGATTGTCCAGGTCGGCAAGCAGGATGCGCCGGCTACGGCCGTCCTGCCACAGCGGGTGCCGCTCCAGCCAGCCGGTGAGCGCCCGGGCCAACGGCCCGGCCGGGTCGTCCCCCGGCTCCGCCGGGCCGTCACCCCTGCGCCCGGATGACCGGCGGCGGCCGGCCCGGTCCTCAGGAAAGGTCAGGTCCGGCAGCCGGACCCACTCGTACTCGTCCCACTCGCTCGGCCCCCCACCCAGTCCCATCCCGGCATCCTCCCAGCCGTGTCGCCCCCCGGACGGCACCGCCCCGCGGATCAGTCCAGGTCAGCGCCCGGCGCCGGGTCCAGTGCCCGGACCTGCAGTGCCGCCCGGACCAGTCCCAGCGCCTCTTCCAGGGGCACCCCGAGGTCATGCGCCAGCGCGGCGTACCGCTGGGCGGCCACCTGCAGCCGCTCGCGGGACCGGTCCCCGGCGGCGGTGACCACCGTGCCACCCCGGCCCCGGGTCTCGACCAGTCCGGCCGCCTCCAGTTCCCGGTACGCCCGGGCCACCGTGTTCACCGCGAGCCCCAGCTCGTCGGCCAGTGCCCGGACCGTCGGCAACCGGGTCCCGGCCACCAGTGCCCCGCTGCTCACCCCGGCGGCCAGCTGGGCACGGACCTGTTCGAACGGCGGCACGGCACAGGAGGTGTCGATACTGATCAGCCCCGCCATGGACCGGGACGCTACTGAGGCGGTGGACAGCGACACAAGCGGCCCCGTCCTGCCGCCGCCGGGACTGCCGCCGCTCACAGCCGGGACTGCCGCCGCGAGATGGACTGCAACGACTTCACCGTCTGCGGACCGTCGCGGTCGAGCCGGTGCGCCAGGGCCAGGAACACCCCGGCGGTGGTCAGCGCGTCGCCGAGGGCATGGTGCGGTGTGTGCACGGGCAGCCGCAGCCCGCGGGCCAGCCGCTCCAGCGAGGGCTCGCCCTCGGATCCGGCCAGCGCCACCCGGGCCTCCCGGGCCAGCGCGGCGGTGTCCACGATCGGGCCCTCCAGCCGGGCACCGTGCTCGGCGAAGGCCCGGGTCAGGAACGCCTGCTCGACCCAGGCAGCATGGGCCACCAGGACCCGGTCCGCCAGCAGCCCGACCAGCCGGTCCACGCAGTCCGCCGGCGGCGGGGCCTGCGCGAGGTCCACCGCGCGCAGCCCGTGCACCACGATCGAGGACTCGCTGAGCTCCCGTCGCGGCCGGACCAGCCCGTACACCCGCTCCGCGACCCGCACCCGTCCCTGGCGCACCGGCACCGCCCCGTAGGACACGATGTCGTCGCGGCGCAGGTGCAACCCGGTGGTCTCCAGGTCGACCACGACGTACTCGGCCTCCCGCCACGGCAGGTCCAGCGCGGCCCAGCCGGGCACGCTGCGACCCGGTGCGGGCAGCCGCCGGCCCAGCCGGTTCAGGAACGCCATCGCCGCGACCGCCTGTCCGTCAGGCCCAGCGGGACTGCCACTGCGACCCGAGCCGGTCCTGCACATGGGCGATGGCCCGGAAGGACTCGCGCAGGTGCCGGCGGGTCAGCGAGTCCAGCTCGCCGGGGTCCACGTAGGTGGACGCGGGCTCCCCGGCCCGGATCGCCGCCACCTCCTGTTCCAGCAGCAGCCCGTACAGGTGCTCGTACGCCCCGACCAGCGACTCTGCCTCGTCCTCGGTGAGCAGTCCGGCGGCGGCCCCCCGGCGCAGCCGTTGCGGGGTGGTCCCGTGGGTGTCCCCGGTCATCACCGCCACCCACCGGCTCAGCGAGGTCACCGGACGAAGTCCGCCGCGCTTGAGGCTGAGCTGCCCGCGGTGCTCCCCCGAATGCTCGACGACCAGCCCGCGGACGAAGCCGATCGGCGGGCGGCCGGTCAGCGTGTACTCCAGCAACGCCCTGCGGAACTGTGGGGTCCGGGTGGCCCCGAGCATCCGGTCGATGACGGTCCGGCCCAGGGCGACCTCGTTCAGCGGCCGGGAGTCGGCAAGCATCGTGGCCAGCAGCAGGGCGCCCTCGCCGGAGAGGTCCCGGACCCAGCCGGTGGCCGCCGACGTCCAGCCGCTCAGGGACCGGCCGAACCTCGGGGTGTCCGCATTCGCGCCGTCGTGGCAGCGCGGCAGCCCGCACCGCTCCATGTCGTCCAGCACCGCGGTCGCGGCGGTGCGCTGCCGGGCCTCCACCTCGTCCTCCTTGCCGGGTTCCGGATCGGCCCAGGCGATCGCGGTGTCGATGTCGGAGGTCGGCAGCGGCTCACGGCGGGCGAGGGAGCCCAGGACCAGCCAGGAACACGGCGTGCCCGTGTCGACCAGCTGCCGGTCCAGCTCGAGCAGCCGGCGCAGCGCCGCATCGAGGACCGCGGCGAGCAGGCCACCGATCCGCACCGGGGGCACCCCGCTGTCGAACAGTTCGACGGCGGTGGGCGGCAGCAGCCGGCAGGCCTCGGCCAGCTCGTCCACGCTGTGGGCGGCCTCGACCGCGGCGCGGACCACGAGCGGGTCCCGCAACTCTGCCGAGGCCAGGTCCACCACCCGCAGCACCCCCGCGGGACGGCCGCCGGGGTCCAGGACGACGAGATGGCGCAGCCCGTGTTCGACCATCTCCAGCAGGGCGGTCGCCACCGTGGTGTCACCGGGGACGGTCCGGGCGGGCCGGCGGGCGATCCGGTACACCGGCTCGTCGACGCCCACCTCGCCGGTCGCGACCCGGCGCCGGAAGTCCAGGTCGGTGACGATGCCGAGGTCGTTGCCGAACTCCACCAGCGCGCAGGTCTGCCCGGCGTCCCCGATCCGGGTCGCCACCTCCCGGATCCGGTCGCCGGGCTCGCAGCGGACCAGGGGCCGGACGAACCGGGTGACCGGCAGGTGGGCCCGTTCCCGCAGGCCGCCCTCCTTCGCGGTCAGCCGCTCCCGGACCACCGCCGAGCCGTAGAAGTCGAAACGCAGCCGGTCGGCGTGCTCGACCACCCCACGGGGATCCGGCAGCCGGTAGCACAGGCAGTCCTCGGCCGCCCGGACCGACAGCGTCGGCGGCTGCCCGGACAGCACGGACACATGCCCGAAGGTGTCCCCCGGGCCGAGCAGGTCCACCACCCGGCCCCGGTCCAGGACCTCCACCGCACCGCTGCGGACCACCCAGAAGTGGTCCAGGGCCTCCTGCCCGTCACTGACGATCACGGTCCCGTGGGTGAAGTACTCCACCTCGATCCGGTCGGCGAGCCGCTCCAGGTCCGCCGTGTCGAGGGCGTCGAACGGCGACTGCCCACCCAGGAAGTCGACGAACTCCTTCACCGGACCAGCCTCCAAGGGGAGTGATCCGAGCACGCTCCCGGACGCCGGCACCGATGGTCAAGACCCGCCACGGACAGTGCGCCCGGCCATCCGAACGGACCGCCGAGCGGCCTGCGCCCGACCGGGATTCACCCTTTCGGCCCAGCGGAGCCATCACCGTGCGCGTTCGCTGCTGGGCCGTCCAGGCGAGGGAATACCCGACGTTGATCACAGGTCGTGGCTACCGTCCCGTCCGGTTCGGTAGCGTCGGAGCGTTTCACGCCGGTGACCGCCATGGCCGCCGCCCGGCCTGAAGGACGAGACATGGCCTATCTCGGCAAGCACCGGACGCTGCGCCGCCTGCAACGACATCCGATCCTGCTGCTCGGCGCCCTCAGCACGGCGCTACTCCTGACCGGCGCAGCCGTGGCGGCCGAGAACATCATCGACTCCTCGCCGCCGCTGCAGGCCATCCATCGGGAAACACCGGTGGGCGCCGGGGACGGCCCCTCCCTGACGACCACGAGCGACGCCGCGGCGGCCGACCAGACCGGGATCCAGCAGAGCCCGGTGACCAGCCAGGGCACGAGCTCCGGCCCGGCCGGCACCGCCCCCCGGACCTCCTCAGCGGCCGGCCGGTCCAGCAGCACCAGGCACACTGCCGCGACCACCTCACCCACAGCAGCACCGCCCTCGTCGAGCACCGGGCCGACCACCGTCCCGACCCCACCGTCGAGCAGCAGTAGTTCCAGTTCCTCGCCGACCAGCACCACACCGACCAGCACGACACCGAGCTCATCAAGCTCCACCAGCGCGTCCAGCTCTGCCAGCAGCTCCAGCAGCTCCAGCAGCGGCGGAACGGTCGGCGGCAACGGCCTGAGCCCGGCGGGCCCTGCGTCGAGCCCCGGCAACTGACCCGGCGCCCCACCATGTCACCGACGGCCACGACAGCCGCCCCGGACATGGGCCGGTCGGCTGCGGAGTGGGTTCATCGGCCTCCACAACCGGCCAACCTTCGGAACTACCCCTACAGCCAGTCCCCGGTCGGTTACGATCCCGGAGATGTCCCCTCCCGGCGGAGGAGGACGGCTATCGGGACCCACCACGCCGATCAGCGAGGGACCGACCAGATGAGGCGCACCGACGTCAGGCACCCGGTCATGCCGGCCCTGCTGTGGCGCCTCGCGCCGGAGCCCGGGCGACCTGCGCCGGAACCCGGGCGACCGCAGGGGCCGCCCGGACACGTCGAGAGCGCCGTCTCTCGGCGAGACGGCGCTCTCACAGGCGGCGCCGCAGCGCCGGGATGTCAGTCTTCGTCGCTGCGCTGCTGGGGGATGCCGGCCAGAAGGGCACGGACCTCAGACTCGCGGTAGCGCCGGTGTCCACCCAAGGTGCGGATGGACGAAAGCTTGCCAGCCTTGGCCCAGCGCGTCACGGTCTTCGGGTCGACTCGGAATAGTGCCGCGACCTCGGCCGGCGTCAGCAGCGGCTCGGCGTCGGGCGAACGGGTGGTCATGTCATCCTCCAGGAACGGGGCGGATGCCCCGACTAGGGACATCGTGCCCTGTCAGAGGCCCTCTCGGGAACAATTCCGACGGATGATCCCCCTAAGGGAGGATCGAACGCCCCATCGGAGTACAACTAGTGACGGAGTATTTACTCTGCGTCGATCTCACCGCCAGGTGACACGCCAGTCACGATAGGCGTGAGATATCTGTCAGCAGTCGGGACCTCTGGCGTAGACGCTGGTAAGCCTTGGCGGCACCTGTGGAATCACCCTCAGCCAGACATTCCAGCCCCAACCGAACGTCCTCCAGCCCGTCGTCCCCGCCGACCAGCGCCGCGACCGGCCGGACGTCCAGTTCCACCCAGGACCGGGGGTGAAAACCCTCCAGCCAGCGGGCCAGGAGCTCGACCTCGACGGCCAGTTCCGTGCCGGACATCGACACCCGCAGGGTCCGCAGCGCCCGCGCCGCCTGGGCCCGGGCCCGGCCCATCGGACTGAGGTACAAGCCGCCGCCCGGACCCTCCGCCCGTCGCCCGCTCAGCGCCACCACGGCCAGCCACGGCAGCGGAAGGTCCCAGGCCCGGACGAGGGTCCGGCGCTGGCCCTCCTCATCCCCCAGGGAAGCCGGACACAGCAGCAGGCAGCCCTCCAGCCGCAGCACCCGGGCGTACCCCGCCAGCGGGTCGGCGCAGAGCCCGGGCCCGTCCCCGGTCCCCCCGGACCACCCCGGCTGCGGCTGCGGTGCCCCGGTCGCCGTGGTCCGGTCCG
>DASTGO010000207.1:0-8342 GCA_035719045.1 Kineosporiaceae bacterium | reverse complement strand
CACCAAGCCCCTGGGCCTCGAACCTGTGGGCACCAAACCCGTGACCTGCGAGCGGCCGGCGGACGGCGTGACCGAAGAACTGCCGGCCGTGGATCCGGCACTGGGGAAGCAGACCCCGGTGGGTGCGGATCCCGGGCCGGCGCGACGGCTGCCCGCGGGCGAACTGGTCGCCCCGGGAGTGACGTCGCTGGCGTCCCCGGAGGAGGGGAGCGGGTCATGACAGCGGTGCGGCGTGCCCCGGCGCAGACCACCTCAACCAGGGCCGGGGCGGTGCCGGTCGTTCGGGCCGTGCGGGTTCGGGCCGTGCAGGTTCGGCGGGCGCTGGCTCGGCCGTTGCTGGTCCGGGCCGGGCGGGTGGGGCTGGTGCTGATCTGGTCGGTGCTGGTCTGGGCGGTGCTGGTCTGGTCGGTGCCGACGGGGGCGTGGGCGGGAGTTGCGGGCCGGTCCCCGGCCGCTGCCGCCCTGATCAGGACCGGCCCGGACCCGGCCGGCCCGGCCGGCCCGGCCGGCCCGACCAGCTCGGGGCGACCGGTGGCCGGGAACGGTTCGCCGATCCCGTTGTTCGCCTACTACTACATGTGGTTCGAGCCGGCCTCCTGGGACCGGGCGAAGATCGACTCCCCGCAGTTGGGGAGGTACTCCAGCGACGACCCGGGCGTGATCCGCCAGCACATCCGCTGGGCCATGTCCGCCGGGATCGGTGGGTTCATCCTGAGCTGGAAGGACACCCCCACCTATGACCGGCGGCTCCGCCTGCTGATGAGCATCGCCGACGAGGAGCACTTCTCGCTGGCGATGATCTACGAGGGCCTGGACTTCAACCGGCACCCCCTTGCGGCCGAACGGATCGCGCAGGACTTCCGGACCTTCTCCGACAGCTATGCCGCCGACCCTGCCTTCTACCGGGTCGGCGGGAGGCCGCTGATGATCTGGAGCGGCACCTGGATGTTCTCCCACGACCAGATCGCGAGCGTGACCGGTGGGGTCCGCAACCGGCTCGCCGTCCTGGCCACCGCCAAGAGCACCGAGGACTACCAGCGGACCGCGGACGTGACTGACGGCAACGCCTACTACTGGTCGTCGGTCAACCCCGCCACGGACGGGCACTACGGTGACAAGCTCAAGGCGATGTCCCAGGCCGTACATGCCCGCGGCCAGTACTGGATCGCCCCGTTCGCACCGGGTTTCGACGCCCGGCTGATCGGCGGGCGCACGGTGGTGGACCGGGCGGGCGGAGCCACCCTGCGGACCGAGTACGGCACGGCCCTGGCCTCCTCCCCGGACATGCTCGGGCTGATCAGCTGGAACGAGTGGAGCGAGAACTCCTACGTGGAGCCTTCGCACACCTACGGATTCACCGATCTCGACGTGCTGCGCAGCCTGCGCGACGTGCGGACACCCCTGCCGCCGTCCAGCGCCGACTCCTCCGGCACGCCGGGGACGGCAGGTGCGCCGGGGGACGCATCAGGCCTGTCCCTGCCCTCCTCCTGGCCGAATCTCTTGCTGCTCGGCGCTTTCGTGCTCCTGTTGCTGCTCGGCGGAGCCGGGGCCCGGCTGCGAATGCGGCGTGGGGAGAGCGCTCCCGGTCCCCGGTCCGTCCCCCCGGACGGGACCCGGACGACCTGACCTCCAGAGCCGACAGCAGTCGCGTCGGCTGACCCACCTCACGCGCGCATCGAGAAGTCGGTGCGCGGAACGGGAGACATCATGCCCCTGCATGGTTCCTGCATCCCCGGCCCCCGCGGCCTGACCCGGATCCTCGCCGCGGTCACCCTGGCGGCCGGTGCCGTGGCGGTCGTTCCCACCGCGGCCCAGGCCGCCCTGCCCGCGGCGAGCTCCCTGCTGACCAGGGCGCCCTACCTGACCGATCTGACCGCGGGGTCGGTGCAGGTGACCTGGGCGACCAAGAGCCAGGTCCGCGGGGTGGTGAGCTACGGCCCGGCCGGCAACTGCTCGGCGAAGAGCGCGACCGCCGCCACCCTGGCCAATCCGATCACCGTCAACGGGGTCACCGAGTACAACAACAGCGTCAAGCTGTCAGGCCTGTCCGCCGGCACCGCCTACTGCTACCGGATCAGCACCGGCGGCAGCTCGCCGGTGGACCTGTTGGGCGGCAATCCCTCCCCGGTGTTCACCACCCTCGATCCGCCCGGCGGCACCTCACCGCTCACCTTCGCGGTGTTCGGGGACTGGGGCGACACCACGAACTCGGGCTCCAACACCGGTGCCACCAACGTCAACCAGGCGGGGGTGCTGTCGAAGGTGGCCGCCAGCGGGGCCCGGTTCGCGGTGTCCGTCGGGGACCTGGGCTATCCGGGCGGCTCCCAGACCAACTACGGAGACCTCAACCAGACCGGGGTCAACATCAGCGGGGTGTTCGGCCCGAAGTACTGGGCGATCCCGGGAATGTCCGTGCCCGCCTACGTGGTCAGCGGCAACCACGGCCAGAACGCGACGTACCTCAACAACTGGCCGTCCGCTGCCGTGACCGCCGCGTCGGGCGGTACCTACGCGATGGTGCAGTACCCGTCCATCGACGGCACGACGCCGGGCACCTACCCCACGTCCTACTACGCCGTCACCGTCGACGGGGTGCGCCTGTACATGCTCGACGCCGCCTGGGGGAACTCCAACGTCGGCACCGCCACCGGAGGTGCCTGCGGCTCGCACTGCGCGATCTACCAGGTGGACCACGACGCGCACTGGGCAGCGAGCTCCGCCCAGTACCAGTGGCTGCAGGCCGACCTGGCCGCGCATCCCGGGGGACTGAAACTGGCGTTCTTCCACTTCCCGCTGCGCTCCGACGACGCGACCGAGCCCGACGACACCTATCTGCAGAACACCCCGGGGAGCAGCGGCAGCCTGGAACAGTTGCTGGCCGACCACGGGGTGAAGTTGGTGTTCAACGGCCACGCGCACATCTACCAGCGCAATGTCGCGCCGCCCGGTGGCGTGACCAGCTACGTGACCGGAGGCGGTGGGGGACAGGCGATCCCGGTCGGCGGGCACGGTTGCCGGACCACCGACGCTTATGCGGTGGGGTGGTCGTACAGCAAGGGCCGCGGGTCCGCCTGCGGTGCCGCACCGGTGCCGGCCACCGACGCCCAGGTGTACCACTTCCTCAAGGTCACCGTGTCCGGCAGCAGGGTCAGCGTGGTGCCGACCGACTCCACCGGCGCCACCTTCGACCCGGTGACCTACGACCTGTCCCCCGACTCCACCCCGCCGAGCGCTCCCACGGGGGTGACGGCGTCCCGGCCCGGCACGAGCTCGGTCGCGCTCTCCTGGGGGGCCGCCACCGACAACCTCGCCGTGAGCGCCTACGACGTGTACCGCAACGGGGTGTACCTGGCGACGCTGCCGCCCACCACCCTGGCGTACACCGACGCCACGATCACCGGCACGGACACGTACACCTACACGGTGACCGCCCGCGACCTGGCGGGGAACGCCACGCCCGCGACCGTGCAGTCCCGGGGCAGCGGAGCCGGCGACACCGCCCCGCCGAGTGCGCCGACCGGGCTGGCGGCCACGCCGGGGGGCACCGGCTCGATCGGGCTGAGCTGGAACGCCGCCACCGACAACGTCGGCGTGACGGGGTACACCATCACCCGCGGCGGGGCGGCGGTGGCGACCGTGGGCGGTTCGGTGACCTCGTGGACCGACACCGGGCTGACCCCCGGCACCACGTACACATACACGGTCACCGCCTCCGACGCCGCGGGGAACGTCTCGGCCCCCAGCAGTCCGGCGTCGGCCAGCACGACGGCGGACACCACCTCGCCGACCGTTCCGGGCACCCCGGTGGTGACCGGGGTCAGCGCCAGCCAGGTGACCCTGTCCTGGGCGGCGTCCACCGACGGCGTCGGCGTGGTCCGCTACGACGTGCTGCGTGACGGGGCGGTGATCGGTTCGGCCTCCGGCACGACCTTCACCGACAGCTCGGTGGGGCCGGCCACCGCGTACCGCTATGCGGTACGGGCCTATGACTCGGCGGGCAACTTCTCCACCAGCGGCACCGTCTCGATCACCACCCCGGCGGTGGGGGCGCAGTTCTACGACGGGTTCGAGACCGGGAACCTCTCCCAGTGGACCACCGTGAACGGTCTGGCCGTGCAGCCGGACGTCGTCCACACCGGCGGCTATGCGGCCCGGGAGACCAGCACCGGGACGGCCACGTACGCCTACCGGACGCTGCCGTCCAGCTCCACGGAGCTGTGGGCGCAGGCCTGGCTGTTCGTGACCAGCCGGTCCACCTCGGCGAACGTCATCGGATTCCGGGCGGGTACCGGGGCCTCGATCGTCAACGCCTACCTGGACAGCAACGGGCGGGTCTCGTTGCGGAACAACGCCGCGGGCGTGACCACCTACGGCACGACCGTCGTACCGAACGGCAGTTGGCACCGGCTGGTCCTGCACGCGGTCGTGAACGGGACCGCCAGCAGCGTGGACGTGTCCCTGGACGGCGTCGCGGTGCCGGGCCTCACCCTCACCGGGCAGAACCTCGGCACGGCCCCGATCGCCCGGCTCCAACTGGGTGAGACCTCGACCGGGCGGACCTACGACATCGCCCTCGACGACGTCACCGTGTCGGCGAGCCCACTGTGAGCGAGTGCCGGCGAGTGAACCCCTAGGCCCAGCGACCGCAGATCGGGGACCGGCCGCGGGCAAGGGTCCGGGGCATCCCGTGTCCGGCCCGCACCTGTCCGGCTTGCACCCGTCCGGCCCGGCTCGCAACCCCTGCGCGCCGGGCCGGACGGGTGTCCCGATGGGCGTGGGGGCTTCCGCCCCGGCTGCCTACGATGGACGGGACGGCTCTCGACGGCGAGGGGGCGCGATGGACCTGCTGATCTCCCTGGTGCTGGGGGCGGGAGTCCTCCTGGGTGTCGAGCGGCTGTGGCCGGCCCGTCCCGCCGAGGGCGCACTGCCGCCGCAGCCGGTCGCGCCGGACGGGATCGAGGCCGCCGCCGTGGAGTCCGGACTGTTCACGCCTGCCTTCGTGCAGGCCCGGATGCGAGCCCTCGCGGCGGAACTGGACCGGCTCGACCACGACCCGGACGTGTTCGCGCGGGCGTTCCACACCCTGGCCGCCCGCGAGGCGTACCAGGCCCTGGCGGTGGAGGCCGCCCGGCAGGCCGAGGAGCTGCGCAGGTCCCCGGGACCGGTCCTGGAGGAGGTGTCCGCGGGGATGACGGGCGGCCGGCGGGAGGTGCTGGAGCTGTAGGGGCTGAAAACTGCTGACGCCCGAGTGTTCTCTAGCGTTCTGTGGAATGCCCTGATGCTCAGGTGAGCCTCAAGGAATGGGCGGCCTCCCAAGGCATCGCGTACATCACCGCCCGGCGGCAGTACGCAGCCGGGACACTGCCCGTTCCCACGTACCGGATCGGTCGCCTGATCATGGTCGGTGAACCGATTCCCGGTGCCACTCCTGCAGGCCAGGCCGTGGTCTACGCCCGGGTGTCGTCCGCCGATCAGCGGCCCGACCTGGACCGGCAGGTGGCCCGGGTGACCGAGTGGGCGACCCGCCGGCGGATCCCCGTGGATCGGGTGGTGACTGAGGTCGGGTCCGCCATGAACGGTAGTAAAGGAAAGTGCCCCTTAGCTGGGACGATGTGACTTGGCGAGGGTCATAGCGGCACCGAGCGAAGGAGCACCATCCAGGTCGGTCAGCGTAGCGGGTTCTATCCGCGGGTTCGGGTCGGCCAGGCAGGTCGGGGTGTGGTCTGCAACGCCTACGGTTCCCTGTTGACGGCGATGATCGCCGCCGTGGGTCTGGAACGGGCGTTGTCGGCGGCGTTGGCGCCGTGGCGCAAACCGCTGGCCGTGCACGACCCGGCGAAGGTGTTGCTGGACCAGGCCGTGACTCTGGCGCTGGGCGGGGAGTGCCTGGCCGACATCGCGTTGCTGCGCGCCGAGCCGGGGGTGTACGGGCTGGTGGCCTCCGATCCGACGGTCTCGCGGACCATCGACGCGTTGGCCAAGGATGGCCCGGCTGCGTTGTGGCGATCCACGCAGCCTGGGCCGTTGCTCGGGAACGGGGCTTGGACGCTGGCCGGTGCGGCGGCGCCGACGGGAAGGTCCGCCCGGACGCCTGGGTCGCGGAGCTGACCGCCGCCGGGCCCGCTGCGAGGACCGGATCCGGTGCGCGAAGGACACCGGGCTGGCCAACCTGCCGCTGCACGATCTGGACCAGAACCGGATCTGGTGCGCCATCATCGCGCTGGCCTGCGAGGTCATCGCCTGGATGCAGACCCTGGCCCTGACCGACCACTCCGCCCGCCGGTGGGAACCCAAACGTCTACGTCTACGCCTGCGCCTGTTCGCCATCGCCAGTGCCATGGCCACCACCGCTCGCCGGACCACCCTGCACCTGCCCGACCACGTCCCCCGGGCCGACCTCGCCCTCCAAGCCCGGGACCGGCTGCGAACCCCGCCCGCCGCGCCCGCCCCCAGCGGATAGCCGCAGACCCCACCCATCCCGACGACCTGCACCAGCCATCCGGGAGTGGAACCCGGCGCCCACCGCGACGACCGCGGCGACCTGTCACACCCACCCGCCAGGATCAGCCCCGAACCGGCCCGCCGGCACCCGATCACGCCGCGCTCCGGCGCGGCGAAAGATCGCGGCTAGCTCAGAATGCGTCGAGTAGGATGGCCCGCGCCAGTACTCTTGAACCAACCCTTCCCTGGAGACAACACATGGCTCCCGTCCAAGATAAAGCCGGCTTGGTTCGAACACTGGCGGAGATCTACCCCGATGATGAAAGCATCCGACGCCTTCTCGATTTCTCGGGAATACCGGCCGTATTGGTTCGATTTGGGAGTCGCCCTTTGGATTCCTGGTATAGCGCCCTATCCGAGGCGGACCTTCGCGGAAAGCGTTCAGACCTATTGAAGGTAATGCTTCTTGAACGGCCGGAGAATCATGACCTCCATGACGCCCTGAAGATCGCTCTTGAATCCGATGGTCCACGAAGCCGGACGACGCCAGGATCACCGGTTGCCCCGACTGGAATAGAAAAGATCATGGGTGCCGAGAGTACCCTCCTGCCTATTGCATTCCTTGAGAAAGGGCTGCAGTTGGCATCCAGCGTAGTAAGGATTTCGTCACCACAGGGGCTGGGTACCGGATTCCTCGTCAGAGGTGATCGTGTGGTGACCAATCATCACGTTATTGGGTCATTTGAGATGGCGGAGCAAGCGACCATTCAATTTAACTTCCAGGAGGCGGCGGACGGATCACTCCTGCAATCTGAGCACCACGCCTTGTGTCCGAGTAGATGCTTCGCAACCTCGGTCGAGGACGATCTCTCGGTTATAGGAATTCAGCCTGGGCTCTCCGCCACGTGGGGCTGCATCGAAGTTCTGGATGTCCCCGTTGCGGGGACTCGGAGGGTCAACATCATTCAACATCCGGGTGGAGGTCCAAAGCAGATCGCTTTGTATCACAATGTTGTTTCACATGTTGATGAATCGCGAATTCAGTACTATACCGACACGCTCCCTGGTTCCTCCGGCTCTCCGCTGTTCGACGATACTTGGCGATTGGTGGGAGTTCACCATGCAGGCGGGAACCTCTATTCTCCAAGTGAGAAGAGTTGGGTCTATCGGAACGAAGGTGTGGTAGTCGCCAAATTGGCAGCCCTCTTGGCTTCGGTTGAGCGGCCTGGCTGAGGTGACTGTAAATCGTGGAGAAGATGCCGGAAAATGGCAGGGTCTCCGTTCCGCACTTGTGCAGCGCCTTGCGCATTCGTACGCGGACCGGCTTGAAGTAAGTAGGATTCTTGATGAGGCGTCCGTTAGCACGGCGTCGCTCCGGACGAACGTTACTCCGCAAGCGATGTGGCACCATATCATTTGCTCGCTGGAGTCAGCTCCAGACCAGATGCGAAAGCTTCTTGTGGTCGTCCAGCAGGACTATCCTGACGACGCCATTCTAATCAACGCGCAAAATGCGTTCGACGCGGACGGCTTCAATTCGCTTGTGGCGGCCTCGGAGGCGTCAAGCGGCGCCGGTGCCAGGGAGTCCGTCTATAGTTGGCTCTTAGGTCCCTGGCGCAAAGGGGGGCCGTGTGTTTGCTGCCTTCAGGGGCTGTCCGGAGTGGGCAAAACTCATACAGCTGAACGACTCATGGCCAGTGGAGTCTTTGAAGGGACAGTGCTAATCGAGACTCCCATTGGTGCAGATCTTGAACAAATACTGCTTCTTGTAAGTGAGCACTTTGATCGATACCTAGATGTCTCGCTCCCGGCAGGGGCGGACCTGTCAGACTCTATCTTGAGAGTGCTCAAGCGGCCAATACTTGTGGTTCTTGACGAGTTCCAGAATTGCCTCACACCCC
>DASTGO010000206.1:0-6122 GCA_035719045.1 Kineosporiaceae bacterium | reverse complement strand
GATCCCCACCTCGCCGCCGACCAGGACCGCGACCCGGCGCCGGGACGCCCCGCGGCGGCGCAGTGCCCCGAGGAAGGCCTCGTGGTCGCGGCGTAGTGCCGCCCCGCCGACCACGGCCGTGCCGAGCAGCAGCACCGAGGTCGCCCCGCCGAGCACCACGAACCGCCCGGCGCTGACCCGGGCCCGGGCGTCCTCGTCCCGCAGCACGTCGCCGGGGACGGTGAGCACCAGGCCGGGGATCTGCTTCCACAACTCGTCGCCGATGGCCGCGGACTCGGCGACCCAGCCCCCGACCCCTCCGGCCCGCACCCGGGACAGGTCCAGCGGGGCGACCCAGCCGAAGGTCCGGCCGAACAGTTCCAGCCCGGCCAGCCCGGACGCGGCGGCCACCCCGTCGGCGAGCAGCACCGGGTGACCGGGGCCGGGGTCGAAGGTGCCGGACAGCAGCAGCGGGTCGGTCCGGACCGCCTCGCCCACCACGACCAGGCCGAGGTCGGACACCCGCGGCAGTGGCGGGTCCCCCGGCAGTCGCAGCGCCACCACCTCGCAGTGGGTCGGCGTGCAGGTGGTCGGCATCCGCCCGCTGACCAGGCTGACCTGCGTGTACAGCCGGTCGGCGGCCCCCAGGGTGTAGGAGCCGCCGTGGCCGTCGGAGATCTCCCGGAAGATCAGTTCCCGGTGGGCGGCCGCGCCGGTCACCCGGGGCAGCTGCCCGGTGACGGCGGCGTCGAGGGCCCGCTGCTGGGCCGGGTCGGGCAGCCCGTTGTAGGAGACGGTGATCGAGGCCCGGCCGGGGGGCAGCGCCGCCAGCCCCTGGCGCAGCGCCGCGTCCGCCGTGACGGCGGTGACCGCCTGGGCGAGCACCGGCAGCACCGCCGCGACCGCGAGCCCGGCGGTGACCAGCAACCACCGAGGCCCCGCATGGCGGGCCCTGGCCAGCAACAGGTCCAGCGTGACGCCGCGCATGCGCACCTCCCCGGACCGGTCCGCCGTGGTCCCGTCCCATCGGCTCCGCCCTTGCGGGTGATGTGGCGAGGCCGGTCAGCCGGTCGGCTCACAGTAGACCGGCGATCCGGGGGCACCGGTGGTGAACCCCGGTCAGCGGACGACGTGCAACCGGACCTCACCCTCGCCGTCGTCACCCGGCCCGGACACCCTGCGCAGCACCGACCCCGGCGACTGTGCCGGGATCGGTCCGGTCGACGGCCCGGACGGCGAGCCCGCGCCCGGCCCCGCACCCGGAACCCCCAGCTTGATCGGGCCGGTGCGCAGCCGCCCGTCCCCCACCGCGACCGCATCGAGGCCCCCGCAGTCCTGGGCGACCACGTCGAGGACCGCGGGGTCGGAGGTCACCGCATCCAGCGCCTCGGCCACCGAGGTGGCCGCCTGCCCGAGGTCGACCACGAGTTCCCCGGTCGGCTGGGCGGCCGGTCCCTCGGCGGCGGAGCCGATCACCTGGTCACCGGTCCGGTCGGCCGGCTCGTCGCCGCCGCACCGCTCGGCCTCCGGCAGCTCGTCCCGTTCGGGGACGGACATCCACCGCGCCACCCAGTCGGGGAGGTCCTCGATCGGCATCGGTTCGGCGAACAGGAAGCCCTGGCCGATCGTGCAGCCGAGGTCCGCCAGACGGGTCGCGGTCCGGGCGTCACCGACCCCTTCCGCGACCACGTCGACGCCGAGGTTGTGCGCCAGGTCGATGATCGAGCGGACGATCGCCTCGTTGCGCGGGTCGAACAGCAGCCGCTGGACGAAACTCTTGTCGATCTTCACCTGGTCCGGGGCCAGCCAGTTCATGTACGTCATCGACGAGTAGCCGGTGCCGAAGTCGTCCACGGCCAGCCCGACCCCGAGCTCACGCAGCCGGGACAGCACGGCCAGCGCGCGGTCCGGGCTGGAGATCACCCCGGTCTCGGTGAGTTCGAGGCAGAGCAGCCGGCCGGGCACCCCGTACCGGTGCAGGGCGGCCTCGACCTTGGCCGGCAGCTCGGGGTCGCTGAGGGTCCGGGCCGCCAGGTTGACCGCGACCTGGACCTCCATCCCGCTGTGCAGCCAGCCCTGGCAGGCCCGCAGCGCCTGGTCGATGACCACGTCGGTGAGCTCACCGATCAGCCCGACCCGCTCGGCGGCCATCACGAAGGCCTCCGGGTTGACCACCCCGAGCACCGGGTGGCGCCAGCGGGCCAGGGCCTCCACGGAGTGCAGCCGCCCGCTGGCCAGGTCGACCAGGGGCTGGACCGCGATCCTGACGTCCCCGCGGGTCAGTGCCAGCCGCAGGTCGGCGGCCAGGGACAGCGGGGCGTCCATCATCTCGGTGAGCTCCCGGGCGTACACCCGGACCCCTCCTGTCTCCTCCTTCGCCGCGTACATCGCGACATCGGCGTGCCGCAGCAGATGTTCCGGGGTCAGCCCGTCCCGGGGGGCCAGCGCCAGACCCACCGAACCGGTCAGCCGGACCTGGTCACCCAGCACCTCGAACGGCTCGTGCAGTGCGTCGAGCAGCCGCCGGGCCGTCCCGACCGCATCGGACTCCTCCCGCACGTCGCGGATGAGCACGGCGAACTCGTCCCCGCCGAGCCGGCTGACCTGGACCCCCTCCCGGCCCAGCCGGCCCAGCCGGCGCCCGACCTCCGCCAGCACCGCGTCACCGGCCAGGTGGCCGAGGGAGTCGTTGACCGTCTTGAACCCGTCGAGATCGATCACCCCGATCGCGCAGCCCGGACCATGCGCGGCCGCCTCGGCGACGGCGTGGACGGCGTGCCGCCGGAACTCCGCACGGTTGGGCAGGCCGGTGAGCTGGTCGTGGGTGTCCGCATGGCACAACCGCTCCAGGGCGAGGGCATGCCGCAGGGCGAGGGTGGCCTGGTGTCCGACCGCCTGCAGCAGCCGCAGGTCGTGGTCGCGATAGCCCTGCCACAGCGGATGCCCGGCCCGCTGGCCGACCAGCAACGCCGCGGACAGGCCCTCGCCGACCGCCAGTTCCAGGACGATCGCCTCGTGCAGGTTCCGGGTGGCCAGCAGTCGGTCGGCGCCGCAGTCCAGTCCGCAGACGATGCGCAGCCGGGCCGCCGCCGCGACCACCGCCTCCCCGTCCGGCACGGTGAAACCCTCGGCAGGGGTCGGCGGGATCGCCAGCCCACCGGCGGGAGTCCGGAACAACCCGGCGATCCCGCCGGTGTCATCCCAGGATCCCGGGGTGGCACCCGGCTCGCCGTCGCCTGCGGACCAGGCAGGGCGCAGACCGGCGGCGGGAGTCACCGGCCCGGCCGGGGCGGCGGCCGAACCGGTGGTCGTGGGGGTGTCGGAGCCTGCGGACCAGCCGACGAACCGGCCGCGACGCCCGATCACCAGTTCCACGTACTGGGAGCCGACCAGGGCGGCGACATGCCCGGCGACGAGCCGGGAGACGTCCTCGACGCCCGCGGCCGCGCGCAACCGGTCGCTGAGCCGCAGCAACCGCTCCTGGTTGTCATGGCGTTCCAGCAGCAGCACGTACAGCTGGTAGGCCAGGACCAGCGCCAGCAGGGCGAGCCCGGACGGCAGCAGGGCGGGCCGCCCCAACGCCAGCGCCGCCGCCCCGACCATTCCGCCCAGCCCGGTCACCGCGGCCGTGGACAGCGCCCGGGGCAGCAGCTCACCGGCCCTCGCTCCGTCGCCGGCGGGCAGCAGCCAGGCGCCGGCCAGCAGCACCACCGCACAGTCGGCCACGGTCGCCGCCCCGGTCGCGACCAGTCCGGCCAGCCAACCCCGCGTCGACAGCGCCCCGGCATGACCGACGGCCGGCAGCAGGAGCGCGGCGGCCAGCGCGGTCTGCAGTCCCAGGGCGGCGAGGGTGAACGCCAGCCGCAGCGGCCGCCGCCGGTGCAGGAGGGCCAGCGCGGCCCCCGTCCCGAGCAGCCGGGCCACCAGCAGCCATCCCGGGGCAAGGGAGAACAGGCCGATGACGAACGGCACCTGACCGACGGTCACCACATGTTCCCGCCGGTCCAGCCGGATCCGCAGTGGCCACAGCTGCGCGGCCGCGAACCCCAGCGCGAGCAGCCACCAGGCCGGCCGGATCGTCCCCGGAGCCGTCGCGGGGGCGGGCAGCATCACCGCCGACCCGCCGGCCAGGGCCAGCACCCCGGTCGCGATCGCCACCCGGGTCCTGGGCGCCGGCCGGGACCACCAGGGGGATCGCCGGCACTGCCACAGCCGGGACCTCGCCCGAGGATCGGGTGAACCCGGCACCCCCGCTGCTGGATCGGCGAGCGAATGGGTCACCGTGTGATCGTCGCGTGTTCGTCGCGTGACCGTAAGGCGTTTCCCCTGATTGTGGGGCCATCTCGGCCGAACGACGGAGCGGGCCATCCCTCATCCGGCTACTGAGCGTGATCATGATGTGGTGGTAGCGCACGTCGCGGCCGGAACAGGGAAGGATCGTCCTCGTCGCCGTCGGGCCGATGTGGCGGGAAGTCCGCCGCCCGACGGCTCTAGGTGGTGGTGACGTGCTCGGCCAGATCGCCCTCGTGCTGGCCTTCAGTGCCGTCGGCGGATGTTTCGCCGCGGCGGAGATCGCCCTGGTGTCGCTGCGTCCCGGGCAGGTGGCCCGGCTCGCCGCCGGGAGCCGGCGCGGGCAGGCCGTCCAGCGCCTGGTCCAGCAGCCGAACCGGTTCCTGTCGGCCGGCCAGATCGGGGTCACCCTGGCCGGGTTCCTGTCCTCGGCGGTCGGCGCGGTCACCTTCGCCGCCCCGGTGGCCGCTGCGCTGCGCCGGCTGCACCTGTCGGCGGGCGCGGCCGACACCCTCGCCGTCCTGCTGGTGACGATCGTGGTGGCCTACATCTCCCTGGTCATCGGCGAGCTGGCCCCCAAGCGGATCGGGCTGCAGCGGGCGGAGTCGGTGGCCCTGGTCAGCGCAGGCGCGATCGAGGCCATCGCCCGGGGCACCCGCCCGGTGATCTGGCTGCTCGGGGTGAGCAGCGACCTGGTGGTGCGGCTGGTCGGCGGTGATCCCCGGTCCGGCCGCGAGGTGATGACGGAGCAGGAGCTGCGGGAGATCGTCGCCACCAACGACGAGCTGACCCTGGACGAGCGGCGGCTGATCGGCGAGGTCCTCGACGCCGGGGACCGGCCGGTCCGCGAGGTGATGATCCCGCGGCTGGACGTCAACGCCGTGCAGGCCGACCTCACCGTCGCCGCCGCCCTGGACGCCGTGCGGGACCTGCCCAACTCCCGGTACCCGGTGGTGGACGGCGGCCTGGACGACGTCGCGGGGTTCGTCCACGTCCGGGACCTGTACGCCGCCGCCGAACAGGGCCGCGGACACCTGCCGCTGCGGACACTGGTCCGGCCGGTGATGCGGATCCCGGACAGCCGGCGCGCGCTGCCCGCCCTGGTCGAGATGCGCAAGGCGGGCGCCCACCTGGCCGTCGTCGTCGACGAGTACGGCGGCGGGGCCGGCATCGTCACCCTGGAGGACCTGCTGGAGGAGCTGGTCGGGGACATCACCGACGAGTTCGACCCCAGCCTCGCCGAGAACCGCCGGGGCGGCTCCGAGGACGGCGCGCCTCCCCCGTTGCCCTCCGAGCCGGTCGACGCCCAGCTGCGGCTGGAGGAGTTCGAGGAGGAGACCGGGATCCGGCTGCCGGAGGGCCCGTACGACACGGCCGCCGGCTGGATGCTCTACGCGCTGGGCCGGATCCCGCATGAGGGCGACCAGGCCCGGCACGGGGACATCGTGCTCACCGTCACCGAGCTGCGCGGCCGCCGGGTGGAACGGGTCGGGCTGTCCAGGGTGGTGGCACCCACCACCGCCGCCCCGACGGCCCCGGACTCCGCCCCTGGTTCGGTGGACTCCGCCCCGGGTTCGGCGACCTCCGGCGCGACGGACCCGGCGACGGCGGCGACCGGACCGGCCGGCACCGCGGCACCCACCGCGAGCGGCCCCGGCACGAGCCAGGAACCGGAGGCCGACATATCCTCGGCCACGGACATGACCAAGCGCCGCACCGGAAGGGGTCGCAGGCGCTAGGGTCCGCGCCGTGACCCAGCCCCCTCACGACGACAGCCCTTGGGCGAACCCCGCCCCGGCCGGCGCCGAGCCCCCTGCAGCCAACCCCCCCCCCCCAACCCCCCCCCCCCCCGC
>DASTGO010000205.1:0-4537 GCA_035719045.1 Kineosporiaceae bacterium | reverse complement strand
GGGACTGGACGCGGTCGTCGAGGCCTTCGGACCCGGCGTGCTGCGGCCGGACGGCAGCCTCGACCGCCCGGCACTCGGCCGGCTGGTGTTCGCCGACGAGCAGGCGAGGTTGCGGCTCAACGGGATCCTGCACCCGAGGATCGCGTTGCGGACCGGGGAGCTGATCGCGGGTGCCGGGGCGGACGCGATCGTGGTCCACGATGTGCCGCTGCTGGTCGAGAACCGGATGGGCGCCGGGTACCACCTGGTCCTGGTGGTCCACGCCGGGGTGGAGGAGCGGGTCCGGCGGCTGGTCGTGGAGCGCGGGATGACCGAAGGCGAGGCCCGGTCCCGGATCGCAGCCCAGGCCGACGACGCCGCACGCCGGGCCGCCGCGGACATCTGGCTGGACAACTCCGAGGCCAGGGACGAGGTCCTCACCGCGGTGGACCGGCTGTGGACCGACCGTCTGGTGCCGTTCGAGGCGAATGTCCGCGAGCACCGGCCTGCACCGCGCCCGGAGCCGGTCTCGGTCACCGGACCGGATCCGGCCTGGCCGCGGCAGGCCACCAGGCTGGCCGCCAGGATCCGCGCGGTGGTGGGGTCGGCGGCGCTGCGGATCGACCACACCGGTTCGACCGCCGTGCCCGGACTGGCTGCCAGGGACGTGATCGACCTGCAGCTCGTGGTGGCCGACCTGACCGTGGCGGACGCCGTCCGGGCGGATCTGGAGGACGCCGGGTTCGTGCGGCTGCCGGGGGAGCGGTGGGACACCGCCCCGGAGGGCGGGGCGCTGGCGGAGCGGGTGCACACCGCCTGCGACCCGGGCCGGGCCGCGAACCTGCACCTCCGGGGCGCCGACGGGCCCGCCTGGCGGTGGCAGTTGATGTTCCGGGACTGGCTGCGCGCCCAGGACGGCGAGCGGGACGCCTACGCGGCGGTCAAGCAGGGGTCTGCCGGAGTCGGCATCGAGGCGTACCAGGCCGCCAAAGGGCCCTGGCTGACGCAGGCGCTGCGCCGGGCGACCGCCTGGGCCACCTCGACCGGATGGCAGCCGTCGGAACCGGGCGGCACGGCGGGCTGACTGTCGGCGTGGGCGCCTACGGTGGACCCATGCGTCCCACGACCGACCTGCAGCGCACCGTCGCCCCGTTCCGGGTGGTGTCGGAGTACCAGCCGAGCGGCGACCAGCCGCAGGCGATCGCCGAGCTGGCCCGGCGGATCAATGCGGGGGAGGAGGACGTCGTCCTGCTCGGCGCCACCGGGACCGGCAAGTCGGCGACGACGGCCTGGCTGATCGAGCAGGTCCAGCGGCCGACCCTGGTGATGGCACCGAACAAGACCCTCGCCGCGCAGCTGGCCAACGAGTTCCGTGAGCTGTTCCCGCACAACGCCGTCGAGTACTTCGTCTCGTACTACGACTACTACCAGCCCGAGGCGTACATCCCGCAGACGGACACCTACATCGAGAAGGACTCCTCGATCAACGAGGAGGTCGAGCGGCTGCGGCACTCCGCGACCAACTCCCTGCTCACCCGGCGGGACGTCGTCGTGGTGGCCTCGGTGTCGTGCATCTACGGTCTGGGCACCCCGCAGGAGTACGTCGACCGGATGGTCCGGCTCAAGGTCGGCGACCAGCTGGAACGGGACGACCTGCTCCGGCGGTTCGTCACGATGCAGTACACCCGCAACGACCTGGCCTTCACCCGGGGGACCTTCCGGGTCCGCGGGGACACCGTCGAGATCATCCCGATGTACGAGGAACTTGCCGTCCGGATCGAGCTGTTCGGCGACGAGATCGACCGGCTCTACACCCTGCACCCGCTCACGGGGGAGGTCGTCCGCGAGGAGCAGGAGATGTACGTGTTCCCGGCCTCGCACTACGTGGCGGGCACCGAGCGGATGGAAAGGGCTCTGGCCGGGATCGAGGAGGAGCTGGGTACCCGTCTCGCCGAGCTGGAACGGCAGGGCAAGCTGCTCGAGGCGCAGCGTCTGCGGATGAGGACCACGTACGACATCGAGATGATGCGGCAGGTCGGGTCCTGCTCGGGGATCGAGAACTACTCGCGGCACATCGACGGCCGGGGCCCGGGAAGTGCCCCGAACACCCTGCTGGACTACTTCCCGGAGGACTTCCTGCTGGTCGTGGACGAGTCACATGTGACCGTCCCGCAGATCGGGGCCATGTTCGAAGGGGACATGTCCCGCAAGCGGCAGTTGGTGGACCACGGGTTCCGGTTGCCCAGCGCGATGGACAACCGGCCGCTGAAGTGGGAGGAGTTCCTCGACCGGATCGGCCAGACCGTCTACCTGTCGGCGACCCCGGGAGACTACGAGCTGGCGAAGGGCCGCGGGGTGGTCGAACAGATCATCCGACCGACCGGCCTGGTCGACCCGAAGGTGATCGTCAAGCAGACCAAGGGCCAGATCGACGACCTTCTCGGCGAGATCCGCGAGCGGGCGGCCAGGGACGAGCGGGTCCTGGTCACCACGCTGACCAAGAAGATGGCCAAGGACCTCACGGACTACCTGCTGGAACAGGGGGTCCGCGTCCGGTACCTGCATTCCGAGGTGGACACCCTGCGGCGGGTGGAACTGCTGCGCGAGCTGCGCCAGGGCGAGTTCGACGTGCTGGTCGGGATCAACCTGCTGCGCGAGGGCCTCGACCTGCCCGAGGTGTCGCTGGTCAGCATTCTCGACGCCGACAAGGAGGGGTTCCTCCGGTCGTCGAAGTCGCTGATCCAGACCATCGGCCGTGCGGCCCGGAACGTGTCCGGCGAGGTGCACATGTACGCCGACCGGATCACCCCCTCGATGGAACAGGCGATCGACGAGACCAACCGCCGCCGGGAGAAGCAGGTCGCCTACAACACCGAGCGCGGGATCGACCCCACCCCGCTGCGCAAGCGGATCGCGGACATCACCGATCTGATCAGCCGGGAGGACTCCGACACCGAAGAGCTGATCGGCGGAGGCGGCCGGCAGCGCAGCCGCGGCAAGGCTCCGGTGCCGGGGATGCGCTCCTCGGCCGGCGAGGCCGGGCGGCACGCCTCCGAGCTGGTCTCGCTGCCCGCCGGCGACCTCGCCGATCTCATCCACCAGCTCACCGAACAGATGCACGCCGCAGCGGCGGAGCTTCAGTTCGAGCTGGCGGCCCGGCTGCGGGACGAGGTCTCGGAGCTGAAGAAGGAACTGCGGCAGATGCGTAACGCCACCGGGGCCTGAAGATCTCGGGGTGGTCGTCTTCGTTGGCTGCCGTCGGGGATGGGTTTGCGTGGATGGTCGGTGGCGGAAACGGCCGACGAGCTCGTGGAGCTCGGCGTGCGACGGGACACAGCAGATGACCTTCAGGCCCAGCGAATCGGCAACCACAGGAAGGGTCTTGAGCCGATCGGGTCGGACGCCGGCTGAGAACGCGGCGCTGAGGTCGTGGAACCCGCGGTGGGGGCGCACAGCAGAAGCCGCAGGCAGCCGCGTCGGCCGCCCCCCTTGGCCCATCCCGCCGAGGCCTGTCCCAGGAGTGTCCCTTCGGGGCCGGGGTGGCACCCGGACGGCGCCCGGCGGCGGACAGACGAAGGCCCGGGGCATGAACCTCCCGGGCTTGTGCGGCGGCTCGAGCGGTCCGAGGCGTCCCGGGCCGCCGCGGAGACAACATTAGGAAGTTGTTGCGTGCCGTGACCCGGGACTAACGGTCCGACAAAGACTGACTACTCTTCGTGCGCATTTCCGGTGGGTCGGGCTCACCAGCCGCGGGATCGCCACTGCGCGAGATGGGGTCGCTCGGCGCCCAGCGTGGTGTCCTTCCCGTGCCCGGGGTACACCCAGGTCGGGTCCGGCAGTTCGGCGAAGATCCGTTGCTCCACGTCGTCGATCAGCGAGGCGAACTTCTCCGCATCGCCCCAGGTGTTGCCCACTCCGCCGGGGAAGAGGCTGTCTCCGACGAAGGCGTGGACGCTCCCGTCGCTGCTGTGCAGCACGAGCGCGACCGACCCGGGGGTGTGTCCCCGCAACTGTCGGACCCCGAACCGGAGGTCACCGACCGTCACTTCGTCGCCGTCGTCCAGCAGTTCATCGGGAGGAACGGGGAGGGCCGAGGCGTCCGCCCGGCCCGCGGCGGTCCGTGCCCCGGTGGCGGCGACCACCTCGGCGAGGGCGCGGTGGTGGTCCCAGTGCTGGTGGGTGGTGACGATCCGGGCCAGCCGCCCGCTGCCCTCCGCGATCAGGGCGAGGATCCGGGCCGGATCGTCCGGGGCGTCGACGAGTAGCTGCTCGCCGGTCGCCCGGCAGGTCACCAGGTACGCGTTGTTGTCCTGCTCGGACACGCTGGCCTTGCGGATCACGGCGTCCGGCAGTTCACGCACGTCGCTGGGGCCGTGCGGGGACACCTCTCCGGTGTAGGTCACCCGAACCTCCTGCTGCAGTGGATGAGGCGGTGAATGAGACGGATCAGGCCCCGGTGGGCAGGGTCGGCACCCGGGCGGGCAAGGCCGGCAGTGGGAACCTACCTGCCACAGACGGGGAAGGGAGGTCGACATGGCCTCCGAGGCGACGGCTGCGG
>DASTGO010000204.1:0-8335 GCA_035719045.1 Kineosporiaceae bacterium | reverse complement strand
GCCTGCGCCGACGGTCCTGCCGGCACCAGGACGTCCGGTGACATTCCGGGCAGCCCCGGACCGGCCCTCCCGCTGCAGCAGCAGCCCCGCCACGCCCAGCACCACGCCGACCGACCCGACGACGGCGAACCCGGCCCACGGCGCGACCGCGTCGATCGCCGCGCCGGACAGCGGTGCCCCCAGCGCACTGCCGACGGTCAGCGCCGACCCGTGCCAGCCCATCGCCTCGCCGCGGGACCACTCCGGGACCAGGCGGCTGACCATCTCGGCCGTGGCGGAGATCAACGGGGCACACAGTGCGGCCGCGGGCAGGATGGTCACCGCGAGCAGTACCGGCGACGGCGCCAGCCCGACCGGCACGGTGAGCACCGCCATCGCCGGCAACAGCACCCGGGGCGGGACGGCACGGCGCATCCCGCCGTACACCGCGCCGCCGATCACGGATCCCCCGCTCCAGGCCGCGAAGACCAATCCGGTCAGCGACAGCGCACCGGCCGCCCGCAACTGGGCGACCAGGCCGACGTCGGTGCCGGCCAGCACCAGACCGGCGGCCAGGGCCGCGACCAGCACCGCGAGCAGGGCAGGGCTGTACCAGTGGACCCTGCCCGGCAGTTCGCTGCCGTCCCGGGGATCACTGCCTGACCGTCCACCCGCGCCATTCCCGGAACCGGTGCCGGCCGGCGCGAGGACGGGCACCCGACTCTCAGCCGGCCCCCGGTTCCCGTCCGGCTCCCGGCCCGCGGATCCCGGCGCGGCACTGCGGGTGGGCGGGTCCAGCAGGATCAGACCCAGCCCGGACAGCACCGACCCCGCCCCCACGGCCAGCAGCGCCACCGTCGGGGAGAACTGGGTGGCCAGCAGCACCCCGGCCGCGGGACCGACCATGAACGAGATCTCGGTGCCGATGGAGTCCAGGGCGAACCCGGTCCGGCGCTGCCCGGCAGGGACCAGGACCGACAGCGACTGCCGGACCACCCCGAACACGGGAACACCGAGGAGTCCGCCGAGGAACCCCACCACGGCCAGTGGCCAGAACCCGACGAAGGGTGCCGCACCCCAGGCCAGCGCGGAGGCGATCACCGACGGCAGCAGGGCCCGGCGCAACCCCCGGCGGTCGATCACCCGGCCCCGCCAGGGACCCCCCAGTGCCATCCCCGCCGTCGTCGCGGTGGCCACCACGCCGGCCGCGGCGTACCCCAGGCGCAGACTGTCCACCACGTAGAGGGTGAGCACGACACTCGAGGCGGTCTGCGGAATCCGGGCCAGGACGGCGAAGCCGACCAGCCGGGTCACCCCTGGCAGGCGCAGGACGTCCCGATAGGGGGCGATGGACACTCCCGCATCGTTGCAGGATCGTCCGACAACTCCCCAGCGGGTTTTCAGCCCATCAGCCCATCAGCGGCCGGCGACCTCGAGCGCCTGCTCGAGGGTGAACGCCCCCGCGTACAGGGCCTTGCCGACGATGGCGCCCTCGACCCCGGTCCCGACCAGCCCGCGCAGGGCGACCAGGTCGTCGAGGCCGGCGATCCCGCCGCTGGCCACCACGGGCCGGTCGGTCCGGGCGCACACCTCCCGCAGCAGGTCCAGGTTGGGACCGCGCAGGGTGCCGTCCTTGGTCACGTCGGTGACCACGTACCGGGCGCAGCCGTCGGCGTCCAGCCGGGCCAGGGTCTCCCAGAGGTCCCCGCCCTCGCGGGTCCAGCCCCGGGCCGCCAGCGTGGTGCCCCTCACGTCCAGGCCGACGGCCACCCGGTCTCCGAAGCGGCCGATCGCCTTCCGGGTCCACTCCGGGTCCTCCAGGGCAGCCGTACCGAGGTTGACCCGGGCACAGCCGGTGGCCATGGCGGCGTCCAGGGAGGCGTCGTCCCGGATCCCGCCGGACAGCTCCACCCGGACGTCCACCGCGGCCACCACCCGGGCCAGCAGCTCCCGGTTGCTCCCCCGACCGAAGGCCGCGTCGAGGTCGACCAGGTGGATCCACTCCGCCCCGGCGCGCTGCCAGGCCAGGGCGGCCTCCAGCGGATCGCCGTAGGAGGTCTCACTGCCCGCCTCCCCCTGGACCAGCCGGACTGCCTGCCCGTCGGCGACGTCGACGGCCGGCAGCAGCTCCAGCGCGGGCAGGTTCTCGGTCACGGGTGGTTCCTCCAGCTCGGACGGTCAGACGGACGATCGGGGACGTTCTGCGGGCTGATCCGGGTGATCCCGGTTCGGGCGGTACGGGTTCGGGCGGTACGGGTTCGGGCGGTACGGGTCAGCGGGAGGACCGCCGGTCGAACAGCAGTACGGTCAGCGCCGGCCAGGCCAGCACGGTCAGCACCAGCACACTGCCGCGCCACAGCCACGACGGCTGCAGCAGCCAGAGCACGACATGTCCGGCGAACAGCACGGCCAGGACGACACCGTTCTGCCGCCGGTGCCGGCGCTGCAGCACTGAGTCCGGGCGCCTGCGCGGGCGGGAGCGGGCGAGAGGTCGCAGGATCCGCTCCCGCAGCCGGTCCCACCGCTCCCGGCGGGCGCGCTGCCGTTCCCGGTGGGCACGCACCAGCGCGGCGGCGGCCTCACGCTCGGCGCGACGGCGGGCCCGTTCCCGGCTCATCCGTGCTCCGGCACGACAGACCGGGCACCGGAGGAACGGCGGGGCTCCCGGAGCGGGCGCGACCGGTCAGGCCCCCAGGCCACGGACCCAGTTCTCCAACAGATGTGCCCCCGCGTCCCCGGACTTCTCCGGGTGGAACTGGGTGGCCGACAGCGGGCCGTTCTCGACCGCCGCGACGAACCGGGCGCCGTGCTCGGCCCAGGTGACCGCGGGGGCGGTGAACCGGGCGAACTGGCCGGGCCGCTCGGCGAACTCCCAGCGCTGCACGCCGTAGGAGTGCACGAAGTAGAACCGCTCCCGCTCCACGCCCTTGAACAGGACGGTGCCCTCCGGCGGCTCGACGGTGTTCCAGCCCATGTGCGGGACGACCTCGGCGGGCAGCCGCTCGACCGTGCCCGGCCACTCACCGAGCCCCGCGACGTCCTGCTGCCCGTGCTCGGCCGAGCGCTCGAACATCACCTGCAGGCCCACGCAGATCCCCAGCACCGGGCGGCCCCCGGCCAGCCTGCGGTCGACGAGCTGGTCACCACGGACCGCGCGCAGCCCGGCGACCACCGCGGCGAAGGCACCCACGCCCGGGACGACCAGCCCGTCGCACTCCAGGGCCCGCCCATAGTCGGAGGTCAGCTCGACCTGCGCCCCGACCCGCGCCACCGCCCGGACGGCGGAGCGGACGTTGCCGAACCCGTAGTCGAGGACGACGACCCGGGGCGCCCGGGCGGTCACGACGCCTCCCCGGTTCGCTCGCTGCGCTCGCTCACGACGCCTCCCCGCTGGCGCTCGTCGCCGCCGCGAGCCCCCGCGCTGGGCCGATGGTTCGCTCGCTGCGCTCGCTCACAGAGTTCCCTTGGTGCTGGGGACTCCGGCGACCCGCGGGTCCGGCTCCACGGCCGCGCGCAGCGCCCGGGCGACGGCCTTGAACTGCGCCTCGACGACGTGGTGGGGGTCCCGGCCGGACAGCACCCGCACGTGCAGGGCGATCCCGGCGGTCAGCGCCAGGGTCTCGAACACGTGCCGGGTCAGTGAACCGAGGTAGCTGCCGCCGATCAGGGCGTATGCCTGCCCGTCCGGCTCGCCGTCGTGCACGCAGTAGGGCCGGCCGGACACGTCCACCACGGCCTGGACCAGGGCCTCGTCCAGCGGCACCACGGCGTCCCCGAACCGGCGGATGCCCGACTTGTCGCCCAGAGCCTCCCGCAGGGCCTGGCCGAGGACGATCGCGACGTCCTCGACGGTGTGGTGGGCGTCCACGTCGACGTCCCCGACGGCCTCGACGGTCAGGTCGAACAGGGCGTGCTTGGCCAGGCTGGCGAGCATGTGGTCGTAGAACCGGACACCGGTGGACACCTCGGCCCGGCCCCGGCCGTCGAGGTCGAGCCGGACCCGCACCTTGGACTCACCGGTGACCCGCTCGACCCGGGCCACCCGCTCGGGGGTGACCCCGGGGGCTGCGGCTGCGTTCATCGGGATGCCTCCACGACGGACTCCAGGGCGTCCAGGAACGAGGTGGTCTCGTCCGGGGTGCCCGCGGTGACCCGCAGATGGTGGGCGATCCCGACGTCGCGGACCAGCACGCCGTACTCCAGCAGCGCCCGCCAGGTGACCTTCTCGTCGGCCAGCCCGCCGAACAGGACGAAGTTGGCGTCACTGGGCACCGCGGACAGCCCGAACTTCGGCAGCGTGTCGACGATCCGGTCCCGCTGCTCCTTGATCACCTCGACGGTGGACAGCAGGACGTCCGCGTGCCAGAGCGCCGCCCGGGCGGCCGCCTGGGTCAGCGCCGACAGGTGGTAGGGCAGCCGGACCAGCCGGAACGCGTCGCAGACCGCCGGGTGCGCCGCCAGGTACCCCAGCCGGGCCCCGGCCAGGGCGAACGCCTTGCTCATCGTCCGGGTGACGACCAGTCGCTCCCGGCCGGGCAGCAGGGACAGCGCGCTCGGCGTGCCGGTCCGGGCGAACTCCGCATACGCCTCGTCGACCACCACCACGGCGTGATCGGCACGTTCGTACACCGCCCGGACCACGTCCAGACCGAGCGCGGTCCCGGTCGGGTTGTTCGGGGAGCAGAGGAAGACCACGTCGGGGTCGTGCTCGGCGACCTGGGCCGCAGCGTGTTCGGCGGTCAGGTCGAAAGGGTCGTGCTCGGTGCCGCGCAGCCCGTCCACCCAGGCCGTCCCGGTCCCGACGCTGAGGATCGGGTGCATCGAGTACGCCGGGGTGAAGCCGAGCGCGGTCCGCCCGGGGCCGCCGAACGCCTGCAGGACGTGCTGGAGCACCTCGTTGCTGCCGTTGCCGGCCCACACCTGGTCCGCGGTCAGGTCATGCCCGAGGTAGGCGGCGAGGTCCTCGCGCAGGGCGGTGAACTCGCGGTCGGGGTACCGGTTGAGCTGCGCCACCTCGTCCCGGACCGCCTCCAGGACCGCCTCCACCACCTCGGCCGGAACCGGGTAGGAGTTCTCGTTGGTGTTCAGCCGGACCGGGACGTCGAGCTGCGGGGCGCCGTACGGGGTCTTCCCGCGCAGGTCGGGCCGCAGCGGCAGGCGTGCGAGGACGTCGGACGTCGTCGGGGAGGGCACCGGGTCAGTCTAGGGGCGCCGGTCCGGGCGGACTTCGACGAATATCCGCGCGTCGGGACCCCTCATCGCCGGCCGCCGACGCCCGGGACCCCCGTCATCGCCGGGCCGTCGTCGCCCGGGACCCGCCACGACCCGGCGACGGCACCCGGCCGTGTCAGCCCTCGTCCCCGGGGAACCGGGCCCGGACCGCCTGGCCGTGCGCCGGGAGGTCCTCCGCGGTGGCCAGGGTGACCACATGCCCGGCCACCTCCCGCAGCGCCTCCCGGTCGTACTGGACGACGTGGATCCCGCGCAGGAACGACTGGACGGACAGGCCGCTGGAGTGGCAGGCGCAGCCGCCGGTGGGCAGCACATGGTTGGACCCGGCGCAGTAGTCGCCGAGGCTGACCGGTGCCCACGGACCGACGAAGATCGCCCCCGCATTCCGGACCCGGGCGGCCACCGCCCCGGCATCGACGGTGTGGATCTCCAGGTGCTCCGCGGCGTAGGCGTCGACCACCTCCAGGCCCGCGTCGAGATCGTCGACCAGGACGATCGCGGACTGCTGGCCGGCCAGCGCCGTGCTGATCCGCTCGACGTGCTTGGTGGCCGCCACCTGCCGGGCCAGCTCCGCCTCGACCTGTGCGGCCAGTTCCTCGGAGTCGGTGACCAGGACCGCGGCGGCCATCGGGTCGTGCTCGGCCTGGCTGATCAGGTCCGAGGCGACATGGCGGGCGTCGGCCGTGGCGTCGGCGAGGACCAGGATCTCGGTCGGGCCGGCCTCGGCGTCGATCCCGATCACGCCCTTGAGCAGCCGCTTCGCCGCCGCCACCCAGATGTTGCCCGGGCCGGTGACCAGGTCGGCCGGTTCGCAGACCAGTTCCCCGGCGGCGTCGCGGGCACCGTAGGCGAACATCGCCACCGCCTGCGCGCCACCGACGGCGTACACCTCGTCGACCCCGAGCAGTGCGCAGGCCGCCAGGATGGTCGGGTGCGGCAGCCCGGCGAATTCCGCTGGGTTGTCCCGTTGCGCCGGGCTGGTGACGGCGATCGACTCGACCCCGGCCTCCTGGGCCGGCACGACGTTCATCACCACGCTGCTCGGGTACACCGCCAGCCCGCCCGGCACGTACAGCCCGACCCGGCCGACCGGCAGCCAGCGTTCGGTGACCGTCCCGCCGGGCACCACCTGGGTGGTGTGGTCGGTGCGCCGCTGCTCGGCGTGCACCCGGCGGGCCCGGCGGATCGACTCCTCCAGCGCGGCCCGGACCTTCGGGTCCAGCGCGGCCAGAGCGGCCTGCAGGGCCTGGGCGGGCACCCGGACGGACGACAGGCGGACGCCGTCGAACCGTTCGGTGAGCTCCACCAGAGCGGCCACCCCACGGTCGCGGACGTCGTCGCAGATCGGGCGCACCTTCTCGACCGCATGGGCCACGTCCAGCCCAGCCCGGGGGACCACGCCGCGCAGGGCACGGGCGCGCAGGGTCTGGCCGCGGAGGTCGAGGCGTCGGATCACGCCGCCAGTTTAGGGTGGCCGCCCGCAGCGTCCCGGGTCACGTACCGACCGGTCCCCCGCCCGGCCGCATCCGGGCCCGACGGGGTACCTCCGGGGGTTGGGATGACCGGCAGGTCTCCGGTCACCCGTGACAGTCTTGGCTGCGTGACGACCCGGCTCCCGCTGTTCCCGCTCAACGCCGTCCTGGTGCCGGGACTCGTCCTGCCGTTGCATGTGTTCGAGCCCCGGTACCGGGTGCTCGTCCAGGCGCTGATGGCCCTGCCCGAGGGGGCGACCCGGCAGTTCGGCGTGATCGCCATGCGGCCGGGCAGCGAGGTCGCCGGACCGGGGTCCTCCGGGCAGGCGGAGCTGTTCCAGGTCGGCTGCACCGCGGAGCTGCGGGAGGTCACCCCCTACGCCGACGGCCGGTTCGACATCGTGTCCGTCGGCGAGACCCGGTTCCGGCTGCTGGAACTGGACGAGGAGGCCGGCACCCCGTACCTCACGGGCGTGGTGGAGCTGCTGCCGGAACAGGACGGCCCAGGTGACCTGCCAGGGCTGGCCGGGCAGGCGATCCACCTGTTCACCCGGTACCGGGAGGCGCTGGGCGTGGAGCTGTCCGAGCTGCCCGACGACCCCCAGGTGGTCTCCTACCTGGTGGCCGCCGCGGTGGTGCTGGAACTGCCGGAACGCCAGGCCCTGCTGGAGATCCCGAGCACGGCCGCCCGGCTGCGCGCCGAACTGGACCTGCTGCGCCGGGAGCGGGCCATGGTCACCGCCTTCCGGGCGCTGCCCGCCGCCGAGCTGACCAAGTCCCCGATCAACCCGAACTGAGCCGCCCGACCCGAGCCGCCCGACCCGAACCGAGCCGCCCGACCCGATCGCGTACGCCCACCGCCCGGCCACCACCCCGGCCGGGCCCGAACCCGGAGGACACCCTGGGCAAGAAGGAGAAGAGCGCCGGTACCCCGGCCACGGTGCTGCTGGCCGGGCAGGGGATCGCCCACACGCTGCGGGCCTACGACCACGACCCGCGCGCCCATGACCGGGGCCTGGCCTATGGGCTGGAGGCGGCCCAGGCACTGGGAATCGAGCCGCAGCGGGTGTTCAAGACCCTGGTCGCGGATGTGGACGGTGCCCTGACCGTGGCGGTCGTGCCTGTGGATGCCCAACTGGACCTCAAGGCGCTGGCCGGAGCGGCCGGGGGCAAGCGCGCGGCGATGGCGGACCCGGCGGCCGCCGAACGCGCCACCGGCTATGTGGTCGGCGGGATCAGCCCGCTCGGACAGCGCAGGCGGCTGGCGACCGTGGTCGACGCCTCGGCGCTGGACTTCCCCACCGTGCTGGTCAGCGCCGGGCGGCGAGGTCTGGACGTGGAACTCGCCCCGGCCGACCTGGTCCGGCTGACCGGGGCCCGCACCGCCGGGATCGCCCGCCGCTGAGCCGTCAGGTCGACCCCGCCGGTCAGGACGGGCCGAGCAGCACCGAGATCAGGCTGCGCACGGTGGTCAGTACCGCGGTGACGAACGGCCACACCACGACCATGGCGACCGCGTGCAGCGGCGGCGCACCGAGCAGCCGGCCCACCCCCCAGCCGAGCAGGGCGGCCAGCGTCACCGCGACCAGGACGAGCCCGGCCTGCAGCCCCGGGCACCGGCCCGGCCGCACGGCCAGCACGCCCGCGGTGAT
>DASTGO010000203.1:0-19989 GCA_035719045.1 Kineosporiaceae bacterium | reverse complement strand
CGCGGCCGGGCTGCCGCTGTCCGACCCGATCCCCGGCGCACAGGCCGGACCGGTGACCGCGCCGATCGGCCCCGACGGGGTGGCCGACGGCCTGCCGCCGCTGCCGGTCCACCCCAGGGTGACGGTGCACCCGGTGGACGACCGGATGCGCGGCGGCGCGGCCGCCGCTGAGGTGGAGGCGGCGCTGGCGGTGCCCGCGGACACCGGGGCGGCGGCGTTCTTCGACGTGGACAACACGGTCATGCGCGGCGCCTCGATCTTCCACCTGGCCCGGGGGCTGTACCGGCGGCGGTTCTTCACCCTCCGGGACATCGGCCGGTTCGCCTGGGAGCAGGCCCGGTTCCTGGCCGTCGGGGAGAACCTGGAACACGTCGAACAGGTCCAGGCCCGGGCGCTGTCCTTCGTGGCGGGTCACTCCGTCGCGGAACTGCGCAGCGTCGGGGAGGAGATCTTCGACGAGATCATGGCCGACAAGATCTGGCCCGGCACCCATGCCCTGGCCCGGATGCACCTCGACGCCGGGCAACGGGTCTGGCTGGTGACGGCGACCCCCGTCGAGGTCGCGGAGGTGATCGCCGAACGGCTCGGCCTGACCGGGGCGCTCGGCACGGTCGCCGAACACGTCGACGGGGTGTACACCGGGCGGCTGGTCGGGCAGCCGATGCACGGAGCTGCGAAGGCGGAGGCGGTCCGGGCACTGGCCGAACTGGAGGGCCTGGACCTGACCCGCTGCGCCGCGTACAGCGACTCCGCCAACGACATCCCGCTGCTGTCCCTGGTCGGTCACCCCTGCGCGATCAACCCCGATGCCCGGCTGCGTCGCCGGGCACATGCCGAGGGCTGGCGGATCCGGGACTACCGGACCGGCCGGAAGGCGGCGAGGATCGGTATCCCGACCGCGATGGCGCTCGGTGCCGTGGCGGGTGCGATCGCCGGCGCCACCGCGGTCAACCGCCGCCGCAGGCCCTGACCGTCGCGAGCCGGACTGCCCTCGCGAGCAGGACTGCCCTAGTGCCGGTCGCTCCTAGAAGAACACCGAGCGGCGCTGGATGAGCAGGGCGTACAGGGTCTGCTGGATGGTCTGCCGGACCTGGTCGGTCAGGTCGAAGACCAGCATCGGGTCGTCAGCAGCACCCAGTCCGAGCTCGTCGGTGGGGACCGGCGGGCCGAACTCGATGAGCCACTTGCTCGGCAGCGGGATCATCCCGAGCGGGCCCAGCAGCGGCCAGGTCGGTGTCACCGGGACGTACGGCAGTCCGAGCAGCCGGGCCAGTGTCGGCAGATTCCCGATGATCGGGTAGGTCTCCTCGGCGCCGACGATCGAGCACGGGACGATCGGGGTCCGGGTCCGCAGCGCCGCGGAGACGAAGCCGCCCCGGCCGAACCGCTGCAGCTTGTACCGCTCGCTGAACGGCTTTCCGATCCCCTTGAACCCTTCCGGCCAGACCCCGACCAGCTCACCGGAGCTCAGCAGCCGTTCGGCGTCGGCGTTGGCGGCCAGAGTGGCCCCGCCCTTGCGGGCGAGTTCACCGAGGAACGGCGTGGAGAACACCAGGTCCGCCCCGAGCGCCCGCAGGAACCGGTGCGAGGGGTGCTCGTCGTGCACGGCCAGGGCAGTGATCAGCGCGTCGAGCGCGATCGCCCCGGAGTGGTTGGCCACCACCAGTGCCCCGCCCTCGGCCGGGACGTTCTCGATCCCTGACACCTCGACCCGGAACCACCGCCGGTAGATCGGGCGCAGCAGCGCGAACAACACCTTGTCGGTCAGCTCGGGGTCGAAGCCGAACTCGTCGACCTGGTAGTCCCCGGTCAGCCGGCGGCGCAGCAACCGCAGGAGGGCACTGATCCGCTCCTCCAGCACCGACGGGCTGGTGCCGCGCCGCAGCACCTCGGCCAGCTCTTCCCCGGCCTCCTCGGCGATCGAGGCGACGGCGACCAGCCGTTCCCGCCGCGAACCGACCGTGCTGGGCTGCGCCGACCGGGTGGAGGAGGCCGACCGTACCCGGACCCGGGGCCGGGGGTTACCGGAGGCACCGGGACGCACGGCCCTGACCGGCACGGAGCGGGTGACCGCAACCTCCGGGGAACCGGCGGCGGCGGCCAGAACGCCCGCGTCCGGAACCTCGCCGGCCGGGACCTCCGCACGGGGGAGGTCGATGCCCGAGGTCTCGTCCGGAACAGCACCGAGCTCGTCCGGAACAGCACCGAGCTCGTCCGGAACCACACCGAGCGCCACCACCTCGGTGGCCCCGGTCTCGCCGCCCGGCAGGTCCCGGCAGGCGGTCGCGGCCTCGGCGGCGTCGCGCGCGGCCCCGTTCTTCGCGGAGGTCCGCCGGCCGCCGGCCCGGGTACCGCTCGCATCCGCGGCGGTGCCCGTGCGAGCCGTGCCCTTGGCAGCGGCGTTCCCTGCGGTGTCGTTCCCGGCCGTGCCGGTGCGGGCGGTGCCGTTTCGGGCGGCGCCGTTTCGCGTGGTGTCGTTCCGGGCGGTGCCGTTCCCGGCAGTGCCGGAGCGAGCCGCGCCGGTGCGGGCGGCGCCGTTTCGCGTGTTGCCGTTCCCGGTCGCGCCGTTTCGCGTGTTGCCGTTCCCTGCCGTGCCGTTTCGCGTGTTGCCGTTCCCGGCCGTGCCGTTTCGCGTGTTGCCGTGGCGAGTTGTCCCGCCGCGGGCCGTGCTGGTGTTCGTGTCCTGGGCCGCGGGCGCCTCGGCCGGCGGCTGCACGGCGGGGCGGTCGGCGAGCAGCGGGGTGGTCCGCCGCTGCCGGACCGCACGCTCGCCGGAGGCACGCCGTGCACCGGCCGCGACCGCGGCGACGGCCGAGGCGGGGACCGCTGAGTCCGGTTCGGTGGATGCCGTCCGGCGACGGGACTGTCCCTGAGCCATCAGCTCGACCTCCCCACAGGTTCGAGCCGGCGCAGCACTCCGAGCAGCCCGGACTCGACCTGCTCGACGATTCCGGTGGACAGCGGACCGCGCAACCCGCGACCGCGCACGAAGTCCTCGAACGCCTCCCGGGTGGTGAAACGGGGGGTAAATCCGAGCACCCGGCGCATCCGGCTGGTGTCGATGCCGCGGCCGAAGGACAGGAAGCTCATCTGCTCGGGGGTGAAGTCGATCAGCCCGGAACGGCTGAGCAGCTGTCCCGCCATCCCGGTCAGTGCCGGGGGGATCCCCACGGTCGGGCGTCCGGCGAGCCGGGCGGCCTGGCTCAACATGATCAGCCCGTCACCGGCGACGTTGATCGTGCCGGTCGCGGAACCGACCGCAGCCAGGCGCAACGCCTCCAGCCCGTCGTCCTCGTGGACGAACTGCAGCCGGGCGTCGTAGCCCATCACGGTCGGCAGCACGGGCAGGCTGAAGTAGTCGGTCAGCGCGGTGCGGACCTCGGGGCCGATGAAGTTGGCCAGACGCAGGGTGATCACGTCGACGTCGGGACGGCGCCGGGAGAACCCCCGCACGTAACCCTCGACCTCGACGGAGTCCTTGCCCCATCCCGAGCGCGGCAGGAGTTTGGCGCCGGTGTCCTCGGTGAACATCGCAGGGTCGCGGGCACTCGACCCGTATACCCCGGCCGTGGACTTGACCACCAGCCGCCGCACCGAGGGAGCCTTCTGGCAGGCGGCCAGCAGCTGCATCGTCCCGATGACGTTGATCTCCTTCATGGAGACCCGGCCACCGGCGGAGGTCGGCGTCGCGATGACGTTCATGTGCACGACGGTGTCGACGTTGGCCCGGCTGATCACCTTGGCGATCACCGGATTGCGGATGTCCGCGCGCACGAAGTCGGCGTTGCCGATGTCGTGCGGAGGCGGGACGACGTCCACACCGATCACCCGGCCGACCGCGGGGTCCGCGGTGAGGATACGCGCGAAACGCCCCCCGAGATATCGGGACACCCCCGCCACGAGGATCACTCGACCCATCGCTCCCCCTCACCGTCCCGGGTCGACCGAAACCGCAGGCGGCCGCGCCGCCTCAGGTGCGGCGCGGCCGTCGGGTCACTTCTTGTTGCGACGCTGGTGCCGCGTCTTGCGCAGCAGCTTGCGGTGCTTCTTCTTCGCCATCCGCTTGCGGCGCTTCTTGATGACAGAGCCCACGAGTCCTCACACGTTTCTCGAATGCACGTTCGTGCCTGGCCGCCACGGCACCAGCCGCCGCGTCTGGGGGCAAGCCTACCCGCGCCCGGCTCGGAAGCCGTTCCGCCAGGGCCCGCGCCCCGAACCCGGGAACGCCGGTGGGGGACGGTCGGGACCCGGACCCGGGGCGAGGTGGTCCGGCAGTCGTCAGGCGGTGTCGACGTAAGACTGCCGCAGGTAGTCGTGGACGGCCTCCTCCGGAACCCGGAAGGAGCGCCCGACCCGGACCGCGGGGAGATCGCCGGCATGGACGAGGCGGTACACGGTCATCTTCGAGACCCGCATGATGGTGGCCACCTCGGCCACCATCAGGAACCGCACGTCGGCGAACCCACTCGGCATGGCGCACTTCCCTCGACCACCGCGGCGCCTGGCCGGCCCCGGCGGGGAGGTCAACCCCGCAGTCGTCACCTTAGGGGCAGATGTGACGGATGGGGAAGGCCGGGCGTGTCCGAAGATTCACGCAGAGCCACCATCGCGTCAGAGCCACCATCGCGTCAGAGCCACCATCGCGTCAGAGCCACCATCGGGTCAGAGCCACCATCGGGTCAGTCGAACCAGGCGTTGAGGCCGTGCAGGGGGAAGACCGCCTTGCGGGTGGACATCACGGCACGGTCGACCGGGTCCTCCGGGTCGTGACCGGTGGCCCAGGACCGCCACCACAGCTCCCGGCCGTCGGTCATCCGGGCAGGGGCCTGCCGGCCGTAGCGCTCCTCCACGTAGGCCCGCCAGGTGTCCGGTACCTCGGTCTCCGGAGGGAGCGGATGGTGGGCGGCGATGGCCAGCAGATGCGACCACGCCCGCGGGACCACGTCGACGATCTCGTAGCCGCCCCCGCCGAGCGCCACCCACCTGCCCCCGGCCGTCTCATGGGCGAGATCGTGCAGGGCGAGGTACGACTCCCGCTGGCAGTCCAGGGACAGCGCCATATGCGCCAGTGGGTCGAGCACGTGGGAGTCGCAGCCGTGCTGGGTGATGAGGACCTGCGGCTGGAAGGTGCGTAGCAGCGGCGGCACCACGGCATGGAAGGCCCGCAGCCACGGACCGTCCGCGGTCCCGGGCGGGAACGCCACGTTGACCGCCTGCCCCTGGGCCCCCGATCCGCCGATGTCGTGGGGGTATCCGGTCCCGGGGAAGAGCACCCGGCCGGTCTCGTGCAGCGAGATCGTCATGACCCGCGGCTCATCCCAGAAGATCCGCTCCACGCCGTCGCCGTGGTGCACGTCCACGTCGACGTAGGCCACCCGCTCGGCCCCTGCCGCCAGCAGCGCCCGGATGGCGACGGCGGCGTCGTTGTACACGCAGAATCCGCTGGCCTTCTCCGGCATGGCGTGGTGCAGGCCACCGCCGATGTTCACCGCGTGGGCGGCCTCCCCGTTCCAGACCGCCAGTGCGGCACTCACGGTGGCGCCGACGGTACGGGCGCTGGCCTCGTGCATGTCCGGGAAGACCGGGACGTCGTCGGTTCCCAGGCCCAGGTCCTCGTCGAGGTAGCCGAGGTCGACCGAGGCGGCCCGGACGGCGGCCACATAGTCCGGCGTGTGCACGGTGGTGAGCAGGTCGTCCGGTGCGGGGTCGGCGCCGGCCAACACCACTCCGGCATGGTGGAAGATGCCGAGGTCACGGGCCAGCCGTGCGGTCAGTTCCAGCCGGATCGGGGACATCGGGTGTCCGGGGCCGAAGTCGTAGTCCAGGAAGGACTCGTCCCACAGCACCCTCACTGCCTCCATCGGCCCACGGTACCCAGCCGACACCCGTCCTGACCCCCGCAACCTCCCCGACCGCGCCCAGAGGCCGTCCCGGGGCGCCGCACGGTAGGGCATTCCGCTAGGACATTGGTCACAGACAGCAGATGCCTCGCGGATCGCCCGGACCCCGGTGCCGGGCCGGTCACGGGCCTGAACGGGGTGGACAGCGAGACGGCGGGCCGGGCGGACGGGAGCGGCTGGCGGACCGGGCCGGCGGGCAGGTTCAACACTCCCCGCACGTGTGCCGAGGGTGAAGATAGCCTCGGGCAGGCGTTCGCCGAGCGCGTCCCCGGCGCTCGGGGCCGCCGCCAGGCGTGAAGGGTGGGAGTGGCAGTGAAGGCGAAAGCCTCCGAATCCGACGGCAGCGTGGTGGTCTGCGGCCTCGGCCGGTTCGGCGCCGCGACGGCACAGGCCCTGACCCGGATGGGACACGACGTCCTCGCCGTGGACCGCGACCCGAAGATCGTCCAGGACTGGTCCAGCCACCTCAGCCATGTGGTCGAGGCGGACACCACCAACGACGAGGTCCTGCACCAGCTCGGCGTGGGCGAGTTCGGGATCGCCGTGGTGGGGATCGGCACCTCGGTCGAGTCCAGCGTGCTGACCTGCGTGAACCTCGTCGACCTGGGAGTGCCGCAGATCTGGGCGAAGGCGCTCACGCCCGCGCACGGGAAGATCCTGGAGCGGATCGGCGTGCACCACGTGGTCTACCCGGAGAAGGACGCCGGGCGCCGGGTCGCCCACCTGGTCACGGGCAAGCTGCTGGACTACATCGAGTTCGACGACGGCTTCGCGATCGTCAAGATGCGCCCGCCGCAGGAGACCCAGGGCTTCACCCTCGCGGAGTCGCAGATCCGCAAGAAGTACGGCGTCACCGTGGTCGGGGTGAAGGCGCACGGGCAGGACTTCAGCTACGCGGTGCCGGAGACCCGGGTCTCCCCCCATGACCTGCTCATCGTCAGCGGCCGCTCGTCGCTGATCGAGAAGTTCGCCGCGCGGCCGTGAAGCTGAGGCACCCGCACCGGGGCCCGTGGCGGCACCCGGTTCGCTGGGCGGTGCTCGGCCTGCTGGGCCTGACCGCCGTCGGCACCCTGCTGCTCCTGCTGCCGGTGGCCACCGCCGGGAAGGGCACCGCGGGGTTGTCGCGGGCCCTGTTCACCGCGGTGTCGGCGTCCTGCGGGACGGGGCTCAGCGTGGTGGACACCGGCACCTTCTGGAGCCCCTTCGGCCAGGTGGTGATCCTCTGCCTGGTCCAGGTGGGCGGCCTGGGACTGATGATCTCGGCCACGCTGCTCGGCCTGGCCGCGGCCAGCCGGCTCGGGTTGCGCACCCGGCTCCTGGCGGAGTCGGCGACCGGGACCGTCGACCTCGGCACGGTCCGCCGGGTGGTGGTCGGCAGCGCGGCGATCGCCGGCTCGGTCGAGGCACTGGCCACGGCGGCGCTCACCCTGCGGCTGTGGCTCGGCCATGGGTACGGGTTCGGCCGGGCGCTGTGGTACGGCCTGTTCCACGGCGTCGGGGCGTTCAACAACTCCGCGTTCACGCTCTGGCCGGACAGCCTGACCCGCTTCGCCGGGGACGGGCCGGTCCTGGCCACGGTGGGCCTGGCCGTCGTCATCGGCGGCCTGGGCTACCCGGTGCTGCTGGAGGTGCTGCGGGTCCGGCCGCGGCAGCGCTGGTCGGTGCACACCCGGATCACCCTGGTCGCCACGGCCGTGCTGCTGGTCCTCGGGCCGCTGGCAGTGGCGGTGAGCGAGTGGACCAACCCCGCCACGCTCGGCCACCTGGACACCGGCGGGAAGCTGCTCTCCGGGGTGTTCGCCGGGATCACCCCGCGCACCTCAGGGCTGGCCACCTTCGACTACGCCCACGCCGACGCCTCGACGCTGCTGGTCACCGACGTCCTCATGCTCATCGGAGCGGGCAGCGGCGGCACCGGGGGCGGTATCAAGGTCACCACCCTGGCCCTGCTGGTGATGGCCGTGCTGGCCGAGGTCCGCGGGCATGCGGATGTGCCGGCCTTCGGGCGACGGATCGCCCCGGCGACGGTCCGGCAGGCGCTGGCGGTCTGGGGGCTGGCCGCGGGACTGCTGCTGGCCGCCTCGATCACCCTGCTCGAGCTGACCGGCGCCGACCTGGACCGGGTCGCCTTCGAGGTCACCTCGGCCTTCGGCAACGTCGGGCTGAGCACCGGACTGACCCGTCAGCAGCCGGGCACCGGTCAGGCCACGTTGGCGCTGCTCATGCTGATCGGCCGGGCGGGGCCGATCGCCGTCGCCACCGCGCTCGCGCTGCGGCCCAACCGGCAGCCCTTCCGCCAGCCGGAGGCCCGCCCCATCCTGGGCTGACCGCGCCGGGCCCGGCGATCCGGCCTGGTCAAGGGCCTGCGCACTGCCGACTGCCGGAGGGACCACCCGCCGAGGGGACGGCCGGGACTACTCGCCGAGCCGGCCCCGCAACTGCGCGACATCGGCCTCCAGGCGCAGCACCAGGGCGATCCCTGCCAGGTTGACACCCTCGGCCAGCAACTGCCCGATCCGCTCCAGCCGTCGCAGGTCCTGCGTGCTGTAGCGGCGCGTCCCGCCCGCGGTCCGCCCGGGTTCCAGCAGGCCGCGCCGCTCGTACAGGCGCAGGCTCTGCGGGTCCATCCCGACCAGCTCTGCGGCCACCGAGATCGCGTACACGCCGCGGTCGGGGTCGATGCCGGGGGAACCGGTCCGCTCCGCCATGACCCCTCCCCCGATCGGCCCACCACCCTCTTGCCTGGGTGTGGTTCCCGTGGTAAATCAAACCTGTGTCGGCTGACATAAGTTATCTCGCCGACTGGTGCGAGGGACATCGACGGTTCGTGTGGTGAATCGGAGGTGGCGAGAGCGATGTTGATGCGCACCGACCCGTTCCGTGACCTGGACCGGCTGGCCCAGCAGATGCTCGGCACCTTCGGCACCGTGGCCCGCCCGGCCGCGATGCCGATGGACGCCTGGCGTGAGGGTGACGAGTTCGTCGTCCAGTTCGACCTCCCCGGGGTGGATCCCGGCAGCATCGACCTCGACCTGGAGCGCAACGTGCTGACGGTCCGGGCCGAGCGTCCGCCGCGGGAGCAGATCCACGAACTGCTGTCCGCCGAGCGCCCGCACGGGGTGTTCAGCAGGCAGCTCATCCTGGGCGACAACCTGGACACCGAACACCTCACGGCCGGTTACCAGGCAGGAGTCCTGACCCTGCGGATCCCGGTCGCCGAGAGGGCGAAGCCACGCAAGATCGAAATCAACGTGGCCGCCGAGGACCAGAAGGCCATCCACGCCTGAGGGTCCGCGATGTGGTCGAGGCACGACGCGGGATCCCGGCCGGAACAGATCACCGACCGGGCGGACTTCGCCGAGCTGATCTGCTCCGACCCGGACCTGCTGCGCCGGGAGTTCGACGAGCTGATCGCCGATAGCTGGGACGTCCCGGCCCGCCCCGGACGACCGCCGCTGCGACCGCCCGCCCGACGGCCGCAGCGGCGGGTCCCGCCGGGCCGGCGGGACGGCTCGTGGACCGCCCCCGGGCAACGGATTCCGCAGCGGGATCCCCACGAGGATCAGCGGGCACCCCCGCCAGGGTCAGCGGGCACCCCCGCCAGGGTGAGAGGGGAGAGCGGAGCCGCATCGCGGAGGCAACGATGTCAGGTTCGCAGGAAGCACCCGCCCAGGACTTGTACGCGCTCCTCGCCGTGCCGCCGGAAGCTTCGCAGGCACAGCTGAGGCAGGCATACCGGACCCTGCTGCGCCGGCACCATCCTGACCTGAACCCCCATCCTGACCTGAACCCCCGGCCAGGAAGAGATCGAGGTCGCCCGTCCTCCGAGACACCCCGGTCCCTCCCCGACCCGACCGTCGGCGGGATCCTGGCCGCGTACGCAGTCCTGCGCGACCCCGTCCGCCGCGCCGAGTACGACGCCAGGCGGGCCGCGGACGGCAACGACGCCAGAGCGGCTGCGGACGGCAGCCGAGGCGTGGACGGAGGCGCGAACGGCGCACCCGGATCAGCCCCCAGGGAGGGCCGGCCGGGGTCCGTCCCCGGGGGCCAGGCCGCTCGGGTGACGGTCACCGGCCCGCCGATCCTCCTGGGCGAGCTGTGCCGCCGACCCCGTCCCGGGCTGCCCTTCATCGGCTGAACCGGCCGGGGCACGCCAGGTCCGGACGCCGATGACCAGGGCCGTACCGCTGATCAGCCCAGGTGATCAGGCGGTGCCGGAGGACAGCTCCCGGGACCGGTTGCGGGCCGCCTCCATCGCGGTGAGGAAGGCTGCCCGCACCTTGTGGTCATCGAGCTGGCGCAGCGCCGCCATCGTCGTCCCGGCCGGGCTGGACACCTGCTCGCGCAGCACGGTCGGGTGCTCTCCGGTCTCCTTGAGCATCGTCGCGGCGCCGTAGAGGGTCTGTACGACCAGCTCCGTGGACGTCGACCGGGGCAGCCCGAGCAGCACGCCGGCCTCGATCATCGCCTCGACCACGTAGAAGATGTACGCCGGGCCCGAGCCGCTGATCGCCGTGACGGCGTCCTGGTGGTACTCGGCGACCTGGATCACCCGGCCGGTGGCCGACAGCAGGGCCTCCGCCCGGTCCAGGTGTTCGGTGTCGCAGTGGCTTCCCGGGCTGATCGCCGCCATCCCCTGGTCCACCAGGGCCGGAGTGTTCGGCATCACCCGGACCACGGCGACGCCCTCGGGCAGGTGCTGCTCGACGAAGGCGGTGGTGATCCCGGCGGCGATGCAGACCACCAGGCTGCCGGTCCGGATGTGGTCGCGGATCTCGGTCAGCAGGCCGGCGATGTCCTGCGGCTTGACCACCAGGACGACGGTGTCGGCGACGGCGGCGGCCTCGGTGTTCTCGACCACCTTGACGCCGTACCTGGCGGCCAGCTCGGCGGCGCGGTCGGCCCGCCGTTCGGTGATCACCACGTCGGATGCCGGGCGCCCGGCCCGCAGCAGCCCGGACAGCAGGGTCTCGCCCATCACCCCGGCACCGAGGATGGCGACGATCTCCTGCCCGTGCCCGCCCTCGCGACGGCCGGCCTCGCTCCGCTCGGTCACAACCCGCTCCTCATACCGTTGCCGTCCAGAACACCCGACGCTACCCGGTCAGCCCCGGGAGGCCATCGACCGGAGGAAGAAGGCCAGGTTGGCGGGGCGCTCGGCCAGCCGGCGCATCAGGTAGCCGTACCACTCGTCGCCGTAGGGCACGTAGACCCGGACCGTCTCGCCCTGGTCGGCCAGCCGCTGCTGCTCGGCCGGGCGCACCCCGTAGAGCATCTGGAACTCGTAGCTGCCCGCGGCGCGGTGGTGGCGCACGGCCAGGGCCCCGGCGAGGTCGACCAGCCGCGGGTCGTGGGTGGCGACCATCGGGTAGCCCTCGCCGCCCATCAGGACCTTCAGGCACCGCACGTAGGACAGCGCCACCTCGTTGCCCCGGAAGGCCACCGACGCGGGCTCGTCATAGGCCCCCTTGCACAACCGGACCCGCGAACCCGGCCCGGCCAGGTCCGCGCAGTCGCCCTCGGTCCGCTTCAGGTACGCCTGCAGCACCGCCCCCACCCAGGGGAAGTCCGCGCGCAGCTCCCGCAGCACGTTGAGGGTGGAGTCGGTGGTGGTGTGGTCCTCCATGTCCAGGGTGACCGTGGTGCCGGCCTCGGCGGCCGCCACGCAGATGTCATGCGCATGCTCCAGGGCGAGCTTCTCCCCGTCCGGGCCGAGCGCCTGCCCGATCGCGGACAGCTTCACCGACACCTCGACCCGCCCGCCGTCGGTGAGCCCGGCGTCGGACAGCGCGCGCAGCACCTCCCGGTAGGCGTCCCGGACGGCCCGGGCGTGGGCGAGGTCCGTGGTGTCCTCGCCGAGGTGGTCCAGGGTCGCGGTCCGGCCGGTGCCGACCAGGTCCGCGCAGGCGCTCACGGCGTCGAAGGCCTGGGTCCCGGCGACGTACCGGTGGACCACCCCGCGGGTCAGCGGGGTCGCCTCGACCAGCTCGCGAACCCGGCTACTCCTGGCTGCCTGCAGCAGAACCTGGCGAAGCACTCCCACCCTCCCTGGCGACGTACCGACCACCGGGCTCCCGGCAGGCGTCCTGGCCGAAGGCTACGCCTGCGGCTCCTGGGGCACGGCGGCCGCCTGGGCGGACCCGGGGCGGCGACAGGTGCGGGGCACCCGCGCAGGCCGGTCCGTCCGGTGACCGCCGGTACAGTGGCCAGCCGTGCCTCGACCGGAGAACCCGACCCCCGCCGCGCCGAGTCCCGCACCCCAGGCGGCCCCGCCCGGCGGCGTTCTGCTGGCGCTGGCCAAGCGGGGCGCGGAGTATGCCCTGTGGGCCCGGGTGGCGGTCCAGCGCCGGGCCGAGGAGGCCGTCCGCCGTGGCCGTCCCCGCCCGCAGCCCCGTCCGGTGCCGCCGACCGACGTGCTGTCCCGGGCCGCGGACTGGCAGGCCGCAGCAGCCGAATGCCGTCGGCTGCGGCTGCCCCTGCACCACGACCGGCCGAAGAACTGGGACGCCCTGGGCGCGGTGGCCACCGTGCTCGCCGAATGCGGGACGCAGGCGCGGGTGCTCGACGCCGGCAGCGCCCGGTACTCCCCCGTGCTGCCGTGGCTGCGGCTGTACGGGCTGTCCGACCTGGTGGGCAACAACCTGGAGTTCGGCGCTGACGTCCGCCGGGACGGGGTGCTGTTCCGGTACGGCGACGTCACCGCCACCGACTTCCCCGACGGTAGGTTCGACGCGATCACCTGCATGAGCGTGATCGAGCACGGCGTTCCGATGGACGCCTTCCTGGCCGAGTCCGCGCGGCTGCTGCGCCCGGGCGGGGTGCTGGTGGTGTCCACCGACTACGACGCCGACCCGCCGGACACCTCGGGCGTGGTCATGTACGGCCAGCCGGTGCACATCTTCTCCCCGGACGAGATCCACGCCCTGGTGGCCCGGGCCGCGACCCACGGCCTGGACCTGCTCGGCGACCTGGCGCTGGAGCATGCCGAGCGCCCGGTGCACTGGAGGCGGACCGGGCTGGACTACACCTTCGTCCGGCTCGCCTTCCGCCGCCGCTGACCCTCCCCCGCGGGCGCGGGCCCGCGCTCGGGCACGTCCCGAGCACGTCCCGAGCACGTCGCGAGCACGTCGCGAGTACGTCGCGAGCCCGCGCCGGGCACGATGTGCCACCGTGCCCGGCGCAGCTGGGCGGGCAGCGACTGCGTCAGGGGGTGCGCCGGCGCAGGGTCCCCGCCCCGGCCCCGACGGCCACCACGATGAACCCGGCGACGATGAGCAGGTCCCGGCCGACGTCCCCCGCGGCGTCGGTACTGGACGAGATGGTCCGCATGGCGTCCACGGCATAGGACAGCGGCAGCACGTCCGACAGCCAGTGCAGGACGTCCGGCAGTTTGTCCCGGGCGACCAGCAGCCCGCAGAGGAAGAACTGCGGCAGGACCAGGGCGGGCATGAACTGCACGGCCTGGAACTCCGTGGTGGCGAACGCGCTGACGAACAGCCCGAACGCGGTCCCGAGCACGGCGTCGGCGATCGCCACGGCCATCAGCAGCCCGACCCCGCCCGGCACGTCCAGCTTGCACACCCACACGGCGAATCCGGTCGCGACCACGGCCTGGACGGCCGCCAGCACCCCGAACGCCACCGCGTACCCGGCGACGAAATCCGCCTTCGCCAGCGGCATGGTCAGCAGCCGCTCCAAGGTACCGGACTGCCGCTCACGCAGCGTGGTGATGCTGGTCAGCAGGAACATGATGACGAACGGGAAGATCCCGAGCAGGGGGGCTCCGATCTGGTTGAACACCGGGGTGTTCTGGAAGATCCAGGCCCCCAGCCCCATCAGGACGCAGGGGACGACGAGCAGCAGCGCCACCGTCCGCCGGTCGTGACGGACCTGCCGCAGTACGCGGGCGGCGGTGGCCAGGGTCAGTCGCAGGCTCATGCCCGCACCTCCTTCGCCGAGGCCGCCGCGGCGGCACGGTCGACCAGTTCCAGGAAGGCGGCCTCGACGTCCGTCGCACCGGTGACGGCGAGCACCCCGTCCAGGGTGTCGTCGGCCAGCAGGGCACCCTCGCGCATGAGCATCAGCCGGTCGCAGCGCACCGCCTCGTCCATCACGTGGCTGGACACCAGCAGGGTGACGCCGTCGGCAGCCAGTTCACGGAAGATCCGCCACAGGTCCCGGCGCAGCACCGGGTCCAGACCGACCGTCGGCTCGTCGAGGATGAGCACCTCGGGCGTGCCGACCAGGGCCGCCGCGAGCGAGACCCGCGACTCCTGCCCGCCGGACAGCGCACTCGCCCGGGACTTCGCGTGGTCGGTCAGCGCGACCATCCCCAGCACCCGGGCCACCTCGGCGGCCACGGACCGGCGCGGGATGCCGACGACCTGAGCGAAGTAGGCGATGTTCTCCTCGATGGTCAGATCGGGGTAGATGCTCGGGGCCTGGGTCAGGTACCCGACCCGGTCACGCAACTGGCGGCTCCCGGCGGGCTCACCGAGGACGGTCACCGTCCCCCCCGCCATCTGCTGCACGCCGACGAGGCTGCGCATCAGGGTCGTCTTGCCGCAGCCGCTCGGGCCGAGCAGCCCGACCACCTGCCCCCGGAGGATGTCCAGGGACAGGTCCTCGATCACCGTGCGCCCGCCCCGCACCACGTGCAGGTGCTCGACCCGGACGGCGACGGCTCCCGGAGAGCCGGCGGGCACACCGCCGGGAGGGTTATTCATCATGTGATGAAAATAGACCTGCCGGGCGTGGTGCACAACCAGCCCAGTGGCACGAATCGGCGCGTCGGACGGTGACGGCTCCAGATCCGGACCGTCGCAGGCCCCTGCGGCGCACCACGGCCCGGGGAACCGGTACTGCCCGGGGCCGGCAGGGGTGGTCCGGACGCGGTTCGCGGCGGCCCGGCACTCCGGTCAGCCGGACTCGGGGCTCCCGGTGAGGTAGCGCTGGAGGGCCGGGGCGAGCAGTTCCACCAGCCGCTCGACCGGTGCGGAGGCCAGCGGTTCCACCTGGACGACGTACCGGACGAAGGCCATCCCGATCATCTGTGCGGCGGCCAGCTCCAGCCGCAGTTCGGGATCGGCGCCCCGCACCTGCCCGACCACCCGGCCGAGGATCTCGGTGACGACGAACTCGCGCAGCATCCGGGCCCCCTCCGGACTGGTGGCCGCGCTGCCGAGCAGGGCGACGACCCGTTCCCGGGCGTCGGGCCCGTCCCAGGCTGCGAAGAACACCCGGACCAGCCGCTCGCCCAGGCCGGCCACGTCACCGACGGCCACCGGCGGGATCACCTGCGCGGGACGGACCGGGAACTGCATCGCCTCGACGAAGACGTCCTCCTTGCCCGCGAAGTAGTGGTGGACCAGCCGCGGATCCACCCCGGCCTCCCGGGCGATCCCGCGCATGGTGGCCGCCTGGTACCCCCTCGCGGCGAACACGGTGCGTGCAGCGGCCAGGATCGCCCCCCGGGTGTCCTCCCCGGCCGGGCGCCGCCCTCGCCTGCGCGGGACCGCTCCGCCGTCCGTCGCTCCGCCGACCGCCGACCCGCTCATCCGGCCCGGTCGGCCGTCCGGCCGGGGTCGGTCTCGCCGCCGCCCCCCGTGGACGCCCTTCCCCCGGCGGGCAGGGGGGCGGCCAGATGCAGCCGCGCGAAGGCCAGCGACTCGGCCAGGTCGGTGGCCCGCTCGGCCCGGGTACGGCAGCGGCGGGTGCTGACCTCGACGACGACCGTTCCGGACCAGCCCTGTTCGGCCAGCCGGCCCAGCATCTCGGCGCAGGGCTGGTCGCCGCGGCCGGGCACCAGGTGCTCGTCCCGGTTCGAGCCCAGCCCGTCGGCCAGGTGGACGTGGCGCAGCCGGCGGCCGAGGTCCGCGGCCATCCGCAGCGCGTCCGAACCGGCCGTCGCGGTGTGGGACAGGTCGAGGGTGACGTCCCGGTACGGCTGCGGGACCGGGTCCCAACCGGGCAGGTACGCGAGGATCTCCCGGTTGCGGGCCCGCCACGGGTACATGTTCTCCACCGCGACGGACACCCCGTGGGTGGCGGCGATCTCGGCCACACCCTCGGCGAATCCCGCGGCGTAGTCCCGCTGCCAGCGGAACGGCGGGTGGACCACCACGGTGGCCGCACCCAGCTCGGCGGCCATCCGGGCGGCCCGGTCCACCTTGACCCACGGCTCCTTGCCCCAGACCCGCTGGGTGACCAGCAGCGTCGGGGCATGCACCGCGAGCACCGGGACCCCGTAGTGCGACGCCAGCGCGGCGAGGGCTGCCGCGTCCTGGCTGACCGGGTCGGTCCAGACCATCACCTCGACCCCGTCGTAGCCGAGGTCGGCGGCGAGCGCGAAGGCGTCGACGCAGGTCTGCGGATAGGCCGACGCGGTGGACAGGGCGACCTGAGCGGCCGGCACCCTGATCGGGTCCGCGGCTTCGGCCGTCCCGACGGTCCCGGACATGTCCTCAGGCTAACGGCGCGACGGCCGGTCCCGGTGCCCAGCCGGGTCATGCCGGGCCTGCCGGGGTCCTCACCCCTCGGCGGACATCGTGTCCAGGCGGCGCAGGATGATCCCCTCCCGCAGCGCCCACGGGCACAGCGTCAACCCGGCCACGCCCAGCAGGTCCAGGGCGGCGTCGGCGACCAGCGCCCCGGCCGGCAGTTGCCGGGCCCGGGAGGCGGACACCCCCGGCAGCCCGGCGCGCTGCTCGACGGTCATCAGGGCCAGCTTGGGCAGCTGCTCGGCGAGGTCGTCACGGCGCAGCATCCGGGCCACCGACGGTCCCTCCCCGCTGGGCGCCGCACCGCAGATCCGGGCCAGCGACCGCAGTGTCTTGCTGGTGCCCACGACGAGATCGGGATCGCCGTGCCGGGTGAGCTCCCGGACCACCCGGGCCACCTCGGTCCGGACGTACCGGCGGGCGGCCTTGACGTCCTCGGCGGACGGCGGGTCCCCCGGCAGCCGGTCCCGGGTCAGCCTGCCGGCCCCCAGCGGCAACGAGACCGCGACCTCCGGCAGTTCGTCGTCGCCGACGGCCAGTTCCAGGGACCCGCCGCCGATGTCCAGGACCAGCAGCCGGCCGGCCGACCAGCCGAACCAGCGCCGGACCGCCAGGAACGTCAGCCGCGCCTCGTCGCCGCCCCGCAGGACCTGCAGGTCGACCCCGGTCTCGGTCCGGACCCGGTGCAGCACCTGCTCGCCGTTCGGCGCATCCCGGATCGCCGACGTGGCGAAGGCCAGCATCTGCTCCACGCCCTGGTCCTCGGCCACCTCCAGGCAGGAGTGGATGAACCGGACCAGGTCGTCCGCACCGGCCGGGTCGATGCTGCCGTCGGGCTGCAGGTGCTGGGCGAGCTGCAGTTCCAGCTTGTGCGAGGTGGCCGGCCAGGGCCGCGCGCCGGGGTGGGCGTCCACGACCAGCAGGTGCACGGTGTTCGAGCCGACATCCAGGACGCCCAGTCGCATGCCGTGACGGTACCGCCACCGCCGTACGGGCCTGCCGGCTCTAGGCTGACCCGGTGCCATCCGCCAACGAACCGCCGGAGGCGCCCGACGTGACCGCGCCGGCTCCGGCCGCCGGCTCCACCGAGAGCCCCCTGGACACCGCCCGGCACTGGCTGGAGTTCCCCGACCCGGACACCGAGCAGGGCAGCGCGCCGGTCCAGATGTTCCGCTGCGACCTCACCTGGCTCACCTCGTCGTGGACCTGCATCTACGGCCGGGGCTGCCGGGGCATCTACGCCGAGCGGCCGGACGACGGCTGCTGCACGCTGGGCGCCCACTTCGCCGACACCGACGACGAGAAGCGGGTCCGCAAGGCGGTCAAGCGGCTGACCACTGCGATGTGGCAGTTCCGGGCCACCGGGCGCGCCGAGGGCTGGACCGAGACGGATCCGGACGACGCCCGCAAGACCCGGGTCGTCCAGGGCGCCTGCATCTTCCTCAACCGGCCCGGCTGGTCCGGCGGCGCGGGGTGCGCCCTGCACGTGCTGGCGCTGGCCGAGGGCCGGGAACCCTTGGAACTCAAGCCCGACGTCTGCTGGCAGCTGCCGCTGCGCCGGACGTACCGGGAGATCGAGCGGCCGGACGGGACCACGTACCTGGAGGTCAGCCTCGCCGAGTACGACCGCCGCGGCTGGGGGGCCGGCGGGCACGACCTGGACTGGTACTGCTCGGGCAACCCGGCGGCGCACATCGGCTCGCGGCCGGTGTTCCGCAGCCTGCGGGCCGAGATCGTCGAGCTGATCGGCGAGCCGGCCTACGACGTGCTCGTGGAGCACTGCGAGCAGTACCTCGCTGCGCGCAACTCCTTGCCCCGCAAGCAGTTACCGCTACTGGTGCACCCCGCGACCGCGGCCGGACCGGGCGCCGACGCGGGCCGGTGACGCTGCCCGGGGTGATCCGCAGCCCGAACATCTGGGACTCCCCGCGGATCTACGAGCTGGAGAACCGCGGGGTCGACCCGGACGGGGTGATCGAGGCCACGATGGCGGGGATCCGGCCCTGGGACGGTGCGGTCGTCCTCGATCTCGGCTGCGGTACCGGGTTCCACCTGCCCCGGTTCGCCGCCACGGCCGGCCGGGTGATCGGCGTCGAACCGCACCCGCCCCTGCTGGCTGCGGCCCGCCGCCGGACCGCCGGACTGCCCAACGTCGTGGTCCGGGCCGGGACCGCGCAGGAACTGCCGCTGCCGGACGCCGTCGTCGATGTGGTGCACGCCCGCTGGGCGTATTTCTTCGGACCCGGCTGCGAGCCCGGGCTCCGCGAGCTGTCCCGGGTGGTCCGCCGCGGGGGTACCGCGTTCGTCATCGACAACGACGCCACCCGGTCCACGTTCGGCGCCTGGTTCCGCCGCGCCGTGCCGGAGTACGACGCCGCCGCCGTGGAACGGTTCTGGGCACGTCAGGGCTGGCACCGCAGATCCCTCGACATCCGCTGGGAACACGCCACCCGCGCCGACCTCGAGGCCGTGATGGGCATCGAGTTCGCCCCGGAGCTCGCCGCGAGGCTGCTCGCCGACCACCCCGGCAGTTCGGTCGACTACGCGGTCAACCTCTTCTGGCGCACGTACTGACCCGCTCACCGGACGCAGCCCGGTCACCTGGCCGGAGCAGTCCCGCGCTGGCGGCTCAACTCCCGGCCGACGGCTGCCGATGGGCCGGGCAGGAGCCCTGGGACGGCCGGGGCGGGACTGGTTCCGCCGTCGTGGGCGGGCATGTCCGGGAGACGCCATGCCGCGCATCAGCAGCCGCCGGGGGTCCGGCCGGGCGCTCGCCCTCACGGCCGCCCTGGCCGCGACCGTCCTGACCATGCTCGTCCCGGCAGGACCCGCTGCGGCACGGACAGCGCCGGCCACCCGGACCCGCAGCACCGTCCTCACCTTCTACTCCTGGCCGGACAACGACCCTGCCGGGACCGCGATCGCCCACCCCGGGGCGAAGGGCAGCAGGCCACGGGTCCGGCACCGTGTCGCGGGCGGCACCGGCACCTACGCCGACCCGGTCACCGTCGCCATGCGGCACGGGGTGGTCCCGGTAGGCACCCGGATGTACCTGGCGCGGCTGCGCAAGTACGGGATCGTCGAGGACGACTGCGCGAGCTGCCGGGGCTGGTGGGTCGATGTCTGGATGGGCGGCTCGGCCGACCGGTCCGCCTGGGACGACATCCTGGCGTGCGAGGACGCGGCCACCCCGGACGGGCCGATCCCCGTGGTGTTCGACCCGCCGGCCGACCTTCCGGTGCGCACGGTCCCACTGTTCGACAACGCCCGGCGCCGCTGCAGGGCCCCGCAGGACTGATCTTCGTACCCCTCCCCGCGGGCACCACCCCCGCGGGCACCACCCCGCGGGCACGCTGGCACATCGTCCCGAGCTGCTCTTTGTACCCCCTTTTTCGTGTGGTCTGCCTCACGTGGCTGCGTGTTCACCTGGGTCATGTCTCCGCTTCGTCTGGGCGGGTGCGCGCGTTCACGCGACGGGACGGATCCGTGCTGGCGAGGAGGATCACGCCCAAGACAACTGGGCACGCTGGCACACCATGCCCGGAAAACGGGCACGAAGTGCCAGCGTGCCCGCGGGGTGGTGCCCGCGG
>DASTGO010000202.1:0-35317 GCA_035719045.1 Kineosporiaceae bacterium | reverse complement strand
GACCTCCGCGGGCACCGGGACCCCGGCCAGCCTCGCCACCGTCTGGACGAAGCGGTCGGTGTTGGCCACCCCGACCGGCAGCGGCAGGGTGACCTCGTCCCTGGCCCAGTCGTGGCGGACCAGTTCGGCGGTCTTCTTGGTCGAGCCCTCCTGCAGGAAGACCGTGGCCACCGCGTTGATCGCGTCCGCCGCCGCGGCGAGCGGGGTGCCGCCCGGGTAGAGCCGGTACTCGCCGGTGGCCGGGGAGTCCAACGTCTCGCTGTGGTCACCGAGCAGGGTGAAGTCCACCCCGAGCTGGCCCAGCAACCGCTTGAGCTCCTTGAGGTCCCCGGGGTCGGGCAGGAAGCCGGGGACGATGTTCAGCCTGCCGTTCGGCTCCCCCTTCCTCCCCTCGGCCAGGTACGAGAGGATCCCGCGCAGCATGGCGTCGTAGCCGGTCAGGTGTGACCCCACGAAGCTCGGGGTGTGGGCGTACGGCACCGGGAAGTCCGCACTGATGGCGTCCTTGGCCCTGGCGTTGGCGACGAAGTTCTGCAGGTCGTCCCCGATCACCTCCGCCATGCAGGTGGTGGAGACCGCGACCATGTCCGGCCGGTAGATCGTCGTGGCGTTCTGCAGTGCCTCGATGAGGTTGTTCATTCCGCCGAAGACCGCAGCGTCCTCGGTCATGGACGACGAGACCGCGGGCACCGGCTCCTTGAAGTGCCGGGCGAAGTGGCTGCGGAAGTAGGCGACACAGCCCTGCGAGCCGTGCACCAGGGGCAGCGTGCCGGCGAAGCCGAGGGCGGCCAACACGGCCCCCAGCGGCTGGCAGGCCTTCGCCGGGTTGACGGTCAGGGCCTCCCGGGCGAAGTTCCGCTCCCGGTACTCCCAGCCTCGGGTCCACTCCTGCGTCGCGGTCACCTCGTCGGCCGTGCAGGGCTGCTCGAACGCCCGCTTGCGCTCCGCCTGCCGCCGGTACTCCTCGGCGCCGAAGAGGTCGTTGTGGTCGAGGATCTGCAGCTCACCCGGCCTCTGCGGGGCGTCGGGGGTCGCGGTCACGAGGTCACCTCGGCGGTCTCCCAGGGGGCCTGCAGCAGGCTCCAGGTCGGGTTGTTGACAGCGATGTCCATGTCGCGGGCGAAGACCGCGAAGCCCTCCACTCCGTGGTACGGCCCGGAGTAGTCCCAGGAGTGCATCTGCCGGAACGGCATGCCCAGCTTGTGGAAGACGTACTTCTCCTTGACCCCGGCGCCCATCAGGTCCGGCCGGAGCCGTTTGGCGAACTCCTCCAGCTCGAACGCGGTCGGGTCGTCGTAGAGCACGACACCGTCCTTGAGCTCGGGACTGGTGCGCTCGTAGTCGTCGCGGTGGGCGAACTCGTACCCGGTGCCGACGATCTCCATCCCGAGGTCCTCATAGGCACCGACGGTGTGCCGCGGCCGCAGCCCGCCGACCAGGAGCATCACCCGCTTGCCCTTCAGCCTCGGGGTGTACGCCCTGCGGATCCGCTCGAACTCGACCTCGTAGCGGGCGATGGCCTCCTCGGTCCTCGCCCGGATGTGGTCGTCGAACAGCGCAGCGATCCCGCGCATCGACTCCACGATCTTGGTGGGGCCGAAGAAGTTGTACTCGGCCCAGGGGATCCCGAACCGCTCCTCCATCGTGGTGCAGATGTAGTTCATCGAGCGGTAGCAGTGGATGAGGTTGACCTTCGCCCGGTGGCTCGTCGCCAGCTCGTTGATCGTGCCGTCCCCGGACCACTGGGCGATCACCCGCAGGCCCATGTCCTCCAGGATCTTCCGGGAGGCCCAGGCGTCGCCCCCGATGTTGTAGTCACCGATCAGGGCGACGTCGTACGGCGTGCCCTCACCCTCGCCGTCACGGGTGCCGAGCACCCAGTCCCGGATGGCGTCGTTGGCGATGTGGTGGCCCAGGGACTGACTGACCCCGCGGAAACCCTCGCAGCGCACCGGAACGACGGGATACCCCAGGGCGGCGGACTGCTCCCGGGCGACCGCGTCGATGTCATCGCCGATCAGGCCGACCGGGCATTCCGACTGCACCGAGATTCCCTTGGCGAGCGGGAACAGCTCCGCGATCTCCTGGCAGACCTGGGTGAGCTTCTTGTCACCGCCGAAGACGATGTCCCGCTCCTGGAAGTCCGTCGTGAACTGCATCGCGACGAAACTGTCGATGCCGAGAGTGCCGTGGAAGTAGTTGCGCCGCGTGGCCCAGGAGTACTGGCCGCAGCCGACCGGCCCGTGACTGATGTGCACCATATCCTTCACCGGACCCCACACCACGCCCTTCGAGCCGGCGTAGGCACAGCCACGGATCGTCATCACCCCGGGCCGGGACTTGATGTTGGACTTGACCTCGCACTCCTTGCCGCCCCCGGGGTCGTTGGCGGCCAGGTGCCTGGAGCGGAACTTCGCGGTCTTCGGCGGGTAGGCGGCCAGGACCTCGGTGATCATCACCTCGGTCTGCTCACGGGTCGGCACCGCGGCCGGGGCGACGGGCCCGGCCGGTGCCCCGTCACGGGGGATCGGCGTCATGCCGCGGCCTCCGCGGCGGCCTTGCCGATGATCGACTCGTCCTCCTGCTCCATGATCCCGAACTCGATCAGCAGCTCCTCCAGTTCGTCCATGCTGATCGGCGTGGGGATGGTCTTGCGGTCGTTCTCCTCGATCTTGCGTGCCAGTTCGCGGTACTCGGCAGCCTGGTCGGCCTCGGAGTTGTACTCGATGACGGTCATCCGGCGCAGCTCGGCGTGCTGCACGACGTTGTCGCGGGGGATGAAGTGGATCATCTGGGTGTTCAGCCGCCGGGCCAGTTCGGTGATGAGGTCGGCCTCGCGGTCGGTGTTGCGGCTGTTGCAGATCAGGCCGCCCAGCCGGACCCCACCGGAATGGGCGTACTTGAGGATGCCGCGGGCGATGTTGTTCGCGGCGTACATCGCCATCATCTCCCCGGAGGTGACGATGTAGATCTCCTGCGCCTTGCCCTGCCGGATCGGCATCGCGAAGCCGCCGCACACGACGTCGCCGAGCACGTCGTAGCAGACGTAGTCGAGGTCCTCGTAGGCGCCGTTCTCCTCCAGGAAGCTGATCGAGGTGATGACGCCGCGGCCCGCGCAGCCGACTCCCGGCTCCGGGCCGCCCGACTCCACACACTTGATCCCGTACTGCCCTTCCAGCAGAACGTCTTCCAGCTCCAGGTCCTCCACGGAGCCGACCTCGGCCGCCAGCGACAGGACCGACGTCTGCGCCTTCGAGTGCAGGATGAGCCGGGTGGAGTCGGCCTTGGGGTCACAGCCGACGATCATCACCTTGTGGCCGCGCTCCGCCAGTGCCGCCATGGTGTTCTGCTGAGTGGTGGACTTGCCGATCCCACCCTTGCCGTAGAACGCGATCTGCCTCACCGGTCGCTCCCTCTCATCAGTGCTGTCTCGGTCAGTGCTGTCTCGGTCAGTGCTGTCCGGACCTCGGCGAGGTCCGGCCCGGCCAGGCCGGCGCTGCGGGCGAGTCCGTACAACTGCCTCAGGTCATGGATGCCGAGCGGACGCTTGCGCACCGACTGGTGCGCCCGCAGACGCTCCAGCAGGACGGTCAGCACCTGCTCGTCCACCTCGATCCCGTTACTGCGCAAGGCATGCCGTAGCACCGCCCGCCCGGCGTGCTTGCCCACCACGAGCCGGCGGCGTCCGCCCACCTCGGCGGGGTCGAACGGCTCGTACAACTCCGGGGACTTCAGGACCCCGTCGGCGTGGATCCCCGACTCGTGGGCGAACACCCACCGCCCCACCACCGCCTTGCCGGAGGGCAGCGGGCGCCGGGCGGCCGCGGCCACCAGACAGGCCAGGGTCCGGAAACCCTTGGTGTCCAGGCAGACCAGCCCGCCGAGCAGATGCCGGACCGCCATCGCGACCTCTTCCAGCGGCGCGTTCCCGGCCCGCTCGCCGAGCCCGGCCACAGTGGTGCTCACCCAGCTGAACCCGGCCCGGACCGCGGCCAGGGTGTTCGCGGTCGCCAGCCCGAAGTCGTCATGCGCGTGGATCTCCCAGTCGACGGGCACCGCTGCCACCAGTCGGGCCAGTCGGTCGACCGCATCGAACGGCTGCAGCAACCCGACCGTGTCCGCCCAGCGCAGGTGACCGACACCGTGCGCGGCCAGTTCGGCCGCAAGGTCCACGACGAACCCGTCATCGGCGCGGGAGGCGTCCTCCAGGCCGACACTCACCCGTAGCCCCCGGCCCACCGCCTCGTCGACGCAGTCCAGGATCCGCCGCCGGGCCCAGGCCCGGTCCCGGCCGAGTTTGCGGATCAGGTGCAGGTCCGACACCGGGATGCACGTGTGCACCGCGCCGACCCCGCACGCCTCGGCCGCCGCCAGGTCCCGGGAGTCGGCCCGGCACCAGGCCACCACCTCGGCCCGCAGCCCCGCCTCAGCGATCCGGCGCAGCGCCTGCCGCTCGTACCCGCCCATCACGGGGGCGCCCGCCTCGATCCGCTGCACTCCGACGGCGTCCAGGGCCCGGGCGATCGCCAGTTTCTCCTCTGCCGTGAACGCCACCGCGGGAGCCTGCTCCCCGTCCCGCAGGGTGGTGTCGCAGAACCGCACCACAGCAGGCCCTGACGTGACGGCCGAACCGACCGGCGGGAGTGGGACAGGTGGAGCGGCCGCGGCGTCCGTGGCCCGGGCAACGGACGGCCGGGCCGGAGTTGCCGAAGCGGCGGGTAGGACAGCGGCACCGACAGCGTCGTCGGTGGTCATGGCAACCCGGTCGGCATGCCCGTACATGTGCGCACCCCTCCCACCGGCATCGGATCCCCGAGTCGTTCGGGGCCTTCGAATGCTTCGAATGTGGGAGCGGCGCGTTTCGGGGTCGGGCCGCATCTCGTGACGTTCCCGATTCGCGGTAATTTCCGCCGTGCTAGCCGCCGATTACCGGAGTGTGACGCGGCAGGTGGCGGCCACGGCATCGGCGGCATCCCGCCCCGATGACCAGCCGGAAACGATTTTCCCGGCCCACCACCCAACCCCGGACCAAGGTCCCGACTCTTCCGAGTTGCGGAATTGGAGCAGCGGAGGAATTGGAGCAGCGGCGGTCGGGCGGCGGCGTTGCTGGGCGCCCCCGGTGCCACGGCGCACCCGACACCTCACGGACAAGCGCACGGTCCCCGACCACCCCAGCCGGCCAGGCCCGCGAGAGCCACCTACCCGAAGAGAACCCCGGTGAGGGTCTGGTTGACGTGGCCGAGCCAGGTCTCCCCGTAGGTGTGGAAACCCGCGGCGGGGATCCCCCGGAAGGTGTCCACGAAGTCCCGCCCGGTCCCCGCGTCGTCCATCTCCAGCCGGCGCAGGATGCAGTTGAACAGGACGGCACCGCGGACCTGCCCGCCGAGCTGCGCCCGGACCCGTTCCAGCCCGCGCCGGGTGTCACCGACCAGATCCCCGGCGGCCATGACCTCGACCTGCATCCCGGTGTGCAGCTGCGCGTAGAACTGGATCGCCCCGCCGGGCAGGACCGTCTGGGGGCTGCGGATCCACGGCTCGCCACCGATCATCAGGCCGAGCGGATGCCGCATCCAGATCGCCTCGTCCAGGGCATCCACCGGCACGCCGACCGCGTCGGCATAGGCCTGAGCGGCGGGCCTGCCGTCGAGCTCGTACACGCAGCGCCCCGCCTCGTCGGCCCGGGTGACGGTGAGAACCCGGCCGGTCGGGGTGAACGAGCACGTCTTCAGCACCTGGAAGGGCACGGCGCATTCGGCGACCAGCAGGGCGACCCCGCGGTAGCTGACCTCCTCCCCCACAGCGACCCAGGTCCGGTCGAACGCCAGGTCGTCCCCCGCCGAACCGCCGACGAACTCCAGCAGCGGCGCCGCATTGCCCAGAGTCTCGTTGACGAGTTCCTCGGCCCCGTGCAGTCCGTCGATGAGCACGAAGCCCACATGGTGACGCGGATTCAGGTCACGCAGCTCGGCACCCAGGGTCCGTTCGAGCCGGGCGACGGCCCGCTGCGTGCCCGCCACGACATCGGCATCCAGCTCGCCGAGCGCGGCGGCGATCCGGGTGATCACGCCCGCGGGGAACGCGATCGCGCTGATCCCACCCGTGCCGGTGGCCGCGTCGGTGAACTCCCCGGCGGTGGAGCAGCCGATCACCGCCGCGGTGGGGAAGGCCGCCGTGATCCACCCGGCAAGGTCGGCCGGATCGTAGCGACTGGAGGCGAAGTAGAGCACCGCTGCGGCCGGCCAGCCGTACAGGCCCTCGGTCAGGGCCCCGACCAGCTCCGGCACGGCGTGCGCGACGGGTCCGGTGGCGTGGGCCCGCGCCAGGCGCAGTGCTGTGTTCGTCGTCATCTGGGTCCTCGCTCCTGCTGGTCAGGGTCGCACGCAGATCAGGGTCGCACGCGGAACAGAGCGGCCGCGGGTCAGGGCCGCACGGCACGATCGGCGTCGGCGTCGGCATCGGCGTGCGACGGCTCACGTCGGCGGTCAGTCCCGGCGCCGGCGCAGGGACCACCACGCCCGCCGGTCCGGCGCCCGCTCGTACCCGTGGTCCGGCTGCGGCACCCTGGTCTGCACGCCCGTCGCCGGGGTGGCCGTGCGCGCAGCGATTGCCCGCATGCCGTTCTGGGCGGCCTCGGCCCGGGCGGTGGCCGCCGAGGTCAGGGCAGGGCCGGGGGCGTACCCCATCAGCATGAGGTTCTTCATCACCGCCGCGATCACGACCGGATCCTGCCGCTGCTCGGGCCGTGGCGCACGCAGATCCACTCCGGTCCGCAACATGATCCGGGTGCACACCGCGTCGAGGGCACGCTCCTCACCCGTGAAGTGCCGCGATCGCAGATCGTCCAGAAGCAGCTCGAGGGAGATCTCCCCGTTCCCGGACGGCCGCGCCGCACGGGCGCCGTCCGCACCGCGGGCGCCCTGCTGCAGGCACGGCTGCAGCCACAGCGCATACGACACGAGTCCGGAGCTCAGCTCGGAGCTCCAGTCGGCGGACATGACCGTCCGGATCGACCGGAGCAGGGCGTGGCTGAGGAAGGCGTAGGCGTCGTCGGGGAAGCCGCGCCGGCGATGCTCCGCGGCGAAGTCGCGCACCGTCCGTTCCACGGACGCACTGTCGTCGCGGGTGAGCGCCGCCCACAGGAGGCAGTGTGCGAGGGCGCCGGACAGTTCCCGCCCGCCGGGCCCGTTCACGCTGGGCAGGTTGGGAGCCAGTTCACCGAGAGATCTGTGGAAGGCGACGGTGAAGTCCGCTTCGATGCGCAGCAGGCGCTGGCAGCAGAACTGCACCAGGCGAACGGTGTCCGGAGCAGGTCGGGCAGGGGTCGGGGCGGGCGCGAGAGACGGAGCGGGCGGCCAAGGCGTCCCGGGCATGACTCCCCTTGGTTGAGCCGGCCCTCCCTGGTCCGTGGTCCCGCCGGCTCGGGGAGGGGGGCGAGCCCGGGACTCCGGCCGGAACGACGGAACCTGTGTGGATGCCTGCAGCGACCGGAACGGCCCGATCCTTCTCGCGGTCCGCAAGACCTTCCAACACGGGTTATGCCACAGCGACGCCCATCACATCCCGCTTCACCCAGATATGCGGGCTTTTCCGCCCCCTGTGACGCTCCGAACATTTCCGCCTCATCCCAGGCCCTCAGTCCCGACATTATCACCTTGGGTAACCGAAACCTGGCCCGCTATGGCGATGGACGGGCCCGACGTGACTCTCCGCTCAGGCCCCGACGGCGTGGCGGAGCCGGTCCGGGTCGGGACGCAGCACCGTGACAGACCGGGGGGCGTCCTGTGGGGCCGCCCGGCGATACTGCGCCGGCCAGGGGGCCGGGGCGCCCAGCTCATGGGCGGCCAGCAGAGGCCAGTGCGGATTGCGCAGCAGCGCCCGGGCCAGGAAGACGGCGTCCGCCGAACCCTCGGCGAGCACCTGCTCGGCCTGACGCGGCTCGGTGATCAGGCCGACCGCAGCCACCGGAAGGCCACTGCCCTCCCTGACCGCACGGGCCAACGCCACCTGGTAGCCGGGACCGGTGGGGATCTGCTGCTGCGGGACGAGACCGCCGCCGGAGACGTCCACCAGGTCCACCCCGTAGCCGGTGAGCAGGACAGCCAGCTCGACGGCGTCACCCACCGCCCAGCCACCCTCGGCCCAGTCGCTGCCGCTCAGCCGGACCAGCAGCGGCTTGCGCGCGGGCCACACCGACCGCACCGCCTGCACCACCTCCAGCAGCAGCCGGCAGCGGCCCTCGAACCCGTCGCCGTAGGCATCCGCGCGCCGGTTGCTGAGCGGGGAGAGGAACTGGTGCAGCAGGTACCCGTGCGCGGCATGCAGTTCGACGACCTCGAACCCGGCCGACTCTGCCCGGGCGGCCGCCGCCGCGAAGGCAGCCACGAGCTCCCCGAGCTGCGCCTCGGTCAGCTCGGCGGGTGCCGGCAGGGTATCGAAGGGGATCGCGGACGGGGCGACCGTCCGCCACCCGCCGTCGGCGGGCTCGACGTACCCGAGCCCCTCCCAGGGCCGCACCGTGGAGGCCTTGCGCCCGGCGTGGGCGAGCTGGATACCCGGAACCGCACCCTGCTCGCGGATGAACGTGGTGATCCTGCGGTAGGCCTCCGCCTGACCGTCGGTCCAGATCCCGGCATCGGCGGGACTGATCCGCCCCTCGGGGGTGACCGCGGTGGCCTCGGTCATGACGAGACCCGCACCTCCGGCTGCCAGCCCGCCGAGGTGGACCAGGTGCCAGTCCGTCGGCATCCCACCGACGGAGGAGTACTGGCACATCGGGGAGGCCCAGACCCGGTTGCGGAAGGTCGTCGAGCGCAGCGTCAGGGGCGAAAAGATCAAGGACATAGCGGTATGGAATCAAGTGAACGCGGTGCGTGAAAACGGATCATGTCCGTGGCACTGCTCTCATCACCCCACCGTGATCAGGGACCCGCGGACACGCCGGGAGTCCGGTGACGCACCGCGGCCACGGGGCGGGCCGGCGGGGCCGAGCCGGACCGCGGGCCCGACGAGGGTGACGCCGACGCACGGATGGACGACGCGCGCGGGAGACAATCCGGTCCGCCGCAGTCCCACCGGCACCTGCGCAGTCCACCGCGCCACTGCGGTCGGGAGCGGTCACGCCTGCGAGAACCGACGCAGAGTCAGCGGTGCAGCACCATCGGCAGCACGAGGTTCCCGGCGACGCCGATCGCGCCCAGCACGTACAGGGTGACCAGCAGCGGCCGGAACGGGAGGTTCAGCGCCCGGGCCAGGGCGGCGATCCCGACCGGGGACCAGATCGGCTTGGGCGGCAGCGGAACGGTGCCCCGGTTGAGGAAGAACCCGATCAGCCCCACCCCGACCAGACCGGCGGTGACCGACACGAAGTAGCCGGGAGTTCCGCCCATCCTGGCGGTCACCAGCACCGCGGCCACCGCGAAGCCCGTCCCGAACATGCCGAGCCCGGTCAGCAGGCCCCGGGCCCGACCGGTCTCCAGCGGGACCGCGTCATCGCCGCCGTCGAGCCGGTACCCACCGGAACCCCTGCCCGCGGGGCGTCCGGCATCGCGGTCGCCGCCCGTGGCGCGTGCGGCCGTCACCGCGGGTACCCGGCCATCGACTCCAGCCGGGCGATCCGCTCGGCCATCGGCGGGTGGGTGCTGAACAGCCGGGCCACGCCTTCGGCCCGGAACGGGTTGGCGATCATCATGTGGCTGGCGTTGATCAGTTCACGCTCCGGCGGCAGGGGGAGCTGGCGGGTGCCGTACTCCAGCTTGCGCAGGGCCGACGCCAGGGCAAGCGGGTCGCCGGTCAGCCGGGCCCCGTCCTCGTCGGCGTCGTACTCCCGGGTGCGGCTGATGGCCAGCTGGATCACGGTGGCGGCGAGCGGCGCCAGCAACGACATCAACAGCAGCACGATCGGGTTCGGCCGGTCCTCGTCGTCCCCGCCGAAGGCCCCGAAGAACATCGCGAACTGGGCGATCGAGGTGATCACCCCGGCGATCGCGGCGGCCACCGACGAGGTGAGGATGTCCCGGTTGTAGACGTGCATCAGCTCGTGGCCGAGCACGCCGCGCAGCTCACGCTCGTCGAGCAGCTGCAGGATGCCCTCGGTGCAGCAGACGGCCGCATTCCGGGGGTTGCGCCCGGTGGCGAAGGCGTTGGGAGCAGTGGTGGGAGAGACGTACAGCCGCGGCATGGGCTGGCGGGCCGCGGTCGACAGCTCGCGGACGATCCGGTACATCGCGGGCTGCTCGGCCTCGCTGACCGGACGGGCCCGCATCGCCCGGATCGCGAGCTTGTCACTGTTCCAGTAGCCGTAGGCGGTGGTGCCCAGTCCGATCAGGGTGAAGATCCAGATGTACCGTCCACCGCCGATCAGGGCTCCCAGGCCCAGCAGCACCGCCCAGATCACGCCGAACAGCAGCGTGGTCTTCAGGCCGTTGAAGTGACGGTGTCCCATCTCGGTCCTCGTGCTCCTCTCGCCATACCGGCCGGGCATGACCGTACCCCGCGGGGCACGCCGTCACGCCATGGTGTCATCCCGGACAACGGAGCCCCCGCGGCGGACGTTCCCCGGGGTCCGGCCGTCGCCCGATCGGCCCAACGGACGTGGGTGACAGCGGGCCCCGGGCGAGAGAGCGGACCACCGGACGGCCGCGAACCTGAGGCGGCTGCGGCCCGGATGCCGGAGCGGAGCCGTCCGTACTCCCGGGACGTCGGCGCGGGCGTGCGGCGCGAGCCGACCGTCAGCCCATCAACAGCCGTCAGCCCACCGACAGAAGAACCGAAACCGCAACCCGCACAGTCAGTGCAGGACAGTCAGTGCAGGGTGGAGGGCAGAAGCCCGGCGATCAACTGCGGGGCCACCGACAGCGCCAGGCAGCCGGCCGTCGCGGCCGTCAGGGCGACCCCCTCGGCCGCACTCACCCGCCAGGCGGGCGCCCCGGCACCGTCCGGACGCACCACCAGCAGCGCGGCCCAGCGCAGGTAGTACGTGATCCCCAGGGCCACGTTCACCGCGGCGATCAGGGCGACCGGCCAGATCCCGGCGTCGACCAGCGGGCGGACGGCCATCAGCTTGGCCACCAGCCCGACCACGCCCGGTGGCAGACCGGCCAGGCACAGCAGCGCGAAGCCGAGCACGAAGGCGGCGACCGGCTGGCGCCGGCCCAGCCCCCGGTACGCCTCGAGGGTGTGCTCCTCCCCGGCGGGATGACGGCGGGACACCACGACCACGACGGCGAAGGACGCGAGCCCGGCGACCGCATAGGCGGCCAGGTAGCCCACGGAGGCCGCCCCCGCGGTCCGGACGGCGGCGTCGGTGGCGGGACGGGCCCCGGCCAGCGGCAGCAGCACCCAGCCGGCCTGCGCCACGGTCGACCAGGCCAGCAGCCGGACCGCGACGGTCTGCCGCAGTGCGACCAGGTTGCCGACAGTCACGGTGAGCGCCGCGACGATCCCGACCACGACCGCCCAGGATCCGGCGAGGGCGGGCAGCCCCACCAGCAGCAGGACGACGATGGCGGTCAGCCCGGCCGCCTTGGACACCACCGACAGGAAGGCCGCGATCGGCATCGGGGCACCGGCGTAGGTGTCCGGGGTCCACAGGTGGAACGGGACCGCGGACAGCTTGAACGCCACGCCCGCGGCGGCGAGCAGGGTGCCGAGCACCGCGACCGCACGGACGTGGGCCGGCAGGTCCGCCCGGCTGAGCACCTGCGCGATCCGTTCCAGGTGCACCGAGCCTGTGGCGAACAGCAGCAGCGCCGTCCCCAGCAGCAGCAGGCCGAGCGAGGCGACCGCGGTGAGCAGCAGGGTCACCCCGGCCTGGGCTCCCCGGGAGTCCCGGCGCAGCGCCACAAGCCCGATCCCCGGCAGCGAGGCCAGCTCCAGGGCGACCACGAACGAGGCCAGGTCGCGGACCCCGGCCAGGGCCAGCGCCCCGGCCACAGCGGTGAGGAAGAGCAGATGGTGCGCAGTGCGGTCGGCGGCGCCGTCCCCGTCGAGGGTGAGCAGGAGGCAGACCAGGGCGGTCACCAGGACCAGCGCCTGCAGGGTCAGCGTCAGGGTCGAGGACACATAGGAGCAGGAGGCGGCACCGGGGTCGACTCCCGAGCCGGCCGCGTGCACGCAGAGCGTGGACCGCTGCCCGCCGCCGTCCCAGGCCAGCCAGGCCACCGATCCCCCGGCGGCCAGCAGCCCGAGCAGGGCGATCAGGTCGTGCGCCCACCGCAGCCGCGCCGAGGCTGGGCCGATCGCGTCGACCAGCAGGATCAGCAACAACGCTGCGGTGACGGCGACGACCGGTCCCACGGCCGCCCAGTCCAGCGCCTGCACCGCCTTCACGCGGTCACCTCCAGCTCGGCGGCCCTCCGGCCGCGCACCGCGTCGCCCACCAGCTCGCTCCGGAACCGCAGCCTGCTCACGGTGCCTCCTCGCTGGCGCTCGTCGCCACCGCGAGCCCCCGCGCCCTGTCTGTCGGTTCGCTCGCTGCGCTCGCTCACGGGGTCACTCCCCCGCCCCGGCCGCTGGCGGCCACCAGGAACCGCACCGCATGTCCGGTGATGTCCAGCAGCAGCGAGGGCACCAGTCCGATCGCCACGGTGGCGGCCACCAGCGGTGCGGCCACGGTCAGTTCGACGGTGTTGGCGTCCGCGGTCACCGGATGCGCTCCCTCGGTCCACCGCGGCTCGCGCGGACCGTGCCAGATCAGCCGCAGCACCCGCAGCAGGTAGGCCGAGGCGATCACGGTGCCGATGGTGGCCAGCACGGCCAGCGGGCGGGCGAGTTCCCCCAGCGCGGAGCTCTGCCAGGAGCCCAGGATGGCCAGCAGCTCACCCCAGAACCCGGCCAGTCCGGGCAGGCCGAGCCCGGCGACCGCGCCGAAGGCCAGCAGCCAGCCCAGCCTGGGCAGCCGGTCCCGGATGCCGCCGCCGAGCAGGGTCAGGTCGCCGGTGTGGTGGCGGTCCTTGATCCCACCCGCGGTGAGGAACAGCAGGCCGGTGATCAGGCCGTGGGCGATGTTCGCGAACAGCGCGCCCTGCAGCCCCTCCGGCGTCATCGAGGCGACGCCCAGCAGCACGAAGCCCATGTGTGCCACGGAGGAGAACGCGACCAACCGCTTGAGGTCCCGTTCGGCCATGCAGGCCAGGCCACCCCAGAGGATGCCGGCCACGCCCAGGGCGCCCAGGTACGGCGCGAGCGCGCGCACTCCCTCCGGCAGCACCGGCAGCGCCACCCGGACCAGGCCGTAGGTGCCCATCTTGAGCAGGACCCCGGCCAGCAGCACCGAACCGCCGGTGGGGGCGATGCTGTGCGCCGGCGGCAACCAGGTGTGCAGCGGGAACATCGGGGCCTTGACCGCCAGGCCGCCGATGATCAGGGCAGCGGCGATGACCTGCGTCGTGGAGTCCAGGCCGCTCCCGCGCCCGGCGGCGAGCACGCCGAGGTCGGTGGTCCCGGTCCGCAGCGCGACCAGCAACAGCCCCAGCAGCATGACCGCCGAGCCGAGCGCGGTGTACAGGACGAACCGCATGGCGGCGTCCCGGCGGGCCTCCTCGCCCCCGAGGGTCGGGGTGGACCGGCCGATCGTCCGGGCGATCTGGGTGTCGTCGCCCCACAGGGCCACGACGAACCACATCGGGACCAGGACCACCTCGAACGAGACGAAGAACAGCAGGAGGTCCATCGCGGTGAAGGTGGCCAGCGCCCCACCTTCGACGGCGAGGTAGCAGGCGACCAGGCCCCGGGTACGGCCACCGGCCGGGCGGACCCGGACCGCGTGCAGGGTCACCAGGAGCCCGAGCAGCGCGGTGAGCAGGACCAGGGGGGCGCTGACCCCGTCCATCGCCAGGTGGGCGTGCACCCCGAGCGCCGCGATCCAGACCCGGTCCACGGCCAGCCCCGGCTCGGTCCGGTCGAACGGTGCGGCGCAGATCGCGGCCAGCACGGCAACCGCCAGCGTGAGCGCGGCGACCGCGGCGGCGATCCGGGTGGCGACGTCGTCGGACAGCCGGCGCAGCCCGAGCAGCAGCGTCGCGCCCACCAGGGGAACGGCGACCAGGACCGGCAGCAGCCAGCCGGCCTGCTCCCCGGTCAACGCTGCGGAGACCGTCATGACAGCACCACCCCTGCGAGCCCGACCAGTACCGCACCGGCGACCAGCCAGGCCACGTATCCGGTGGCCAGGCCCGACTGGGCCAGGCGGAGCACGAACCCGGCTGCGCGGGTGCCCTTCGCGGTCGCGCGGGCGTAGGCGTCGACGACGTCGCGGTCCCCGCCGGCCACGACCCGGGCCAGGGCCTGGACCGGGCGGGTGACCAGGGCGTCCTGCACGTCGTCGAGGCGGTAGCCGCTGCGCACGAAGGCGCGCAACCTGACCGGTACGGCGTCGGCGACGTCCCGTGCCCCCACCCGCGGAGCGGTCAGCGCCCAGCCGATACCCACGAGGGCGAGCAGCGAGCCGATGAACCCGGTGAACGGGTCGATCCTCACCTCCGCCAGCAGTTCCGGCGGCCGCACCAGCACCAGCCCCAGCAGCACGGTCGGTATCGCGAGCACCCACAGCACGCCGGTCATCGCCCGGGGGACGGCATGCGGATGCAGTTCGGGAGCGACCGGCGGCTCACCCTCGCGGGCCTGCGCGGCGAGTTCCGGGTCCGCGGCGGCAGCACCCGCGTGGAAGGCAGCCGGGACCGGATCCCCCATGGCGACCAGGGCGAACGCGCGCCCGGCATAGATGCCCGTGACGAGCGTGGTGAGCAGCCCGGAGACGAGCACGAGTTGCGCGGGCCAGCCCTCCCCGTTCGCCACCGCATGCTCGGCCGCGGTGAGCACGGCCTCCTTCGACCAGAACCCACCCAGCGGCGGCACCCCGGCCAGCGCGGCCAGCCCCAGCCCGAGCAGCAGCGCCAGGGACGGGTGGCTGCGGCGCAGGCCGCCCATGTCGGACATCAGGGTCGAGCCGACGATGTGCGTCACGCAGCCGGCGACGAGGAAGAGCAGCGCCTTGAACGCGGCGTGGGACAGCAGGTGGAACACGCCGGGAGCCGCTGCGCCCGCGGCCTGCGCCACCGACACCCCGGCGAGCATGTAGGCCACCTGGCTGACGGTCGACCAGGCCAGCAGCCGCTTGAGGTCGTCCTGCGCGAGCGCCGCCAGGGCCGCCCCGAACATGGTGATCGAGGCCATCACCGCCGCCACGACCAGGGCGCCGTGCGCGGCGAGGAACAGCGGCAGCAGCCGGGCCACCAGGTACACCCCGGCGGCGACCATCGTCGCGGCGTGGATCAGCGCCGACACCGGGGTCGGGCCCTCCATCGCGTCCGGCAGCCAGGTGTGCAGCGGGAACTGGGCGGACTTGCCCGCCACGCCGGCGAGCATGAGCAGCGCCGCCGCGGTCACCGTGACGGCGGACAGGCTGTCGGCCTGGGCCAGCAGGGTGTGGATCGAGGTGGTTCCGGCGCCGGCGATGAGCACGATCACGGCCAGCATCACGCCGAGGTCACCGACGCGGGTGACCAGGAATGCCTTCAGCGCCGCCGCCCGTGCGCTCTGCCGCTCGCTGTGGTGGCCGATCAGCAGGTACGAGCAGATGCCCATGCCCTCCCAGCCGACGAGCAGCAGCACCAGGTCGTCGGCGTGGACCACGAGCATCATCGAGGCCGTGAACATCGACACCGTCGCCGCATAGGCCGGATACCGGATCGGCGCGTCGGGGGTGCCCTCGCCGTGCAGGTAGGCGGTGGAGTAGATCTGCACGCAGGCGGCGACCAGGCCGACGGCGAGCGCGACCAGGGCGGACAACTCGTCGGCACGCAGGTCCAGGTGCAGCACCACGACGCCGGTGTCCACCCGGCCCAGGAAGCCGATCCGGTCCTGCGCGCCCTGGGTGAAGACTCCGTAGGTCTCGATGACGGCGGCGACGAAACAGCCGAGGGTGCCGATGACGGCGAAGTCCCGGGCCCACACCCGGGAGCGGCCACCGGCCCACAGCCCGACGACGGCGAACACCGCGGGCAGGACGACCGCCAGCAGGGCTCCAGACTTGCTCACGACCGCACCTCGCTGCCCCGGCCCGCCGTGCGGGCATCCTCCGCAGAACCGTCGCCCGCCGCGGAGTCTGCGGGTGCGACCCGCGCGCCGGGGACGGTCGGACCGCCGGCCGCCGCGCCGCCGGCGTCAGGGCCGGACTCCGGCCAGCTGCCGGCGCCGTCCGGTAGTTGGAAGGTCGGCGAGGCCTCCCCCAGTTCGCGCACCGCCTCCAGGTCCGAGGTCGCACGGCGCCGGTACAGCAGCAGGATCACCGCCAGGGCCAGGCCAATCTCCGCGGCGGCGATGGTGACGACGAAGATCGCCAGCACCTGCCCCGGCAGCAGCGGATCGGCGGCTGCCCCGGTGCCGGCTCCGCCGGCCAGCCCGCCGGCCGGTAGGGCGTTGGCCGTCACCAGCAGCACGTTGGCGGCGTTGAGGACGAGTTCGGCGCCGATCAGCACGAGGACGGCGTTGCGCCGGGCGAGCAGCCCGTAGACGCCGGTCCCGGCCAGAGCTGCGGCGAGGATGACAGGGCCGATCAGGTGGATCACGGCTGTACCTCCCCGGGCAGCGCCGCGGACCGGTGGGGGCCGGTGTGGTGCATGGTGTCCTCCAGGACGGTGACGGCGCTGACTGCCACCGTCACCCGGAATCCCCGGGACGGTCCCAGGGCGACGTGCCTCAGGTGGTCAGATACGCGGCCAGCGGTCGGGGTACCGAAGGCGCATCCGGCGGCCGCCTCGGCATCGGGACCGGTCCTCACGCGGACCGGTCCCCGCGCGAGATCGCCAGGGCGGCCACCAGCGCGGCCAGCAACAGGACCGAGAGCAGTTCGAAGGGCAGCAGCCACCCGCCGAAGACCGCCTCGCCCAGGGGTTTCGCCGCCCCCTTGGCCAGGTCCGGCTTCACCGTGGTGTCCTGCACGGCGGCGTACAGGGTGCCACCGATCAGCGCCGCCACGGCGATCCCGGCTCCGGCTGCGGCCAGTCGCTGACCGGGAGAGCCGTCGAGGTCGCGGTGCAGGCCGATCGGCGCCCGGGTGAGCATGAGCGCGAACAGCACGAGGACGACCACGGCGCCGACGTAGACCAGCAACTGGACCATGGCGACCACCTGCGCGCCGAGGGTCAGGTACACCCCGGCGAGCGCGCCGAGCGCGACGACGAGCCACAGCGCCGCATGCACGACCCGACGACTGGTCACCGCAAGCAACCCCGACATCCAGGCGAGCAGGGCGAACGCGGCGAAGACGATCTCGAGGCCGCTCATGCCTGTCCCTCGTCCTGGGAGTCCTGGGTGGTCGCCCCGACAGGCGGAGCTTCGGGCTCGGTCACCTGTGCGGGCTCCTGCTCGACGACAGGCTCGACCGCCGCCGCGGGCTCCTGCTCGGCGACGGGCTGGACCGCCTTCTTGGCCGCGCGCTTGGCCGGGCTGCGCTTGGCAGGCGCGGACTTCGCTGCCCCCGAACCCTTGTCCGCGGTCGGCCCCCCGGCTGCCGGGGTCGTCTTGGCCGCCGTCTTGCGTGCCGGACGCCGGGTTTGGGTCTTGGCGGGCGGAGACTCCTGCGCCACGGGCTCACCGGAGGCCGGCTCCTCCGCGGACGCGGCAGCGACCGAGGTGGATTCAGGTGCGGGCTCACCGGAGGCCGGCTCCTCCGCGGACGCGGCAGCGACCGAGGAGGGTTCCGGTGCGGGCTCACCGGCGCCCGAGGCTTCCTCCGGTGCGGGCTGCGCGGCCTCAGGCTGGGACGGCGCCGCAATCACGGCCGTCTCAGGGGCCGAGGTGGCGATCGCCACGGTGGGCGCCAGGTCAGGAGCGAGCGGAAGGACCACGGTCGGCGCTGCCGTCTCGATCGGTGCGGTGTCCGCAGGCGCGGTGTCGATCTGGGCGGTCTCGGCCACTGCCGTCTCGATCGGCGCGGTCTCTGCCGCTGCCGTCTCAACGGGTGCCGTCTCCACCGCAGGCGCGGGCAACTCCTGGATGGCGGACGCCTCGGGGACCGCCGGCAACGGAAGCTTCTCGGTCACCGCACCCGCATCAGCCGGCAACGGAAGCTTCTCGGTCGCGGCCTCGGCCGGAGCTGTACGCACAGCGCGGGCGGGCCGCTCCGGCCGCTCACCGGGGGCCGGACGCTCCGCCCGGACAGGACGCTCACCCGACGCGGGACGCTCCGCCCGGGCCGGACGCTCGGGCCGCTCCCGGCCGGCAACCGGTCCCGCCCCGGCACCTGCCGCCGCGGCCCGCTGCGCCCGCTCGACGGCGGCACGGGCGGACTGCAGCTCCTTCGGCTCCGGAGCGTGCGGGTCGGGCAGCGGCGGAGGCGGGATGGTGTCCGCCCACTGCGAGAGGCGCTCCCGCTCGTGCAGCAGGTCCTTGATGTCGATCTCGGCGTACTCGAACTCCGGCGACCAGAACAGGGCGTCGAACGGGCAGGCCTCGATGCAGATCCCGCAGTACATGCACAGCGAGAAGTCGATGGCGAACCGGTCGAGCACATTGCGCTGGCGCTCGCGGCCGCCGGGCTGGGTGGCCGGGAGCGTCTCCTTGTGGGAGTCGATGAAGATGCACCAGTCCGGGCATTCCCGGGAACACAGCATGCAGACGGTGCAGTTCTCCTCGACCAGGGCGATGACACCGCGGGTACGCGGCGGGAGAGTGGGCGCGACATCGGGGTATTCAGCCGTATGCGATGGCCGCAGCAGGACTCGCGCCGTCGTCGCAAGCCCCTTCACCAGACCGACACTCACGCCACGCATCCTGCCGCTCTCCCCGGGTCCGCTGCGACAAGCCTCGCCGTCCCGGTCGATCCAACCCCTTTCGGGAGCGTCGCGCCAGGACTGACGGCCCGAGCATGAGACGCAAGCCACGTGTACAAGCTGCAACTACCAGGTCGCGGCGAGCCGCCGACACGTGCATGACCAGGACCTTCGGCCGCAGTTGCGACCAGGTGCCACCCAGACCGGAGCGAAGCACTGTGCCACCGTGCCCGCCCCGTCCATCCGGCGCAGCCAGCCCGCCCGGTCCGCCCGGCGCAACCGGCCTCGTGGGCCCACCGTGCCCGTCCGGCCCGACTCCAGCGCTGCCGTGACACCCGTCGACTTCCCTTCACCCGGCTCCCGCGGACCATACGGCGCGCCGTACGAAGCCGCACTGTAGCCGTACGCTAGCGTACGGCTCGTGGCGGAGGCAGTGCCCCGGAGCCGACGGCGGCTCGGGCCGCAGGACTGGGCGCAGGCGGCACTGGACGCCCTGGCCGAAGGTGGTCTGGCTGCGGTGGCGGTGGAACCCCTGGCCACCCGGCTCGGCGCGACCAAGGGCAGCTTCTACTGGCATTTCGCGCATCGGGACGCCCTGGTCACGGCGGCCCTGCAGTTGTGGGAGACCCGACACAACGAGGCCATCGGCGCGGCCCTGGACGCCGAGCCCGACCCCCGGCGTCGGCTGCGCGCCCTGTTCGCGCAGGCGGCGGAGGGGTCAAGTCAGGACCGGGTAGAACTGGCCCTGCTGGCGGCCGCCGGCGACCCGGTCGTCGGTCCGGTCCTGCAGCGGGTCACCGCCCGGCGGGTCGCCTACGTGGCCGGGATCTTCGCCGAACTCGGTCTGCCCCCCGAGGACGCCCTGGCCCGGGCCCTCATCGGGTTCAGCACCTACCTCGGCCACACCCACCTGGCACAGGTCGCGCCACGACTGCTCCCCCGGGGCCCGGCCGCCGGCGGGGCCTACCTGGACCGGGCTGTCGCCCTGCTCACCGTGGATCTCCCGGCGCGGTGACCGCAGCGGGGTACGTCCGGGCGATGGATCAGTTCGTCCGGCGGCGGCCGGGGCTGCGGTGATGTGTGCGCCGACCGGTCAGCGAACGGCGACCGCCGCCAGCCCGAACCCGAGGCCGCTGCCCGGGTGCTCCGGGACGATCTCGACGACCAGGTTCGTGGCCGGCATGTCGGCGGGCAGGTACGAGGCGTCGACGTAGACCGACGCCACCCCGGGGCAGACGTCCGTGCTGCACGCCTGGAGGAGGTTCTGCGTCAACTGCTGCGTGGACCCGCCCTCCAGCCGGACCTTGACCAGGGCCGACGTCTTCACCGTTCCGGTGAACAGATCCAGGGTGAACTTGTCCGGGCGCAGCGGGATGACCACCTGGATCCTGCCGTCCACGGCGGAGGCGGACTGCCAGGTGACGTCCCCGTCACGGGCCGACTCGGGAATGCCCCCGGTGAAGTTGATCCGGAACGGACTGTCGACGATGCCGGCCCCGTTGCCGGACGCCGTCACGCTGGTGATCGGCCGGGAGGCGCTCTTCATCCGGACGACCTTGCCGTCGGAACGGCTGCCGATGAGCAACCAGTCCTTGTCCCCGGGCCGGGGGAAGGACACCTGCGCCCCGTTCGGCACCGGCTGGACGCCGATCCACACGTTCGGCCACAGCGCCACAGCCGTCGAGGTGCTCGGCTTCGCCGGGGTGGATGTGGACGGGGTCACGGTCGGAGTGGGCGCGGCGGTGGTCGTGGCCCTGGCCGAGGCCGTCTCCGACGGCAGGGTCAACGCCGGCCCGAGGGACCGGGCACCGGTCGCCGTGGCCGCGGGCGGAGCCGGGACGGGCGAATGACCCGCCACCACCCGGGCCCCGGCCACCCCGGCCACGGTCACCACGGCCAGACCGGCCGCCACCACCGGCCACGCGAAGTGGCCGCCCAGGCCACCGGACTGGCGGGCACCCGTCCGCTGCGGCACGAAGGCCCGCTGCAACCAGCCCCTGCGGCGCCCCTTGCGCTCCTTGATCTCGGCGAGCGCCCGCTCCCCCTCGGCCATCCGGGCCAGGATCCGGGCCCGGTCCGGCTCGTACTGCTCGGCCTCCCTGCGCAGCAGGTCGCCCAGCCACTCCTCCGGCGGCCGCTCGTCGCCACGACGGCGGCTCTGTCGTCCGCTCACAACTGCTCCTCGCTGACGCTCGTCGCGGCCATGAGCCACGCCCCCTGCGTTCCGGTCCTTACTTCGGCTCGCTCGCTCACAGCAACCCCCCCGCGATACCGGGCCCGAGCTGCTTCTGCAGCTGGGCGACTCCCTTGGAGGTTTGGCTCTTCACGGTCCCCACCGAGATCCCCAGGATCTGCGCCACCTCCGCCTCGGACAGATCGAGGGCGTGCCGCAGCACCACGCAGGCCCGGCGCCGGGCGGGCAGGCGCCCCAGGGCAGCTCTCACGTCGAGCACGGCAGCGCCGTCCGGCCCGGCCGGGGCGTCCCGGTCGGACACGTGGAACAGCGACAGCCGGGAACGTTCACGGGTCAGCCGCCGGATCCGGGTGGCGGCCAGGTTCACCAGGATCCGGCGTACGTAGGCCAGCGGCTGGTCCAGGGACCACACCCGGTCCCACTGGCGCCAGGCCGCGAGGAAGGTGTCGGCCGCGAGGTCGTCGGCGGCCGTGCGGTCCCCGGTGAGCAGGTAGGCCAGGCGGCCCAACTCCCGGTGGTGCCGGTCGAAGAAGGCCTCGAACTCGGCCCGGGACTGCTGCGAGACGGGGCCTGCGGCGGAAAGTGTCACGGTCACGCTCTCACCCCGCCCTGACGGTGAGCCGGACGATGTCGATGGCCGACGTCGTCGGGGTGGCGTCCTGGTTGAGGGGCCTGGTGTGGTCGGGTGGGCTGCCCGCCGCCGCCCAGACCAGGTCGCCGCCGGGCAGGACACCGATCGAGCCGGCGATGTGCGCGCCGATCACGGTGTCCGGGGTGAGCGGGTGACCGGCCAGGTCAACGATCCGGACATGGGTCCCGGTGAAAGTACCAGTACAGGTCCCGGACGAGCATCGGGCGCCGCTCACAGTCTCGTAGGACAAGAGCAGCCGATCCGGCCCATAGGGCGCCAGACGGACGTTCACGTGGTCGGTGTCCGGATCCCGGGTGAGCAGCACCGGGGACCCCTCCGGGGTGGACCGGTCAGTCAGGAAGGCCAGTGCCACCTGGTGGGTGACCGTCCGCGCACTCACCTCGTCACCCCTGCCGGAGCCCGGGCGGACCTCTGCGGCACCACGGGTGGAGAAGGCCACCACGTACCGGCCCGACCCGGCCTTGACGAAACCGCCGATCTGGCCGCTGCAGTAGTCCGGCCGGCACTGCTCCCTGCTGATCACCGGGGCCTGTTCGGACGATCCCGTGCCGGTGTTGACGAACAGACCCGACCGGCGGTCCTCCACGCACAGCGAGGCGAACACTCCCGGCTTCTCCGCGATCAGGGCGGTGCCTCGGTTGTGGCTGCAACCCCAGTTCCAGCCACCCGGCAGCCGGCGCCCGGCCCGGTCGACGTAGACCAATTTGTCGCCGAACTGGCCGGCCAGCCGACCCCCGGTTCCCTGAACGGCGAAGTACGCCCCGTAGCGGCTGCCGTTCCAGGCCAGCTGGCCGCCGAGCTGTGGGGCGGCGTCCTGCGACACGGACCCGGTCAGCGCGAGGTCGAACACCTGTACGGCGCCCCGGAAGCGGAGCAGGTGCGCATCGGTCTCCGCCCCGGACCGGCCCGGCAGCCTGGTGAGCAGGGCGAAACCATCGTCGTGAGCGACCAGCCCGCCGACCTCCCGGGCACCACGGATCACGATGTCCGTGCCGGCGTGCGCCGTGGCGGAGCCGAGCGAGGTGACATGGACACCGTCCGGAGCCTGCCAGGCCACCCGGACCCCGCCGGCGGGAGCGACCGCGGTGTCGATCCGCCGCCACTGCGGGGATCCGCTGTACCCGGCCTCCAGGTAGGCGGTGGGGGCGGGCAGGGTCATCGCGGTGACCGACAGCGCACCGGCCAGGGACGGGCCGTCGGCACGGGCGGCGACCGCCAAGGTCCGGGACTCCGCGGCAGGCACCACCCGCGTCACCTGGGCCTGCGCCGCAGCAGCCCGCCCGTCGCCGTGCGGCCAGTCGGTCACATGTGTGATCACGAGCGCCGCAGCCAGGACGGCGGCAGCACTGCTCCCGGTCGCCAGCAGCCGGAACTGACGCCGCCGCCCGGTGTGAGCGCGCACGGAACCCGGGGCCGAAGGGGGCGCCAGACGCTCCAGCACGAGGGTGTGGGGCTCGCGCATGTCGCGCTCCCGGCGGCTCGGCCGGGACCCTTCACATCCGCGCATTCGGGCTCCTCGTGATCGTTCAGAGGCCGGCTCCCCTTCCCCGGAAACCGCCCCTTGACCTGCCTGTCGCTTGCGGGGCACAGAAGGTTGCCCCGCCTGGACGGGAACTTCTCTCAGGTCCGGCTCAGGCGTGGCTCAAGTCCGGATCAAGACCGGCGCGGGGGTTGCCCCGGGCGCACACCGCCCGTCGACGATCACCTACCATCCATCGAAACGTGATCCATCTCATACCGCCGAGTGGCTCGGCTCAGGCGAAATAGACTCAGCGTGGACGTCGGACGGCAAACGGGACGACCCGCGCATTCCCACGGTCGACCTCAAGGAGGGGGGACATCGTGAACGACTCGATCGCCCTGGGTGACGAGGGTCCAGCAATCCTCAGAGGCCCGCGACCAGCCACCGCCTCGGGTGGCCGGTGCGTCGATACACCCGCACTCCAGGACGGCGCCCCGGACCTCACCGTCGGGGGGCTCACCGTTGGTGACATCTCCCCCCACGAACTCACGTCGGAAGACGTCGTCTCCGTGGACACCCTCACCGTCGTCGGAGCCGACGTGCCACCGGCCCCCGATGCCGGGCAGGTCCGGGTGACGGCGATGTTGCGCGGAGGGCCGGCCGCCGGACGCCAGGTCCAGGTACCGCGGATCGCGGACAGCTTCCCGATGTTCATCGGCGTCGCCGGGGCCAACTACGTGCGCGACAAGGGCGCCGGGGAGACTGCGGTCTACAACTGGTGGCCCGCAGGGGCGAGCAGCCCCGCCGGCGACCCCTCCGCCCGCACCGACCAGCGCTGACACCGTTCAGTCGCCGGACCGTCAGGCGCAGGGCCGTTCAGTCGCACCCCGTTCGGCCGCATCACCCGCCGCACCGCCCAGCAGTGCCTGCGCGGAACGGCTCCGGCTTCAGCGGGTGGCGACCACGACCACAGCGGTCAGCGCGAGCTGCAGCAGCGACACCGGGACCAGCACGCCCCAGGCGAGCCGCTGCAACTGGTCCTCCCGCATCCGCGGCCAGGACACCCGCACCCAGATGACCACGCAGGCCACGGCCCCGATCTTGAGCAGGGACCACAGCAGCCCGAGCGTCCCGGACGCCGGTCCGGCCCAGCCCCCCAGGAACAGCACCGAGGTCAGCCCGGCCAGCACCACGATCCCGGCGTACTCGGAGAGCAGGAAGAGGGCGAAGCGCAGTCCCGCGTACTCGGTGAACGGCCCCGCGACCAGCTCCGACTCCGCGATCGGCATGTCGAAGGGCGGCCGCTGCAGCTCCGCGAGCCCGGCGACGACGAACACGAACAGCCCCGGCAGCTGCCACAGCAGCCACCACGGCTTCCAGGCCTGCGCGATTCCGGTCAGGGACAGCGTCCCCGCGGCCATCGCGACGCTGCTGGCGGACAGCACCACCGGCAACTCATAGGCCAGCAGCTGCGCGGCCTGACGCATCGCCCCGAGCAGGGCGTACTTGTTGGCGCTGGCCCAGCCGCCCATCAGCCCGCCGAGCACCCCGACCGCACTGGCCGCCAGCACGAACAGCAACCCGCCGTCCAGATCCGCCGCGACCACGGTCGGGGTCAGCGGGATGGCGCACATCGCGACCATGTACGGGATCAGGGCGACGGCCGGCGCGATCTTGAACACCGGCCGGTCGGCCGCCGAGGGGACGATCTCTTCCTTCTGGACGAACTTGATCCCGTCCGCGACCAGCTGCGCCCAGCCGTGGTAGCCACCGGCGTACATCGGGCCGAGCCGGCCCTGCATATGCGCCATCACCTTGTGCTCGGTCTGCCCGACGACCAGCGGCAGGACCAGGAAGGCCACGAGGACGAAGACCGCCCGGATGACCACCTCGACCAGTGTCGTCCCGTCGATCCCCCAGTCAGGCACCGGTGGGCTCCTCGCTCGCGCCGGAGGCGGACGCCCCCGGACCCTCGTCCGACGCGGCCGCGACGGGTTCGCGCGGCCCCCATGTCTCCGGGTCCGGGACGCCCGGGGGCTGCACCTTCCGCCGGCTCGGGGCCCCGGCGGCGTGGGACTCCCCGGGCTCCTTGCCGCCCGGCCACGGCCGCACCGCCCGGGCCGCCAGCACGAACGACTTGCGCAGCGGGGTGCCCTCGAAACCCTCGGGCAGCAGCAGCGGGCGCAGTCCCCGGTCGAGCAGGTCGTCGAACCCGGTGAACTCGACGCCGAACATCTCGAACGTCTCGCGCTCGTGCCAGGCGGTACCCGCCCAGACCCCGGTCAGGCTGGCCACGCGCAGATCGGCGTCCGGCACCCGGGTCCGCAGCAGGATCCGGCGGGAGGCCCTGGTGGAGTCCGCGACGTGCAGCACGACGTCGACCCCGCCCGGCTCGGCGTCGGGCTGGTCCGCGGCCGACAGCCAGTCCAGGAAGTCCATCCCGAAGTCGTCCCGGACCCGCCGGGCGGCCTCCTCCCAGCGCTGCCGGGGGACGTCCACGCAGGCGGTTCCGGCGCCGTCCACGCCGGCCAGCACACCCGGGTCGTCCTGCCCGCCGGTGAGCGCACCGGCGACCGCGGCGGCCAGCGCCTCACCGGTCAGCCCGGCACCCCGGTGGCCTGCGGCGGTCTGCTCCTGGGCGTCCTCGTTCACTGGGTCCTCCCGGCGGCGATCGGCGCGGGCGGCGCGGTCCGCACCGGCGGGGCGACCAGGGCGCGGGTCGCGGCACCGGCCGTGACCCTGCGCCGGCGGCGGCCGGTCAGGTAGCGCTCGCGCAGGTCCTCGTGGGCGATCTTCTCCTGCAGTTTGACGATGCCCTGCAGCAGCGCCTCCGGGCGGGGCGGGCAGCCGGGCACGTAGACGTCGACCGGGATGATCTGGTCGGCACCCTTGGTCACGCAGTAGGAGTCCCAGTACGGGCCACCGGAGTTGGCGCAGGACCCGAACGAGATCACGTACTTCGGCTCGGCCATCTGCTCCCACAGCCGCCGCAGCGCCGGGGCCATCTTGTCGGTCACCGTCCCGGACACGATCATCAGGTCCGCCTGCCGGGGGCTGTTGGCGAACGGGATCACCCCGAGCCGGATGAAGTCGTGCCGGGCCATGCTGCCCGCGATGAACTCGATGGCGCAGCAGGCCAGCCCGAAGTTGAAGACCCACAGGCTGTAGCGACGCCCCCAGTTGAAGATCAGCCGCAGCGGATACGGGGACGACTGCAGGACGCCCAGTCCGTTGCCGTCCGGGGCACCCACACCGGGCATCCCCAGCGGGGTCACCGCGTGGCCGCCCGGGCCGTCGGTCCCGGAGCCGTCAGGTACGCCGGCGCCCATCCCGTCTCCCATCTCAGCCCACCGTCCACTTCAGCGCCCCGCGGCGCCAGCCGTGCAGCAGACCGATCGCCAGCACGCCGAGGAAGGCACCCATCTCGCCCAGCGTCGCCCAGCCGAACTCCTTGACCACCGTCGCCCACGGGAACAGGTACACCGCGTCCACCGCGAAGACGACATAGAGATAGGCGTACAGGTAGTAGCGGACCTGGGTCTGGGCCCAGCCGCGGCCGACCGGGTCGACGCCACTCTCGTAGGTCGTCACCTTCTCCGGCCGCGGGACGCGCGGGCGCATCAGGCGGTTGGCGATCATGGCGGCGGCGAAGAACAGCACGCCCCCGGCAACAACGGCCCCGACGACCACCCACGACTGGGCAGCAGCGGACGGGGCGGGACTCAGCGACACCACGGCCTGCGGCGCCGCAGCCAGCGACACGGACACGGCATGACTCTAGTGCCGCTTCGGGAGGATCCGGCCGGCCGTGCGGCAACACTCCCGTCACGCGCCGCTGTAACGCAGCGCCACTAGCCTATGCGCCGTCACGTCGAGTCAGTCGGAGGTCCCGATGTCCCTGTCCACCCGCCGCGCCGGCGCCGCCCTCGCTGCGGTGACCGCGGCGATCGCCCTGGCCGCCTGCGCCCCGGCGAGCAGCGGGACCTCGTCCGCTTCGTCCCCGGCGTCCGGTTCGGGGTCGTCGGCGACCTCGTCCTGCGCGAAGGACCAGCTCAAGCTCAGGACCGCCGGCAAGCTGACCATCGCCACCGACAACCCGGTCTACGCGCCGTGGTTCGTGGACAACAAGCCCGCCAACGGCAAGGGCTTCGAGTCCGCGGTGGCCTACGCGGTGGCCAAGAAGCTCGGTTTCGCCGAGACCGACGTGGTCTGGGCGACGGCCAACTTCAACTCGGTGACCCAGCCGGGGCCGAAGAACTTCGACTTCGACATCAACGAGGTGTCGATCACCGACGAGCGCAAGAAGGCGGTCGACTTCTCCAGCGGCTACTACGACGTCACCCAGGCTGTGGTGACGATCAAGGGCAGCAGGATCGCCGGGGCGACGTCCGTCGCCGACCTCAGGTCCGCCAAGCTCGGAGCCCAGGTCGGGACCACCTCATACACGACGATCACGGACGTGATCAAGCCGGACGCCAAGCCCGCGGTGTTCAACAGCAACGACGACGCCAAGGCCGCCCTGGGCAACGGGCAGATCGACGGACTGGTGCTCGACCTGCCGACCGCCCTCTTCGAGGCGAACGCCGACCTCAAGGACGGCGTCCTGGTCGGCCAGTTCGAGAACGGTGCGGGTGCGCCGGAGCAGTTCGGCCTGGTGCTGGACAAGGGCAGCGCACTGACCGTCTGCGTGACCAGGGCGGTGGACGGGCTACGCGCGGACGGGACGCTGAAGCAGCTGGAGCAGCAGTGGCTGACCAGCACCGCAGGCGCTCCGATCCTCAAGTAACGCCCGCCCCGGTGGTGTCCCGAACCGGATCACCGACCCCCGCCCCGGACCCCGTGGCCGCTGCCGGCCCGGGGTCCGGGTGGGTGCCGTCGCCGCTGCAGCGCGAGCGGATCGCCTACCGCGGCAGGCAGACCCGCCGTTCCCTGCTGGTCGCGGCGGCCAGTACCGCGGCCGTCGGCGGAGTGCTCGCCGCGGTCACCGTCAACGCCCCCGGCTGGCCGCGGGTCAGGGAGTCGTTCCTGTCCTACGACATGGCCCGCCGGGCGCTGCCGGACCTGCTCGCCGGTTTCTGGCTGAACATCAGGGTGTTCTCGGTCTCGGCCGTGCTGATCCTCGCGCTGTCGCTGCTGATCGCGCTGATGCGGACCCTGCGTGGTCCGGTGTTCTGGCCGCTGCGGGCGGTGGCGGTCGTCTACGTCGACGTGTTCCGCGGGATCCCGTTGCTGCTGGTGCTGTACCTGGTCGGGTTCGGGCTGCCCGGCCTGCGCCTGCAGGGGATCCCGACCGACACCGTCGTGCTGGGGATCATCGCGCTCACCCTGTCGTACTCCGCGTACGTGGCCGAGGTGTTCCGGGCCGGGATCGAGTCGGTGCACCCGAGTCAGCGGGCCGCGGCGCGATCCCTCGGCCTGTCCGCCGGGCAGACCATGCGGCTGGTGGTGCTGCCGCAGGCGGTCCGCAACGTGGTGCCGCCGCTGCTGAACGACCTGGTCAGCCTGACCAAGGACTCCGGGCTGATCTCGGTGCTCGGGATCCCGCTCGACGTCATCCGCTACGCCCAGATCGCCCAGATGGGCCGGGCCAACTTCACCCCGTACGTGGTGGCCGGGCTGCTGTTCATGCTGCTGACCGTCCCGATGACCCGGTTCACCGACGCGGTGTCCCGCCGGTACGGGTACCTGCCGGCGGGAGGGCACCTGTGACCCGCCGGGATCCTCGCCCGTCTGCGGGCGGGCCGCTGCTGCGGGTGCGCGGGGTGCGCAAGGTGTTCGGGCGCAACGTCGTCCTCGACGGGCTCGACCTCGACGTGGACGCCCACCAGGTGGTGGTGCTGATCGGGGCGTCAGGCTCGGGGAAGTCGACCCTGCTGCGCTGCGTCGACCTGCTGGAGACCGTCGACGACGGGGTCATCGAGCTGTCCGGGCAGGACATCACCGACCCGCGGGCGGACGCGGACGCCGTCCGGTCCCGGATCGGGATCGTGTTCCAGTCGTTCAACCTGTTCCCGCACCTGAGCGTGCTGGACAACGTGACGCTGGCCCCGCGCCGGGTGCACCGGGTCCCCCGCGAGCGCGCCGAGACCCGGGCCCTGGAACTGCTGGACCGGGTCGGCCTGCGGCACAAGGCGGGTGCCCGGCCCGACGAACTGTCCGGCGGGCAGCAGCAGCGGGTGGCGATCGCCCGGTCCCTGGTCAACGATCCGGAGCTGATGCTCTTCGATGAGGTCACCTCGGCCCTGGACCCCGAACTCGTCGGCGAGGTACTGGACCTGGTGCGGGACCTGAAGTCCGACGGGATGACCATGGTCGTGGCCACGCACGAGATGGGTTTCGCCCGCCAGGTGGCCGACCGGGTGTGTTTCCTCGACGGCGGGCGGGTCCTGGAACAGGGACCGCCCGAGCAGGTGCTCGGTGACCCGGAGCAGGAGCGGACCCGGCGGTTCCTGCGCCGGATCATCGACGCCGGACGGCTCTAACCCGCTCAGCGCTGGAGCCCGCTCAGCGCAGCGGGGAGGTCTCCATCGCCGCGCGGACCGCGGGCGAGACCAGCCACGGGCCGATCGCGTCGGCGTGCGCCAGGCCCTCGGCGGTGAGCCGGAACCGCTGCGGCAGCCGCTGTGCCCAGCCCCGCTCGACGAGTTCGGCCAGTTGCGGGAAGTCCTGCTCCGGCGTGGATCCGTCGAAGCGGGCCGCGTAGGCGACCAGATCCACCCCGTCGGCGACCAGCAGGGTCCGGACCAGCCAGCGCCGGCGCTGCTCGTCACCGTCCAGCCGGTAGCCGAACCGGGCCAGTCCGAGATCGTCGGCGTCGAGGTAGTCGGCGAGCACCCCGCGGACGTGCCGCAGTTCGACCGCGTAGTCGTGGGAGTAGTGCAGCTGCCGGGTGTACGAGCGGGCTCCGCAGCCGAGCCCGACCATCCCGTCGTCCTGGCAGCAGTACGGCGCGTCCACCACGGACAGGTCGCGGCGGCGGAACATCCGCAGCGACTCCTGCCGGTACCCGGCGGCGGTGAGGAAGTCGACGGCCACCTGGTACATCGCCATCCGCCGGGCGTCCCAGGCGGGGTCACCGGCCTGCTCGCCGTGGGCCACCCCACGCCGGCCACCGGTCCGCCGTTCCAGGCCGGTGAGCGGGCGGACGTACAGGGGGTAGCAGAAGATCTCCTCCGGCTCCCAGGCCACCGCCCGGCGCAGGGACGCCTCCCAGGACCGCGGGGTCTGCCCCTCGATGCCGTAGATCAGGTCGAGGTTGAGCACGCCGAACCCGGCCGCCCGGATCTCGGCCAGCGCGTTCTCGACCTCGGCGACATGCTGGCGGCGGACCGCCTGGCGGACCTCCGCGTCGACGAAGCTCTGCACGCCGATACTCACCCGGCCGGCGCCCCGGGCGAACAGGACCTTGAGCTTGTCCGCGGCCACCGTCGACGGGGACGCCTCCACGGAGAACCCGGCCGGGAGGCCGCCGGTGAGCAGTTCCAGGGAGTCCAGCAGATGTTCCAGTCCCGCGGCGTCCAGGTAGGTCGGGGTCCCGCCGCCGACCGCCGCGTCCGCGAAGCCGACCGCCCGGCCGGTCGCCTCCAGCGCCGCGCGGGCGGTGACGGCCTCCCGGCGCACCTGGTCGAGGAAGCGGCGGACCACGTCCTCGCGGGGGTTGGCGGTGGTGAAGAGGTTGCAGTAGCCGCAGCGCTGGTCGCAGAACGGCACGTGGACGTACCCGAACAGACCGGTCACGGGCTCGTCGGCCCACAGCTCCTGCAGCGTCGGGGCCGGGTCCAGCCGCCGGTACGCCGTCTTGTGGGGGTAGGTGTACAGGTACCCCTGGTACGGCGACCCGTCCAGGGACGACCCGCCGGTCCCCGACACCTCCACCGACAACGGCTCCTCCGAGCGATCCGGCCGGGGACGTCCCCCGGCTCCACAGGCAGCGTACGTCGCGCGCTTCCGCGGCCGGGGCGCGGAGGTCCCGGCCCGGCCGCCGCCCACGGCACCCGGGGACCAAAGCCTGGGATACGTGGGCGAACCAGGGCTCGAACCACCGAGCCTGCAGCGCGGGCCGGACGGGCCCGGCCTACGATGACGCCAGGTTCGGCTCCCCGTCAGGGCCCGGCAGGCCCTCGCCGGGGAGGGAACTCGCACCGCCAGGGGTTGACGGCGCGACGATGTAGAGTCGAGCGACGGGACATCCGGGACCCATGGGCACGAAATCCGTCGAGCGGGTCGACCGGGTGGTCATCCGCTTTGCCGGTGACTCCGGTGATGGCATGCAGCTCACCGGAGACCGGTTCACCGCGCAGACCGCGGCCTGGGGCAACGACCTGGCCACCCTCCCGAACTTCCCGGCGGAGATCCGCGCGCCGCAGGGGACGCTGCCGGGGGTGTCGAGCTTCCAGATCCAGTTCGCCGACCATGACGTGATGACGCCGGGTGACCGGCCGGACGTCCTGGTCGCGATGAACCCGGCGGCACTGCGGGCCAATCTCACGGACCTCCCGCGGGGCGCGACGATCATCGCCGACGCCGACGAGTTCACCCCGCGGAACCTGTCCCGGGTCGGGTACGCCGACAGCCCGCTGAGCGACGGCGGCCTGGACTCCTTCCGGGTGCACGCGCTGCCGCTGACGTCGCTGACGGTGGAGGCGCTGCGGGAGTTCGACCTGACCCGCAAGGAGGCCGAGCGGGCGAAGAACATGTTCGCCCTGGGCCTGCTGTCGTGGCTGTACACCCGCCCGACCGAGCCGACGGAACGGTTCCTGCAGGCCAAGTTCGGGGCCCGGCCGGCCCTGCACGCGGCCAATCTCGCCGCGTTCAGGGCGGGGTGGGCGTTCGGGGAGACCACGGAGTCGTTCGCGGTGTCGTACCAGGTGGCGCCGGCCCCGGCCGAGCCCGGGGTGTACCGGAACATCACCGGCAACGTGGCACTGGCGTTCGGGCTGGTCGCCGCGGCGCACCGGGCGGGACTGCCGCTGGTGCTGGGCTCGTACCCGATCACCCCGGCCTCGGACATCCTGCACGCGCTGTCGCGGCTGAAGCGCTTCGGCGTGACCACGATCCAGGCCGAGGACGAGATCGCCGGGATCGGGGCCGCGCTGGGGGCCTCCTACGGCGGGGCGATCGGGGTGACCACCACCTCCGGGCCGGGCCTGGCACTGAAGGCGGAGACGATCGGGCTGGCGGTGTCCCTGGAACTGCCGCTGGTGATCGTGGACGTGCAACGCGGCGGCCCGTCCACCGGACTGCCGACCAAGACCGAGCAGGCCGACCTGCTGCAGGCGATGTTCGGCCGCAACGGGGAGGCGCCGGTCCCGGTCCTCGCACCGCGCTCGCCTGCGGACTGCTTCGACACCGCGATCGAGGCGGTCCGGATCGCCACCACCTACCGGACCCCGGTGCTGCTGCTGTCGGACGGCTACCTGGCCAACGGGTCCGAACCGTGGCGGGTCCCGCAACCGGCCACCCTGCCGGACCTCCAGGTGGAGTTCACCACCGCCCCGAACGCCGTCCGGGACGACGGGACCCCGGTGTTCCGCCCCTACGACCGGGACCCGGTCACCCTGGCCCGGCCCTGGGCCGTTCCCGGCACTCCCGGCCTGGAGCACCGGATCGGAGGGATCGAGAAGGCCGACGGCAGCGGCGAGATCTCCTACGACCCCGACAACCACGACCGGATGGTCCGGCTGCGGGCGGCCAGGATCGCCGGGATCGACACCCCCGCACTGGAGGTCGACGACCCCACCGGCGATGCCACCGTGCTGGTCCTGGGCTGGGGCTCCACCTACGGACCGGTGGCCGCGGGCGCCCGGCTGGCCCGCTCGTCCGGCACCCCGGTCGCCACCGCCCATCTGCGCCACCTCAACCCGTTCCCGGCGAACCTCGGCGACGTGCTGCGCCGCTACGCCCGGGTGCTGGTCCCGGAGATGAACCTCGGCCAGCTCGCCCTGCTGCTGCGGGCGAAGTACCTGGTCGACGCCGTCGGCTACAACCGGGTCCGCGGCCTGCCGTTCACCTCCGGCGAGATCGCGGACGCCGTCGTCAAACTCGACCAGGAGGTCCGCCTGGAACAGGACCCGGAACAGGTGATCCGGCACGAGGCCGCCACGGTCCGCACCGGCCGCGAGGAGGAACTGTGACTGCCGACCTGGGCATGCCCGTCCCGCGCGGCGGGCTGGACCTGGTGCCCGCCCTCCCCGACGGCGCGACCCCGCTGTCCCGCAAGGACTTCACCTCCGGCGCTGAGGTCCGCTGGTGCCCCGGCTGCGGGGACTATGCGATCCTCGCCGCGGTTCAGGGGTTCCTGCCCGAGCTCGGGCTGCGCCGGGAGAACATCGTCTGCATCTCCGGGATCGGCTGCTCCTCGCGGTTCCCGTACTACCTGGACACCTTCGGGATGCACTCCATCCACGGCCGGGCCCCGTCCATCGCCACCGGTCTGGCCGTGTCGCGGCCCGACCTGTCGGTGTGGGTGGTCACCGGTGACGGGGACGCCCTGTCGATCGGCGGCAACCACCTCATCCACGCCCTGCGCCGCAACGTCAACCTGACCATCCTGCTGTTCAACAACCGGATCTACGGGCTGACCAAGGGCCAGTACTCCCCCACCTCCGAGGCCGGCAAGGTCACCAAGTCCAGTCCCGCCGGATCGGTGGACCTGCCGTTCAACCCCGTCTCCCTCGCTCTCGGCGCGGAGGCCACCTTCGTCGCCCGCGCCGTGGACTCCGACCGCAAGCAGCTCACCGCGGTGCTGCGGGCCGCCGCCGAACACCGCGGCTCCTCCCTGGTCGAGATCTACCAGAACTGCCCGATCTTCAACGACGGCGCCTTCGACCTGGTCAAGGACCGCGACTCGATCACGGCCCGGCTGATCCCGCTGCAGCACGGCAAGCCGATCCGGTTCGGCCCGCCCGGACCCGACGGCCTGCCCTCCCGCGGCGTGGTCCGCCACCCGGACGGCACCCTCACCGTCGCCGATGTCGCCACCGCCGGAGCCTGCGCCGTCCTGGTCCACGACGCCCGTCACCCGGACCCCTCGGTGCAGTTCGCCCTGTCCCGGCTGGACGACCCCGGGATGTCCCACGTGCCGGTCGGCGTCTTCCGCGATGTCATCCGGCCCACGTACGACGACCAGGTCCGCGGGCAGCTCGACACCGCCCGCGAGGCCGCCGGCGGGCCTCCCACCGACGACGACCTGTTCGCGCTCCTCGCCGGCAAGGACACCTGGACCGTCGACTGACCCTCCCGGAGGCTACCCTCCCCTTGCTGAACGCCGGCGTCGGCCAGGTGGTCGGCGTCGACATCTGGTGCTTGAGGTGATCAGGGTTGGCCGCTACCTGCCTCCTCCACCGCTCGGGTCCAGCCTGAACTTCGTTCGGTCGGGATAGGGGCGCAGGTAGCTCCGCATCGCATCTGGTGCCCGGTTCTGCCCGCGGGGGATATTGCGCACGGATGGTCGGCGGCCGCTCTCCTGGAGGCCGCTCTCCTGGGTCATCACCGGTGGGTACACGTCGCGGTAGTAGCTGTTGAGGTTGGGGAAGTCTCTCGTGGACTGCTTCCGCCGGGTCCTCATCCTGCTGGCGTTTCGATCCAGGGTCAGCACGCGCGGATGGCCGCTGGCCACCGCGTCGCGGATGTGCTGGGCGACGGTGGGGTAGTCCGTGTCGGAGACCGGAACGACGACAACCTGATCGGCCGGTTGCTGCGGCCACCAGGTGGGCCGCTGAACACCACCTTCGGTCACCGTCACACCGGGAGCCGCCCCGGACCTGCCCGCACCCGACCCGGACGGGCCCGCGGCCGAGGAGGATTCCGGGGTGGTGAAGAAGATGTCCACGGGGGCCCCCAGATACTGGGAGATGCGGTCGGCGGCAACGGCATCCAGGGTCGTGCGGTGTCCGTCCAGGAACTGCGCCACCTCACCCGCGTACTCCCAGCCGGCCGCTCGCGCCAGGTCATCACGAGATACCCTCGCAGCCTCCCGCGTGCTCTCCAGCAACGGGTAGTCGATCGCACTCACCTGCGGCCCGCCGGCCGCCTGGGGGCTGCCGGCCGTCTGGGGGCTGCCGACTGTTTGTCGCTCGAAGAACGCCCGCCGCGTGCTGTCACTGGCGGGAGTCCCGCGGAAGAACTCCTCCGGGTGAGCATCCACAGTCTGAGCGATAATCTCCGCGATCTCGCTGGGGACATTCGGTTGGGCTCCGGAACGAAGCCGCCCGATCTTCGAGGCGCTGAGCCCGGTGATG
>DASTGO010000201.1:0-9400 GCA_035719045.1 Kineosporiaceae bacterium | reverse complement strand
GGCAACACCCCTGCTCACGTCCCTCGAGCGCCGCAGGCCCGGGGCCCGGGGTGCCGGGGGTCCGGGGTGCCGGGGGTCCGGGTCGGGTGGCGTCAGATCCCCGTGCTGTTCCGGGGGTAGGCGATCTCGGGGTCGGTGACCACGTTGACGCAGTACGGCACGCCCGCGGCGAAGGCCCGGCGCAGGGCGGGGCCGATCCCGTCCGGCCGGGTGACCAGCTCGCCGCCGCCGCCGAGGGCCTGGACCACCTGGTCGTAGCGGGTCTGCGGGAGCAGTTGGGCGGCCACGTCGTAGCCGAACAGGGTCTGCATCGGGAACTTCTCCAGCCCCCACATCCCGTTGTTGCCCACCACGATCACCACCGGCAGCCCGTGCCGGACCAGGGTGTCCACGTCCATCAGGGAGAATCCGGCGGCGCCGTCGCCGAGCAGCAGCACGATCTGCGAGGACGGCCGGGCCAGCCGGGCGGCGATCGCATAGCCGAGGCCGGTGCCCAGGCAGCCGAAGGGCCCGGGGTCGAGCCAGCCACCGGGCCGGGCCGGTTCGACGAAACGTCCGGCGAAGGAGACGAAGTCGCCGCCGTCGCCGATCACGACCGCGTCGTCGTCCAGCTGGGCCAGCAGCTCGCCGTAGATCCGCCCGGGGTGGATGGCGTCCGCCTCCGCCGTGAGCAGGCCGGTGTCCTGGGCCAGCGCGGACTCGTGCCGGGCCCGCAGCTCACCCGCCCAGTCGGCGACCTCCGCCCGGAGCCCGCGGGTGGCGACCGCGGCCCGCAGGCCGTCCAGGGCGAGGGTCAGGTCCCCGCTCACCCCGGCGGTCAGCTCGACGTGGCGGGCCAGCTGCCCCGGGCCGTCGCCGAGGTGGACCACCCGGGCCGGCGGCTGCCCGTCGGCCCCGCCGAAGGACCCGTACCCGAGCCGGAAGTCCAGCGGGGTGCCCACCACCACGACCAGATCGGCCGCGCGCAGCGCCCGGGCACGGGCCCGGGACACCAGCAGCCGGTGGCCGGGCGGCAGGATCCCACGGGCCATCCCGTTCGGGATCGTCGGCAGCCCGAACTCCTCGGCCAGGGCGCGGGCGGCCTCCTCGGCGTGCCCGGACCAGACGTCGGAGCCGAGGACGAGGACCGGGCGCCTGGCGTCGGCCAGTGCCTCGGCGGCGGCGCGCAGCGCGTCCGGATCGGGTTCCACCGGGGCGGCCGGGGCGGGCTCGGGCAGCTCCACCTCCCCGCCGCCGAACAGGACGTCCATCGGGACGTCGAGGAACACCGGGCCGCGGTGCGGGCTGCGGGCCAGGTCCAGCGCCGCGGACACCTCGGCGGCCGCCCGGGTCGGGTCGGTGACCGTGTGCGCATCCTTCGTGATCGGGGCGAGCAGCGGTGGGTGGTCGAACTCCTGCAGGGCTCCGCTGCCCCACCGGTAGGCAGGGGCCCGCCCCCCGACGACCAGCAGCGGGGATCCGTTGACCTGGGCGGTGGCGATGGCGCTGATCCCGTTGGTGACGCCCGGTCCCGCGGTGAGCACCGCCAGGCCCGGCGTCCGGGTCAGCTTCGCGGTGGCCTCGGCGGCGAACACGGCGGTCTGCTCGTGGCGGACGTCCACGATCGGCAGCGCGGGCTCGGCCTTGACCGCCCCGTCGTACAGGGGGAAGACGTGCGCCCCGGACAGGGTGAACATCGCCCGGACCCCGTGCGCCCGGGCGGCGGCGACGGCCAGCGCGCCGGCATGGCCCTCCATCCGCCGGGCCGGGGGTGCGCCGGTACCGGTGACCTCCTGCGCCGGGGCGCTGCCGTCCGCCGGGCCGGGCGTGCTCGGGAGGGTGCCGGGGCTCGTCATGCGCGCAGGTTACCCAGCGGTAGGTGGTTGCGGGTCAGGTCGACCACCCGCGGGTCGCCCCGGTCGGCGAGATAGTCCGCGGGGCCGGTGACGTCGGTGCCGTCGGGCAGTTTCGCGGCGCGCAGCAGGGCCGTCGCCACGGCCGCCACGACGAGGTTCACCGCCAGGGCGAGGAACCCGACGTAGACCGTGTTCCCGGTGTCGAGGCCGAGCTTCGACAGGGCGAACGCCGAGCCGCCGAAGTGTTCCCGGACCACTTTCACCCCGGCCGGCGTCACCACGGCCTGCGGGACGTTCCACAGCATCCAGAACGCGCCGAGCATCCCGGCCAGCCAGCCCGCGATCAGACCGCCGCGGTGGAACCAGCGGGTGAACAGGCCCAGGCCCACGGCGGGCAGGGTCTGCACGATGATCACCCCGCCGATCAACTGCAGGTCGATGGAGAACTGCGGGTCCAGCACGAGGATCGCCAGCAGGGCACCGAACTTCACCACCAGCGAGGCCCATCGGCTGGTCCGGGCCTCCTGCGCCGGGGTGGCGTCGCGGCGCAGGTACTCCTTGTAGATGTTGCGGGTCCACAGGTTCGCCGCGGCGATCGACATGATGGCCGCGGGGACCAGCGCGCCGATCGCGATCGCGGCGAAGGCGATCCCCGCGAACCAGCTCGGGAACTGGTGGTCGAACAGCAGCGGGACGATCGTGTTGCCGTCGGTCTTCGGGCCGAGCCGCGTCCCGTCCAGCGCTGTCAGCGTCGCGCCGGTGGCCACCGGCTTCACCCCGGCCGCGATCGCCAGGTAGCCCAGCAGCGCCAGCAGTCCGAGCAGCAGTGAGTACGCCGGCAGCGCCGCCATGTTCCGCTTGATCGCGCCGCGATCCCTGGCCGCCAGGACCCCGGTCACGCTGTGCGGGTACAGCATGAGCGCCAGGGCGGAGCCCAGGGCCAGGGTGGCGTAGCCGAGCTGTCCGGAGCCGGGCAGCAGGATCCCGTCCGCCGGGTTCGGGGTGGCGGCGAACTTGGCCTGCGCCGCCGCGAAGACGGCGTGCCCGCCGCCGAGCCTGGCCGGCAGGTAGATCACCGCGACGATGATCACCAGGTAGATCAGGGCGTCCTTGACGAAGGCGATCAGTGCCGGGGCGCGCAGGCCTGAACTGTACGTGTATGCCGCGAGTGCCACGAAGGCGATGATCAGCGGGAGATGCCCGGAGATCCCCATCGCGGTCAGCACGGCCTGGATCCCGGCCAGTTGCAGGGCGATGTACGGCATGGTCGCGACGATCCCGGTGATCGCCACCAGCAGGGCCAGGGTGGGTGAGCCGTACCGGGCCCGGACGAAGTCCGCCGGGGTGACGAAACCGTGCACGTGGCTGACCGACCAGAGCCGGATCAGGACCAGGAACACCATCGGGTAGACGATGATCGTGTACGGGACGGCGAAGAACCCGGCGGCGCCCGCCCCGAAGACCAGCGCCGGCACCGCGACGAAGGTGTACGCGGTGTACAGGTCCCCGCCGATCAGGAACCAGGTCACCCAACTGCCGAAGCTGCGCCCGCCCAGGCCCCACTCGTCGAGGTGGGCCAGGCCCGCACCGGCACGCCAGCGGGCCGCGACGAAGCCGAGGACCGTGACCAGGACGAACAGCGTGGTGACGATGGCCAGCTCGACGCCGTGGCCGCTCATCGCGCACCCTTCCGGCGGCCGGCGCGGTACACCAGCAGCGTGCAGACCACGCTGACCGGGATCACCGCCAGCTGATACCAGTAGAAGAACGGCATCCCGAACAGCCACGGGTCGGTCCGGTTGTACAGCGGCGGGTAGAGCACCGCGAGCAGCGGGAGCAGCAGCAGCCAGTTCCAGGGCGAGCGCTCGCTGCGACGGTCGATCCGGCCGCGGTCGGGGTGACCGGGCTCGCCGGGCCGGGGGGCACCGGTGTCGGTGTCGGACATGACTTCCTCCGGGTGGACGGCGCTGTCGGGGAGGGGCCGGGACTGCTGTCGGGCGGGGTAGGGCCGGGAACCCGGGGTAGGGCCGGGCGGGGTTCGGGCCGGGGGAGCGGTGTGCGGGGTTCGGGCCGGTAGTCGGGGTCGGGCCGGGGAACGGTGTGTGTCGGGTCGGGTTGGGCCGTCCCGGTTGCGGTCCGCCCGGTTCGTGCTGGTCGTCCGGCCGGGGGGTTGAGGTTTACCGCCGGACAGGTCAACCTTGCGGCATCCGAGCACCACCGACCAGCGGCTCTGGCCTGCGGTCCCCGGTCGGCCGCCCGCTGTGACGGCCGGTGGGATCGCGGTCCGGGTCGGGCCGGGATCCCGAGGGCGGGAGGGGACGTGAAGGCCGACGCGGCGGCGCTGCTGTGCTTCGGCCTCGCGCTGGCCGCCGTCTCCGGGATGACTCTGGTCGCCGGCCGGGGACGGTTCGCCGACCGGGTCGTCCCGCCCGGTGGGGAACTGGCCGAATGGGCGCTGGCCGGCCGCGGCTTCGGGGCGCTGCGCTCGTGGTTCCTGCTGGGCGGGTCGGTGTTCACCGCCTACACCTTCATCGCGGTCCCCGCCCTGGTCTACGGGGTCGGCGGCCTGGGGTTCTTCGCCGTCCCGTACACGATCATCGTGTTCCAGCTGGCCTACCTGCTGCTGCCGTGGCTGCACCGGGCTGCCGTGGTGCACGGCTGGGTCACTCCGGCCGACGCCGTCCGGGACCGGTACGGGTCGCCCTCGCTGAGCCTGGCGGTCGCCCTGACCGGGATCCTCGCCACGATGCCGTACGTGGCACTGCAGCTGCTCGGGCTGTCCGCGCTGCTCACCGTGCTCGGGGTGCCCGAGCAGGGGCCGTGGGCCGACGGCGCGCTGACCGCCACGTTCACCGTGCTGGCCGTCGGCACCTACCGGCACGGGCTGCGTGCCCCCGCCCTGGTCGCCGTGGTCAAGGGGGTCGGGGTGTTCGTGGTCACCCTCGGCTGCGTCTGGGCCGGGCTGCACGCGGTCGGGGGTGCGGGACCGCTGTTCACCGGCGCGGACACCGTGCTGCGGGGCCATCCCGGGGTCGGGCTGCTGCTGCCGGACGGGCTGGGCTCGTCCTACGTCACCCTGGCGGTCGGTTCGGCGCTGGCACTGCTGCTGTATCCGCATGTGCTGCTGCCCGCCTTCGCCGCCCGCAGCGAGGACGCCCTGCGCCGGACCTCGATCGGGCTGCTCGGCTGGACCGCGCTGCTCGCCGTCGTCGCCCTGGCCGGGACGGCCGCCCTGGCCCGGGGGGTGCGGGTGCCGGCCGGCCGGGCCGAGCTGGCGGTCCCGGAACTGGTCCACCATGCGCTGCCGTCCCCGGTGGCCGGGCTGGTGCTCGGGGTGATCGGGATCGGCGCGCTGGTCCCGGCGGCGGTGATGTCCGTGGCGGCGGCGTCCACCTTCGCCAGCAACGTCTACCTGGAGTACGTCAATCCGACCGCGGTGCCGGCCCAGGTCACCCAGGTGGCCCGGGTGGTGTCCGTGGTGGTCAAGCTCGGCGCGCTGGCCTTCGTGCTCGGGCTGCGCGGACGGGACGCGATCACCCTGCAGCTGCTCGGCGGGGTGTGGATCCTGCAGACGCTGCCCGCGGTGGTGATCGGGCTGCGGGTGCGCCGGCTGCACCGGTACGCCCTGCTCGCCGGACTCGGGGTCGGAGTGCTGCTCGGCACGGTGCTGGTCGCGGCGCAGGGGTTCGTCGCGGTCACCCGGATCTCCGTCGCGGGGCATGAGGTCGGGGTGTACGCGGGACTGCTCGCCCTGGTGGCCAACCTCGCCGTGGTGCTGCTGCTCACCCCGGTGCTGGACGCCGCGGGCGTGCCGCGCGGGCTGGACGGGACGGGGCTGCACCTGGGCGGGTCGCAGCGACGGGAATGGCAGGTGCGGTCATGACGACGGACTCCTGCGACCCTGACCCGCTCGGCGGGGGCTGGGCCGGCCTGCGCGACGTGGAACGCGAGGCAGCGGTGACCGCCCTGTTCGACCGGCACCACGGTGAACTGGTCCGGATGGCGGTCCTGCTCGGGGCCGCCGCGGACGCCGAGGACATCGTGGCCGAGGCCTTCTACGAGCTGTACCGGCGCTGGCCACGACTGCGGGACCCGGCGGCCGCACCCGGCTACCTGCGCTCCGTGGTGTGCAACCTGACCCGGATGCGGATCCGCCACCTGCAGGTGGTCCGCCGCCATCCGGAAGTCGACACCCCCGGCCCACCGATCGGGTCGGCGGAGCAGGAGGTGGTGCTGCGCGAGGATCAGCGGGAGGTGGTCCTCGCCCTGCAGCAACTGCCGGTCCGGCAACGTCAGGCCCTGGTCCTGCGGTACTGGCTGGATCTGAAGGAGGCGGAGGTGGCCGCGGCAATGGGGATCTCCTGCGGGGCGGTCAAGGCGCACACCTCGAGGGGGATGGCTGCGCTGAACCGGGCGCTCTCCGCGCGGCAGAGGGCGGACAGGTGAACGAGACGGATCTCGCCGAGCGGCTGCGCGACAGCCTCGGTGCCTTCGCCGGGACGGTCCGGACCAGTCCGGACGCCTATGAACGCGCGCTGCGGGAATGGCGCCGCCGGGACCGCCGGCGCCGGCTGGTGGCCGTGGTGATCGCAGCCCTCGTGGTGGCCGCCGCGGACGGGGTCGGGCTGTGGGCGCTCAACCATGCAGGGTCGCGGCCGCCGGTGGTGTTCGACGCCCCGCCCCCCGCCGTCGCCCCCGGCCCCTGAGGGGCCGGGAGCCCTGGTCCATGGTCGGCCCGTGCTTGCCCGAACCGTGGAGGATCCCGCCCGTTCGGGGTGGGCACGGTGGCACATGGTGCCCGCAAAACGGGCACCATGTGCCACCGTGCCCGAGAACGGGGGCCGGGTGATCCGTCGGACGGGGGTGAATCCACAGGCGTAGCCGGCACATCGTCGGGAAGACGGCAGACTATGCCCGTGCCGCATCCGCATCCGGTCCTCGCGGCGGTGGTCGCCGCCCTCCTGTTCGCCCTCGCCAACGTGGTTCAGCGCCGGGCTGCGGCCGCGGTACCCCGTTCCACGGGAGGGGCCGTTCAGCTGGGATGGCGTCTGCTCCGTAGCCCGCGCTGGCTGCTCGGCAGCAGTTTCGCCGTGGCCGGGATGCTCCTGCAGATGCTCGCGCTGACCGACGGCTCGCTGGTCGTCGTGCAGTCGGTGCTGGTATCCGGGGTGGTGGTCGCGGTCATCCTCGACGCGGGCGGGGACCGCCGACGGCCGACCTGGCCGGAGATCTTCGGCCCGATCCTCGTCGTGGCCGGGGTCGTGCTGCTCGTCGTGGCGGGTCCGGCACCCGGGGGAGACGGCGGGACCGGTGCCGCGATCGCCGGGCTGATCGTGGTCGCGGTGGTCGGCGGTGGAGCACTGGTCGCCGCCCGGCGGCCGCATGCCGGGGACTGGACTGCACGGCTGCTGGGCGGCGCCGCAGGCACCTGCTTCGCCCTGGACGCGCTGTTCCTCAAAGAACTGGTCGCCGGGCTGGGGGAGGGGCGGACCGCCGTGGTGGTGGTCGGTGTCGCCGGGTTCGTGCTGGCCTCGGTGCTGGGCAACCTGACCCTGCACCGGGGCTACCAGCTCGCTCCGCTGCGGGTCGTGCTGCCCACGCTGACCGGCGCCGAACCCGTCGCAGCCTTCCTGCTCGGCTGGGTCGTCCTGCAGGAGGGACTGCCCGGTGGCTGGCCCGGGCATGTCGGGGCGGTCCTCGGGGTCGTCGCTGCGGTCACGGGGAACGCCGTCGTCGCCCTCGCCGAGGTACCCGATCGTCAGCCGGAGCCGGAACCGGAGCGGGTCCCGGAGCAGGTCGCGGCCTGAGCGCCTGGCGGCCCTCGAGCACATCGTGGTCATGGCGCCCGACAGCTGCCGGGTGCCATGACCACGAGGAGCGGTGAACCAGGCCTTCGACGATCAGGCCCTTCTGACGATCAGGCCCTTCTGACGATCAGGCCCTTCGACGATCAGGCCAGGGGCAGGCTCAGCCCTGCTTGGTCTCCCAGAAGATGGCCGCGATCTCTTCGATCTTCGCCAGCAACTGGTCGGCCACGGCGACGTCCATGCTGCCCTTGGTGCCGCCGGCGCCCGCGAGCTTGGTGGCCTCGTTGAACAGCTGGTGCAGCTGCGGGTACTTCTCGAAGTGCGGCGCCTTGAAGTAGTCCGTCCACAGCACCCAGAGGTGGTGCTTGACCAGGTCGCTGCGCTGCTCCTTGATGAGCACCGCGCGGGTCCGGAACGCCGGGTCGTCCGAGGCGTCGTGCTTCTGGATGATCGCCTTGACCGACTCGGCCTCGATCCGGGCCTGGGCCGGGTCGTAGACGCCGCAGGGGAGGTCGCAGTGAGCGCTGACCTCGGTCCCCTTGAGGGCGTCGAAGAGACGCGACAGCATCCCTCACTCCCTTTCGTGATTGGTCCCCGTGTCGTGGACGCCGATCACGCTACCTGCGGTGCTGCCCGGTCGCATGGCGTGGGCGGTCCGCGTGGCGCGTCCTGGCGCGGGCCTGCCCGGCGGCGGTACGGGCGCGGTGGTGACCTCCTGGCTCCTGGTGGGATACGTCACAGCGGCGGACAGGGCTGAGGGTCGGCTCCGGGGATGGCCGGAGGGTGGTGTTCGGGAAGGGGCGGCCGGACGGTCGGGTGTTCGGGAGGGGGCCTGACGGTCGGGCGTTCGGGAGAGAGGTCTGACGGCCGGGTGTTCAGGAGTGGGGCGGGCCGTCGGGCAGGCGCCCGGGACGGGGCCAGAGCCGCAGCAGCGCCACGGCGACGAGATCGGCATCGGGGACGGCCCCGACCCCGGCGTCCCAGGAGTCGACCCCTTCGCGGGGGTTGTCCTTTTCCACCCACCAGCCGCCAGGCTCCTGGAAGGCCAGGCGCTTCACCGACAGAGGCCGCCCGGGCAGCCGGACCACCGCGATCCGGCCGGCGACGGCGCCTGCCGTGCCCGAGCGGACCAGCAGGCGATCGCCGTCCCGCAGCGTCGGCAGCATCGAGCGGCCCCGGACCACGGCGACCCACCAGGGCAGGCGGGGAATCCCGGTGATGGGTGACTGGTGAGGCACGGCACCGTCATAGCGCATCGGCGGCTCCTGTCTCGCGCCTGGCCGCACGCCTGTGGCACCATGGCGGGACGGGTGACCCCCGTTCCCCTGGTGTCAGCGACCCCACCGCGTCGCCGCGCCGCGACCCTCAGGTCGCGCGACCGCACCGTGTCGCCGATTGCCGTCCGTCGAGGCACTACTCGACGCCCTCGCGCCGAAGCTTCCGGCCCGCCTGTCCGTGCGTTCCCCGACGCCGGTCCGGTGGGACCCGGCGCTCCTGCGTGGTTCCCGCTGCGGACCGGACATCCCGGTGCTGCAGGACAGCCGAACCCTGAGCAGCATCCGCCCGGACCTGCGGTCCGGGCGGCCCCATCCGTCAACAGTCCCGAAAGGGGTCACTGTGTCCGCCGAACCGCTGCCTGAACTGCTGCCCCACCCGTTGCCGACCGTTCAGCCGGAGCCGGCTGCCGAGCGCGCCCTCCGGGTCGCCGCGCCGGCCGCCGCCGCGTCCGCTGCCGCCGTCGCCGCCGGGGTAGCCGTC
>DASTGO010000200.1:0-7919 GCA_035719045.1 Kineosporiaceae bacterium | reverse complement strand
GAGTTACGGCGACCATAGCGACAGGGAAACGCCCGGCTCCATTCCGAACCCGGAAGCTAAGCCTGTCAGCGCCGATGGTACTGCCCGGGGTACTGGGTGGGAGAGTAGGACGTCGCCGGACAACTTTCTGTTGGTGGCCGGCCCCCGCACACGCGGGGCGCCGGCCACCAACACGTTTGCCCCCACCCAACAGCGCAGGGGCGACCATGACTTCTCAGCAGCGCAGTACGGACCACGGACGAGGGAGCAGCAGTGGCGGACACCGGTAAGGCCGGCGGGCACGGTTCAGGCGGCCGGCGCTCGGGTGGCCCGGGACCTCGATCCGGAGGCACCGGCGGGGCCGGGCGCGGCGCCGGTGGCTTCAGGGGCGGAGCCAGCGGCGGGAACTTCGGCGGACGCGCGGGTGGTCGTGCTGGGGGTGCCCCTGGCGCCGGAGGACGCTCCGCCGGTGGCGGCGACGGCAAGGGGCGCTCCGGCGGTGGTTTCGCGCGGGGCGGTGCCTCTGGTGGCGGTGGTTTCGCGCGGGGCGGTGCCTCTGGGACTGGTCGCGGCGGTGCTTCGGCGGGCGGCCGCGGTCGTTCGGAAGGTGGCCGGTGGAGTAGTTCCGGCAGTGGTCCTGCCGGTGGCGGTGGCCGGCCAGAGGGTTCTGGCTGGGGGCGCTCCGGAGGAGCGGGTCCCGCACAGGGGCGTGGACCGGCGCAGGGGAGGTCCGGGGGGTCGGGCTGGAGTCGTCCCGGTGCGGGCACCGTTGGCGGACAGGGGCGGGCGGCGGGTAGTGGCGCCGCCGGTCGTGGCGGAGACCGTGCCGCAGGTGGCTGGGGCGCCGGTGGGTCCGGGGCGGGTCGAACCCCGGCCGCTGGGCAAGGGCGCTCGGGCGGGAGCTGGAGCGGTGCGGGCCGCGGGAACGCAACTGGCGGTCCCGGTCGTTGGGCAAGCCCCCAGCGGGCAGGTGAGCGGCCATCGGGGTTCCAGGGGCGCACTGGTGGCACCGGGACCGGTCGCGGCGGGGACCGTCCCGCTGGCGGCGGCGGTGGCGGGCGGACCTGGACGGGATCCGGTGGCCAGACCGGTCCGCGGCGAGACGGCGATCAGGGCGGACGTGCGTGGTCGGGCGGGCCTGCGGGTCCGCGACGCGGTGCACCGGCCGGTGATCGCCCGGGTTCCGGCTATGCCGAGCGGGGCAGCGCCGAGCGGGGCAGCGCCGAGCGGGGCAGGACCGAACAGGGTCCGGGTGCCCCCCGAGGGCGCGGTCCGGCAGGCGGCTACCGTGGCACGGGTGCCGGACGGGAGACGCCCACCAGTGCTCCCGGCCGTTGGGCAAACCCCCAGCGGACAGGCGAACGGCCATCGGGGTTCCAGGGGCGCACTGGTGGCACCGGGACCGGTCGCGGCGGGGACCGTCCCGCTGGCGGCGAGGCCCGGGGGCCTCAGCGGCAGCTGAACAGTTGGCGTCCCGGTGGGCAGCGCAGCGCCGAGCCGGCGGCCGGTGCCATCGAGCGCCCGCCGCGCCCGCGCCCGGAGCGGCCGGAGATCCCCGACGAGATCACCGGACAGGAACTGGACCAGCATGTCCGCTCGGAGCTGGTGAGCCTCGGCCGGGATGCCTCCCGGACGGTGGCCCGGCACCTGGTGATGACCGGCGAGCTCCTGGACGATGATCCGGAGGCCGCCTGGGCCCACGCGGATGTCGCTCGGTCGATGGCGGGCCGGATCGCCGTGGTCCGGGAGGCCGCCGGGCTCGCCGCGTACCGCAGCGGTCGGTACGCGGTTGCCCTGTCGGAACTGCGCACCGCCCGCCGGCTGACCGGCTCGTCGGTGCACCTGCCGGTGCTGGCCGACTGCGAGCGTGGTCTGGGACGACCGGAACGGGCGCTGGCCCTGGCGACGTCGCCGGAGGCTCGTGAGCTGGACCGGGCCGGGCAGGTGGAGATGCTCATCGTGGCCGCCGGGGCACGCACCGACCTCGGCCAGCCGGAGGCTGCAGTGGTGACCCTGCAGGTCCCGCAACTCAACGAGCGGGTCCATGAGGCCTGGCTGGCCCGGCTGCGGGTGGCCTATGCCGATGCGCTGGCCGCCGTCGGGCGCGACGAGGAGAGCCTGCGGTGGCTGCACCTGGCCGCCGAGGTGGACGACGAGGACGCCAGCGGCGCCCATGAGCGTCTCGCCGAACTCGACGGGATCACCTTCGTCGACCTCGATGACCTCGACGTGGACGAGGATGTCGACGAGGAGCCTGAGGAGCCGGACACGGACGTCGCCGGTGACCTGGGCGGGGTCGACAAGATCGGGGTCGGCGTCGAGGGTGATCTGGTCGACGGGGATGATCTGGAGGCCGACGCCGGGACGGACGACGTGGACGCGGGTGATCCGCAGGAGGTCCCCGCCGGGGGAGACCTGGCTGGGTCGGGCCTGGAGCCCGGGGCCGACACTCCCGCAGCGGACGTCGGGGGCACCGAAGCCGGCGCACCGGAGTAGGGGTCCCGTGGCCGGTTACGTGGCCGGCGTCGAGGATGGCAGGGCCGGGCGGGATCGATCCGCCCGGCCGGAGTGTGCGCGGAACCCGTCCCGGTTCGGCCGGGGCGGCCGCTCGGGCGTACCGGTCGGGGCGAGGTGCGCCCGTCGTCCGCGCCGAGTCGAGGAGGCTGCGTGCAAGGATCCGCGACGGTGACCGGTCTACGGCTGCGGGGCTGCCCGAAGCGGCTGGACGAGGCCTACGACCTCGCCCTGCTGGATCTGGACGGTGTGCTTTACATCGGCCCGGATGCCGTTCCAGGGGCGCCGGAGGCGGTGGACGCAGCCCGGCGGTCCGGGATGCGGGTCAGTTTCGTCACCAACAACGCCTCCCGCAGCGCCCGGACGGTCGCCGACCACCTCACCCGGCTCGGCATCCATGCCGCCGTCGATGACGTGGTGACCTCGGCGCAGGTCGCCGCCGCAGTCCTGGCCCGCCGGCTGCCCGCGGGGGCGCCCGTGCTGGTCATCGGCGGCGACGGACTGCAGGCCGCGCTCACCGAGCAGGGGCTGCAGCCGGTCGGCAGCGTGGACGAGGGCGCCCTGGCCGTCGTCCAGGGCTTCAACCCGGACCTGACCTGGCGCAACCTCGCGGAGGGCACCCGGGCCGTCCGCTCGGGACTGTTCTGGCTGGCCACGAACCTCGACCTGACCGTGCCCACCCCGCACGGCCCTGCCCCCGGCAACGGGGCCCTGGTCGGGCTGGTCGCCGACGCCGCAGGCCGCCGCCCGGACGAGGTCGCCGGCAAGCCGAACCCGGGTTCGTTCGTCGAGGCCGCCCGCCGCTACGGCAGCCGGCACCCGTTGGTGGTCGGCGACCGGCTGGACACCGATCTGGAAGGGGCCAGGGCGGCCGGTCAGGACGGGCTGCTCGTCCTGACCGGAGTCACCGGTGCGGCGGACCTGGTGGTCTGCCCGCCCCATCGCCGTCCGTGCTACCTGGGTCGTGACCTGGCCGTCCTCGGCCAGGCGCAACCGGAGGCGGAACTGCTCCCCGGCGACGGCGTGGTCCGGGCCCGCTGTCGGCAGGCGGAGGTGGCGGTGGACGAGGCCGGGCTGCGCGTCCTCACCCCCGGACCGGACGCCCTGGACCTGCTGCGCGCCGCCGTCCAGGCCGCCTGGAACTGGACGGACGGACGTCCGGCCGGCGGGGGAGCGGTGGACCCGGCGCCGCTGCTGGACGCCCTGCACGCGCTCGAGCCCGGCGTCACCTGGGCGCGGTAGCGTGACCATGTCGCCGGACCGGCAGGCGGCAGCGGCCGAGGGCCGCCCGACGAGCAGGTGGTGGGACGGGTGTACCCCAGCGAAGGCAGGGCCGACGACGGCGTCCTGGACGGCGTGCTCGGGCCCGCCGACGGCGAGGAGGGTTCCGCGGACTTCGGTGACGAGGTCGCCGACGAGCCCGAACCCATCGACGTCCCCGAACCTCCGGTGACCGGGGACGCCGTCGTCGACGAGGCCGTCCGGCTGGTCGCCAAAGCCGTGCTGCACCCGCTGGAGGACCAGGTCCCGGTGTACGACGCGGTGCACCGCGGTCTGCAGGACCGCCTGGCCGACGTCGAGGACTGACCGGTGGGTCGGTTACGTCGGCTGGATGCCGAGCTGGTCCGTCGCGGGCTGGCCCGGTCCCGCCAGCATGCCGGTGAGCTGGTGGGCGCCGGGCACGTGCTGGTCGCCGGGCAGACGGCGACGAAGCCGGCCACCCAGGTCGACCCGGCCGCCGCGATCGTCGTGCAGGGCGTGGACGACGACCCGGGCTACGCCAGCCGCGGGGCGCACAAGCTGGTCGGGGCATTGGACGCGTTCCAGCCGGCCGGATTGCAGGTGGACGGGCAGGACTGCCTCGACGCGGGAGCCAGCACCGGCGGGTTCACCGACGTCCTGCTCCGGCGGGGTGCGGCCCGGGTCGCCGCGGTCGACGTCGGGTACGGGCAGCTGGTGTGGCGGCTGCAGCAGGACCCACGGGTGAGCGTCCTGGACCGGCAGAACGTCCGGGAGCTGGTTCCGGGGATGCTGCCGTTCGCCCCCGGGCTGGTCGTCGGGGACCTGTCCTTCATCTCGCTGCGCCTGGTCCTGCCGGCCCTGTTGTCCGTCGCGGCACCGGACGCCGACCTGGTGCTCATGGTCAAGCCGCAGTTCGAGGTCGGGCGGGAGCGGCTGGGCTCCGGTGGTGTGGTCCGCGACCCGCACCTGCGGGCCGAGGCGGTCCGGGAGGTCGCCGCGGCCGCCGCCGGGCTCGGGCTGGGCGTGCTGGGCGTCGTGGCCAGCCCACTGCCCGGACCGAGCGGCAATGTGGAGTACTTCCTCTGGCTGCACCGCGGTGCCGGCCCGCTGGACGAGCAGGAGCTGGCCCGGGCGATCGCCGAGGGCCCCGGCGGCCCGGCCGGGGGCATGTCGCCGGAAGGAGCGGCAGGGTGAGCACCCGGCGCGTCGTCGTCCTCGCGCACACCGGGCGCAGCAACGCGGTCGTCGCCGCCGAGGAACTGGTCCGTGGCCTGCACCGGGAGGGGCTGCGGCCGATCCTGCTGCCCGAGGAGGCCGTCGCCCTCCCGCCGGACGTGCAGACCATGGTCGATCTGGCCGACCCGGCCGACCCGCTGGACGCCGCGGAACTGGTCGTGGTCCTCGGCGGGGACGGCACCATCCTGCGCGCGGCCGAACTGGTGCGCGGCAGCGACGTCCCGCTGCTCGGGGTGAACCTCGGCAAGGTCGGGTTCCTGGCGGAGGCGGAGCGGGACGACATCGAGGACACCGTGCGCCGGGTGGCCGCCCGCAGGTTCGAGGTCGAGGAGCGGATGACCCTCGATGTCACCGTGGACGTCGACGGGCAGGTCACCGCACAGACCTGGGCGGTCAACGAGGCCAGCGTCGAGAAGGCCAGCCGGGAGCGGATGATCGAGGTCGTCCTGGAGGTGGACGGGCGCCCGCTGACCGAGTTCGGCTGCGACGGGGTCGTGCTGGCCACCCCCACGGGTTCCACGGCGTACGCGTTCTCCGCGGGCGGTCCCGTGGTGTGGCCCGAGGTGGAGGCGCTGCTGATCGCGCCGATCTGCGCGCACGCCCTGTTCGCGCGCCCGCTGGTGGTGGCGCCGACGTCGGTTCCCGCGGTCGAGGTGCTGCCGCCGGGGGAGGCCGTCCTGTGGTGCGACGGGCGGCGCAGCCTGCCGCTGCCCCCGGGGTCCCGGGTGGAGGTCCGCCGTTCCCGGCAGCCGGTCCGCCTGGCCCGGCTGGCCCGTCCCCCGTTCACCGACCGGCTGGTCGCCAAGTTCGGGCTGCCGGTGCACGGCTGGCGGGGGCCCGCCCGTCCGGACGACCACCCCGCCGAGGGGCGGCGGCGTCGCCGTGAGTGAATGGCGATGACGCACCGCTGATGATGGCTCGACTCCGGTGGACAGTGGCTCGACTCCGGTGGACAACGGATCGTCCCTGACGGCGGGGCCGCCTAGGCTGATCGCCCGAAGCGACCGCCCACCCGCGGCGGCACCGGGGTCCGGCCGCCGTCGCCTGCGAGGAGAAGTCGTGCTGATCGAGATGCGCCTGCGCGGGCTCGGCGTGATCCGCGAGGCCGTCCTCGAGTTCGGGCCGGGACTGACCGTGGTCACCGGCGAGACCGGGGCCGGCAAGACGATGGTCGTGACCGGGCTCGGCCTGCTCATGGGTGGCAAGTCCGACCCGGGACGGGTCCGGGAGGGCCAGCCGTCGGCGGTGGTCGAGGGCAGGCTGGCGGTCGACCCGCAGGGTCCGGTGGCGGCCCGGGCCCGGGAGGCGGGGGCCGAACTGGACGACGGAGACGTCCTCATCGTGTCCCGGACGGTCAGCGCGGAGGGCCGGGGCCGGGCCCATCTCGGCGGACGGTCGGTGCCGGTCGGTGTGCTCGGGGAGCTGGCCGAGGACCTGGTCGCCGTGCATGGGCAGAGCGACCAGCTCCGGCTGAAGTCCACGGCACGGCAGCGGGAGGCCCTGGACCGGTTCGCCGGCCCCGCGGTGGCCGAACCGCTGCAGCGGTACCGGGCGGCCTGGTCGCGGCTGCGGGCGGTTCAGGCCGAGCTGGAGGGCCTGGTGCACCAGGCCCGTGAGCGCGTCTCCGAGGCGGAGCTGCTGCGGCTGGGCCTGGCCGAGGTCGAGCGGGTCGAGCCGCTGCCCGGTGAGGATGTCGAGCTGAAGTCCGAGGCGATGCGGCTGGCCCATGCGGAGGAGCTGCGCACCGCCGCCACCACCGCCCATCTGGCGCTGGCCGGCGACCCGGACGACGCCACCGGCCCGGCGGATGTGGCCGGCCTGGTGGACGCCGCCCGCCGGTCCCTGGAACAGGTCCGCGCCCATGATCCGCAGCTGGCCGCGCTGGCGGACCGGCTGGCCGAGCTCAGCTACCTGGCCGCCGACGTGGCCACCGAATGCGCCTCCTACGCCGACTCCGTGGAGTCCGACCCCTCCCGGTTGGCGGCCGTCGAGCAGCGCCGCGCCGACCTGGCCGGGCTGACCCGGGCGTACGGCAGCACCGTCGACGAGGTGCTGGACTGGGCCCGCCGGTCCTCGCTGCGGCTGCTGGAACTTGAGGGCGATGACGACCGGATCGCCGCGCTGCAGGCCGAGCGTGACCAGCTGCGGGAGACCCTCGGCGACCTCGGCGGACAGGTCAGCCGGGCCCGGCAGGAGGCCGCGGCGAGCCTCGGGCAGTTGGTCACCGCGGAGCTGGCGGAGCTGTCCATGCCGGACGCGCGGCTCGTGGTCGACGTCCGGCAGCGGACCGATCCGGGCGGGCTGCCGGCCGACCTCGGGGCGGGCCCGGTCACCCTGGCCGCCGGTCCGGAGGGGTTCGACGATGTGGAGCTCCAACTGGTCCCGCATGCCGGGTCCGCGCCGCGGCCGCTGGCGAAGGGGGCGTCCGGGGGCGAGCTGTCCCGGGTGATGCTGGGCCTGGAGGTGGTCCTCGGCGCCGCCGACCCGGTGCCCACCTTCGTCTTCGACGAGGTCGACTCGGGGGTCGGCGGGCGGGCCGCGCTGGGGATCGGCCGCCGCCTGGCCCGGCTGGCCCGTACCTCGCAGGTCCTGGTCGTCACCCACCTGCCGCAGGTGGCTGCCTTCGCCGACCGGCATCTGCTGGTGGTGAAGTCCGGCGACGGGGAGGTCACCGAGAGCGGGGTCCGTCTGCTGGACGACGAGGGCCGGGTCCGGGAGCTGGCCCGGATGCTCGGCGGCATGGAGGAATCGGACACCGCGCAGGCCCATGCGGAGGAACTCCTGGTCACGGCCTCGGCCGACCGGGCGCTCGCCTAGACGAGTGATTCCGATCGACCGCGGCGTGGCGTCTTGATCGGAATGGGCGGAGGGTGCCCTTTGGTCGGTTTGTGAAGACAGACCTGGACACCCTCCTGACCGCACTCTACGTAAGGATCGACGACGAACTG
>DASTGO010000199.1:0-2146 GCA_035719045.1 Kineosporiaceae bacterium | reverse complement strand
GTCGAACCTGAACCTGGTCGCGGGGCAGACCGCGGCGGTGCTGGCGGTGGCCACGGTCGGCGCGAACGGCAAGGTGTCGATCTACAACTCGGCGGGGTCCACCCAGATCGTCGCGGATGTGCAGGGCTGGTTCACCGCCGGTGGGGACTTCGTGCCGTTGACCCCGACCCGGGTCCTGGACACCCGTGACCTCGGGTACTCGCCGGTGGGTGCGGGATTGTCGGTGCCGGTGCCCACGACATCGATCCCGGCGAACGCGTCGGCGGTGTACCTGTCGGTGACGGCGGTCTGGCCGTCCACCTCGACGTACCTGACCGCCTACAATTCCGGCGCGGTGCCGAAGGCCTCGAACGTGAATGCCGATGCCGGGCAGGTGGTCCCCAACCTGGTGGTGGCGGATGCGCGCACGGCCCTATTCATCTACAACTCCGCCGGCAGCACCCACGTGCTGGTGGACCTGCTCGGCTACTCGTCGGCACCGTCCATGTCCGGTACCGCCTCCGCGACGGGCACGGTCGGGACACCGTTCAGCTTCCAGGTGACTGCCAAGGGTGGGGTCGGTGCCCTGACCTGGTCGGTGCTGCCCGGTGCAGGCTCCCTGCCGCCGGGGCTGACGTTGGACCCTGCCTCGGGGCTGATCAGCGGAACCCCGACCCAGGGCGGTACCTACACCTTCACCGCCGAAGCCACCGACACCATCGGACAGACCCTCGACATCGCGGTCACGGTCACCATCAGCCTCACAGTGACACCTACGGCGCAGGGTGCTGCTGAGGTGGGCGTGGCCTACTCGCTGGCTCCGTCCGTCATCGGCGGGACACCGCCTTACCGGTGGACGGTGACCGCCGGGACCCTGCCCGCTGGCCTGGCGCTGGATCCCGCGACGGGTGTCATCTCGGGGACCCCGACGGCGGCGGTCACCGCGACCCTGACCCTCCAGGTCCTCGACGCCCATGGCGCCACTGGTTCCCAGATAGGGCCATTCACGGTCTACCCGCACTTGCCCCACGGCGTCTTCGCCTGGGCCGGGGCCATCACTCATGTGACGGATCACCTGGCGGGGCCCGCGCTTCCGGGCCCGGCCCCGGTTCAGGTTGCCGGATTGGGTGATCTGGTATCGATGGCCGCGTCCTGGGGCGGTGGCTACGGGCTGAAGTCCGACGGAACCGTCTGGTCCTGGGGTACCGGTGGCCAAGGGCAGCTCGGGGACGGCACCATGATGACTTTCACGTCCGACCCGGTCCAGGTCAGCGGTCTGAATGGGGTCCTGGCGGTCGGGGCCACCTCCGGTAACGGCTTCGCCGTCAAGGCCGACGGCACCGTGTGGGGTTGGGGTGCTGGTGGGCCATTGCTCGGGCAGACCACCTTCAGCAACACCTCCGTTCCGGTCCAGATCCCAGGCCTCGACTCGGTGGTGGCCGTCAGCGGGGGGATGGGCACCGCCTTCGCCCTCAAGTCGGACGGCACGGTGTGGGCCTGGGGCAGTGGGGTGGCCGGCATCCTGGGCAATGGGACCGCTCCGATGTACCAGCCGACCCCTGTTCAAGTCAGCGGTCTGCCGAAGATCACTCTCGTGCGGGCCTCCCGTGGGACCGCCTACGCTCTAGGGGTTGACGGGACGGTGTGGGCCTGGGGGTTGGGAAACCTCGGCCAGTTCGGGAACGGTCAAGCCCCCGCGACCGCCGTTCTGGTCCCGGTTCAGGTCACCATCACGGGCGTGAAGTCAATCAGCACAGGGGCGTTCACCGGCTACGCGCTGAAGTCCGACGGGACGGTGTGGGCCTGGGGACACGGCACGGCCGGGGAGTTGGGCAATGGCGGTGTCAGCAACTCGGCAGTTCCGGTCCAGGTCAGCGGCCTGGCGGGAATCACCTCTATCGCCGGAAGCGGGTCGGACGGCTACGCCCTATCCTCTGACCCAGATCCGCGAGTAGTGCGGTGTGGATGCGGATTCCTTGATCGTTGGTGGTGTTCGGGGCTGGTTTCGGGGTTCGGGCAGGGTGGGTGCCCGGCTGTCGCGTCGGGTGGGCGGGGTTCCACGTTCCCGGGTTTGTCGTGGGTGGGCGGGTTGATCTGGTGGTCAGCCTGTGGGTAGGGCCTGTAGGCGGGGTAGGACGACCTGGAGCAGGTTCGGGCCGGGCGGCAG
>DASTGO010000198.1:0-6156 GCA_035719045.1 Kineosporiaceae bacterium | reverse complement strand
GTATGACCCGTCGTGTCATCCAACCGCGACACCAACTGGTTACGGGCCAACACCAACTCACCCACCAGCCGCATCAACGAATCCAACAACTCCACATCCACCCGAACCGAACTGTCCACCACCGACCGCTGAGCGGTCTGGGTCTCCAGGGCGGACTCGACGGCGGCGGGGGTGGTGGAGCCGTGGTCGACGAGGATGCTCCCGATGGGGCGTCGGTCGCCCAGTCCCTGCTCCATGCGCGCAATCTCCACAGCGTCTGGGGTGGTGGCACCCGCTTGGACGAGGACCTCACCCAGCGGGGGAGTGCCGGGCTGGGCCGCAGTCGCGGGGACAGCCGGCTGGTCGGGCTGCGCGGAGGTGGACGGTGCCGTCTCGGGCTGCCCGGCAGCCGCGCCGGACGCTTGGGGGGCGGGCGATGCCGCCTGTGCGTTGGGAGTCTGCGGGGTCGCAGGCGTGGCGGTCTTGGTGGTGCGGCGCTTGCCGCCGCGACGGGGAGTCCCTGCAGCCGCAGCGGTTTCGCCTGCGGCCACGCCGACCGGCTGCGGCGCGGGCTCGGCCTCGGCGGCCTGCTCCGCGGTGGGCTGGGCAGGCACCTGCGCGTCCACGGGAGCGGTCTCGGCGGCGGCAGGAGTCTCGGCCGGGACTGCGGTCTCGGCGGCGGCCTCAACCGGGGTTTCGGCAGCGGTGGCGGCTTCGGCCGGGGTTTCGGCGGCGGTGGCGGCTTCGGCCGGGGTTTCGGCGGCAGGTGCGATGTCCTCCAGCATCGAGGACAGCACGGAGATGAGCTCGGAGTCCTCGCCGTCGCCCTCGGTCCCGGTCTGCTCGATGTTGCCCAGCAGAGCCCGGACGGCGTCCACCATCTTGAGCAACGCGGTGGCGCGGTCCTCGGACAGCGCGATCCGGCCGTCCCGCAACCGGCTGAGCAGGTTCTCCCCGACGTGGGTCAGCTTCTCCAGGCGGTGGAAGGCGAGGAACCCACTGGTGCCCTTGATCGTGTGGATCGTCCGGAAGACGCTGGCCAGCAGCTCCCGGGAACCCGGGTTCTGTTCCAAGGCCAGGAGATCACGGTCGAGCTGGTCGAGGTTCTCGTGCGACTCGACCAGGAATTCGGCGACGATCTCGTCGATCGCTTCCATCCGGTGCTCCTCCTCGCCGCGAGGGCTTGCGTGCATCCCGTCCCCGATGCCGCTCCCCGGAGGGCCCACGGCAGGAGGCTGAGGTATGCATCGGCTCGCCGTCTGCGGACTTGAGCCGAACGGGGAGGCAGGGTGACCGTCACCGGGAGCAGGGGGATGCCCCCGGAAGGCGTGCGCCGCACGGGTGAGCCGCGGCCGCGCCGCAGCGGGCCGCCACCACGGGATGGAACGCCAGTCAGCGGCCGGTCAGCGGAAGTGCCGGAGGAAGTGACTCAGAGGAAGTAGCGGTCCACCCAGAAGCCGTCCTCGTCGGTGACCACACCGGAGACGGCCTCGACCACCGAGCGGGTCACGGCCAGCACCTCCTCGGCGGCGTGACGGCGCATGGCGGCGAACTCCGGCAGCGGGACCCGCCGCTCACGCTGGACCAGGTCCGGGCAGGCCCAGCGGACCTCGTAGACGACGTACGGCCCGTCCGCCCAGGCCTCCCGGACCACCGCGGGCTCCGGGGCGGGCGCCACGTGCACCCGGACCTCGATCGCCCCGGCCCGGCCGTTCCCGATCTGCCCGACGACGGCGTACGCGTCGACGGAGTCCTCCCCGGCCAGGACGTCCAGGTCGTAGGCGTCGGCGCGCTGGTGCAGCCAGGCCAGCTCGTCGGCCCGCAACGGGTCGTGGGCGATGTCCTGGGCGTAGGGCAGGCCGCTGTACAGCTCCGGGGAGGGGCCGGACCACTCCACGCCGTCGAGGGCCAGTTCGGCGTTCGGCAGCTCCCGGCTGACCACGCCCTTGAGGGTGTCGGGGTCCAGCCAGTAGGGGGACCGGACGGCGAAGTCGACGGCCCGGTCCGGGTCGGGCTGGATCAGCTCACTGCCGGACACCCGGACCGCCCCGTGCAGCCGGCGGGCCATCGCCACGATCAGGTGCAGGCCGCGGCCCTCCTCCCGCCAGGGCAACCCGCGCGGGAAGGCGAACGCGAACCCGTCCCGGTCGTCCAGGCCCGGCAGGGGCGGGTCCTCCCGCTCGACGGGTGCGTCCAGGGCGTAGACCACGGTCCACGGCATGGGGACGCCCGCGTCGACGGCCTCCTCCATGTTCAGCTCGAAGGGGCCGACCAGGCGGCTGTGCCGGCCCAGCGGGACCTCCCCGTCGCGGGCCAGGTCGCCGTACATCACCCGGGCGGAGACCAGGTCGGAGACCTCCTCCACGCCGACGGTGCTCGGCACCAGCAGCAGGTGGTGGGAGCGCAGCTGCGCCAGCTGCGTGGGATCGAGCGAGGTCCCCGCGGGGGCGTCCCCGCCGCGCCCGAACCAGCGGCCCTTGGCCATCGCGCCACGCCCTTCGTCAGCCCGATCCGATGCCTGCCGTTGCGCTGCCTGCTACCTGCCCGATGGCGGCTCTGCCGGCCGCGACGCCTCAGACGGGCGTGCGGTGGAAGGAGCGGAAGGAGCGGCTCGCCGTGGGCCCCCGCTGGCCCTGGTACCGCGAGCCCATCTCGGTGCTGCCGTAGGGGTGTTCCGCGGGGCTGGAGAGCCGGAAGAAGCAGAGCTGGCCGATCTTCATCCCCGGCCACAGCTTGATCGGCAGGGTGGCGACGTTGCTCAGCTCCAAGGTCACATGGCCGGAGAACCCCGGGTCGATGAACCCCGCCGTGGAATGGGTGAGCAGCCCCAGCCGCCCCAGGCTCGACTTCCCCTCCAGCCGTGCCGCGACGTCATCGGGCAGGGTCACCGTCTCGTACGTCGAGGCCAGCACGAACTCACCAGGATGCAGGATGAACGGGTCCTCCGCGGCGACCTCTACCAGGCGGGTCAGCTCCGGCTGTTCCTCCGCCGGGTCGATCACCGGGTACTTGTGGTTGTCGAACAACCGGAAGTACCGGTCGATCCGGACATCGACACTCGAGGGCTGCACCATCGACGGGTCGTACGGGTCGAGGATCACCCGCTTGGACTCCAGTTCAGCGCGAATGTCCCGGTCGGAGAGCAGCACGGGCGCCACGGTAGCGGGACTGCCCCCGGGCAGGCGACGGCCGGGGGTTCCTCGGGCTCCGGACCCTGGGCCGACGGGTGGCGATGCCCGGCCCGGGGGACGTCCGCGTGCCCCGGCGCAGCGTCCTCGGAGCAGTCGGCATCGGCCGACGGCCGAGGCCCTCGAACCGGTGGAGGGTGCCCTCACCGCGGTCGTCGGGGCCCTCCCGCCGACGCCCCCGGACGCAGACGCAGCCCGTGGCGCACGGTATGCCCCGGACTCTTGGTAAGGTGCTCTCGCGCTCCATTGAGGGGCCGCGCGGGTGTAGTTCAATGGCAGAACATCAGCTTCCCAAGCTGACAGTGCGGGTTCGATTCCCGTCACCCGCTCCACCACGAAGGGCCAGGTCAGGGGCACAGTCCCCGAGCCTGGCCCTTCGTCGTTGACGCCCCATGGCACCCACCGTGCAACCCGCGTGCAACTACCGGGCCGGGACCAGAGCGCCAGCGGCCCCGTCGTCGTCGGGGTCGTCGTCCTGGTCGGCGGCCGACTCGTGCTCGGTGATCAGCTCCTCCATCGCGTCGGCGATCTTGCGGTCGGCACTCTGGTTGGCGTGCTGGTAGATCAGGGCCGCCCGCATGCTGTCGTGGCCCATCCGGGCCATCAGGTCACGCAGGGACGCCCCGGACATCGCGGCGAAGTGGTTCCCGGTGTGCCGCAGATCATGGAAGTGCAGGCCGGGGGCACCGATGGCCGCGACCGAGTCCGGCCACTTCGCCTGGCGGTTGAAGTTGCTCCGCCGCAGGGCCGCCCCCTTGTCGCCGGTGAAGATCAGCGCGTCGGGCGCCTCTCCGACCTTCGAGGCCAGGTGCTCGACCAGGAGGTCGACGACCGGACGCGGGAGGGTGACCGAGCGCAGACCCGCCCGCGACTTGGGCAGTCCTCGCACCAGCTCCCCCGTCGACCGTTCGGCGAAGGCTGCCCGAACCTGGATCACCCCGGTGGCCGGGTCGACATCGCACCGACGTAGCGCCGTGGCCTCCCCCCACCGCAGGCTGCCGAAGGTGGCGACCAGGACGAGGACCCGGTACCGCTCGGGCACCTTGGCCGCCAGGTCGAACACCTGCTGCAGTGACAGCACCGGCCGCTCGGGCGTCGGCTCGCTTCCGGCGCCCCGGATGCGGCAGGGGTTCCGGGCGATGAGCCCGTCGTCGGCCGCTGTCATGAGGATGGCCCGCAGGAGCCGGTAGGCCTTGGCCGCCATCGTTGCCGAGACACCGGCCGCCAGCAGACCGGCCCGCCAGCGGCGCACCCGAGCAGGGTCGATGTCCCCGATGGTGACATTCCCCAGCGTCGGAACGATGTGCTTGCCGAACAGCCAGGCGTACAGGTCCACCGTCCGGGGCCGCAGCCCGGGACGCTCGGCGATCCACCGGGCGCCGAAGTCTGCGAGGGAGACCCGCTGGTCATCGGGGTTGCGCCATTCCCCCCGAAGCAGCTCAACCTCAACGACGCTCAGCCACCGTTCGGCGTCTCGCTTGGTTCCGAAGGTCTCCCCGGCGGTTCGCCGCACCCCGTCGGGGTCCCGGTAGGTCGCCTGGTACCGACCCGAGGGCAGCCGCCGGACGTTGCCGAAACGACGACGCTTCCCGGCCATCAGGCCACCCACCGACGACGACGCTCGGCGCGAGGCTCGACGGTTCCCGCGCTGACGAACTCGATCAGGGCGGACTGCGGGATGCGGACGTAGCGGCCGACCTTGACGTAGCGGATGCGTCGTTCGGCGATGAGGCGTCGGGGGAAGCGGGGTCCGGTGCCGAGGGCTTCCCCGGCTTCCTCGACGGTCAGTAGTGGGTCGGAGAGGGTTGTGCGTGCCACGGTCTGTTGCTCCTGTCTGCTCAGGCGGCCGGGTGCGGGATGGTCGAGGGGTCCGGGTCGGGTGGGTCGGTTGCCGGAAGATCGGTGGCGGCGGGGGTGGGCAGGTTGTCGCGGGCGGCGCGGTACTCCATCCGCCAGCGTTGGCGTTGGGCGATGGCCAGGAGGAGGCGCCGGGACAGGGGCGGGACGTCGGGGTCGGTGGTCTTGGCGTGTTCCCAGGCGATCCGTTCGGCCGCTTGGGGTCCGGGGTAGGTGTCGGACTCGGGGGTGACGCCGAGGACGTTCAGGACGAACGCGCGTCGGTCGGCCTTGTGGTCGGCCAGGGTCTTGCCGGTCCACTTGTGGGAGGTCAGGACCCGGCGTCCGCCGTAGCCGAGGTGGGTGGGCTTGTGGGCCTTGCCCCGGCACGTCCCGGGCCGCTGGTGCGCCTTGGTGTTGCGCGGTTGGACGCCGTACCGGAGCCAGTTCGGGCAGGTCGGGGAGCACGGCTCGTACCGCAGGGCGGCGACCAGGCGGTCACGGTGGGCGGTCCACCGGGCGGCCCGTTCATGGTCACTGTCCGCGTCCGCCGGCGAGGCTGTTTCGTCACCGTGGGTGGTGGCGGTGAGGTCGTCGCCGAGGCTCTTGGTCAGGTACTTGACCAGGTAGCCGATGCACTTCTCGGCGTCGGGGGTGCCGGACAGGACGCCCTTGACGTCGACCTGGGTCCCGAACCGGAGCACGTGGGCGGGTTCGTCGTCGGGGCCGATGGCGTCGAGGGCTTCGTCCCAGGTGGGCAGTGGGACACCGGTGTCGGGGTCGACGAACCCGCCCGCACCTTCGGGGCCGGATCGGGGGTCCCAGGCCGGGGCGTGGTCCCCGGCGTAGACGACCTGATCGGTGGAGGGCCACCACACCTGGTGGTAGGTGGCGGCCACGACCTGACGGACCAGCTCCCGGGGCAGGGTGCCCCGGACGGCGAAGTGCGCGTGTGGGGCCAGGCGCCGCTGTGGCTCGATGACGGCGAAGTACTGCAGGTCGTACCCGGCGACCCGGCGCAGGTTCTGCACCAGCCGGTCCAGCAGCTTCGCGAAGTGGATGGTGTCCCGGGCCGCGCGGGCGTAGTCGTAGGAGGCCGGGTGCACGGGGGTGCCGTCCTCGGCGTGGACCCGCCCATACGAGGGCAGGGTGG
>DASTGO010000197.1:0-10228 GCA_035719045.1 Kineosporiaceae bacterium | reverse complement strand
CCCTTCAGTTCGTCGTCGATCCTTACGTAGAGTGCGGTCAGGAGGGTGTCCAGGTCTGTCTTCACAAACCGACCAAAGGGCACCCTCCGCCCATTCCGATCAAGACGCCACGCCGCGGTCGATCGGAATCACTCGTCTAGGGGTGGCCGGGCGGCTCGCGGGTGCGCAGAAAGGTCTCGTAGCCTGCGGGGTCACGCAGATCCACCGCGGGCCGGCCGAACAGCACCGGAGCACCCACCTGCCCGACCGGGTCGCGCCGGTCCACCGCAGGCCAGGCCGGCTCCGGCGAACGGGAATCCCCCAGCCCGGCGAGCCGGTCGTACACCGAGACGTACGCCTGGGCCTGCGGCCGCCAGTCCAGCACCTCCACGCAGCGGCGGCGGGCCGCCCGGGACATCTCCACCCGGCGGTCGTCGTCCTTGAGCAGTTCGTCGACGGCCTCGGCGAAGGCCGCGACGTCCCCCGACGGCACGTACACCGCGCAGTCACCGGCGCTGACCCGGGTCTCGGCCAGATCGAAGGTGACCACCGGCAGCGCGTAGGCCATGTACTCCATGACCTTGTTGTGCGTCGACAGGTCGTTGAGCGGGGTCTTCGCGTCGGGGCAGAGGCCGAGCCGGGCGCTGGACAGGTACTCGGCCACCTTCTGCCGGTCGGCGCGCCCGGTGAACGTGACGTACGGCGACAGCCCGAGGTCGACGGCCAGCCTGCGCATCGGCTCCAACATGTCACCGAACCCGAGCAGGGCCAGGTGGACGTCCCGGCGTCCGCGGCCCTCGACCAGTTCACGCATGGCGTGCAGCAGGACGTCGATCCCGTCCTGCGGGCCCATGATGCCCAGGTACACCAGCAGGTGTTCGGCGCCCCGGCGCAGTTCGGGCAGGCCGGCCACCGGGCGCATCACGGTGGTGTCCGGGCCGCTGCGGACCACCGTGGTGTCGGCCTCGGCCAGCCCGCCGCGGCGGATCGCCACCGCCCGGTAGGACTCGTTGGTGCTGATCATGTGCTGGGCCGCGCGGAAGGTCCGCCGCTCCAGCCAGCGCAGCACCGCCAGTTGGGCCCGCTGACCGGTCCCGGACGGTTCGCCGAACCGGGACAGGAACAGCTCCGGGTTGAGGTCGTGGTGGTCGAACACGAACCGGACCCCGAACGGCCGCCACAGCCGGGCCAGGAACCAGTAGGTGTCCGGCGGGTTGCAGGCCTGCAGGATGTCGAACCCGTGCCGGCGCCGGACCCGCACCGACAGCAGCGCCGTCCGAAGCCAGCAGTAGACGAACTCCCAGAGGTAGCCCACCACGCCCTCGGCCTGCGGTGCCGGCCGGTACTTGTGGACGTGGACCCCGTCCAGTTCGGCATACCCGGGGTCGCCCGGACCCTTCGGGCAGATCACGCTGACCTGGTAGCCCGCCGCGCGCAGGGCCAGGCATTCCAGCCAGACCCGCCGGTCCAGCGGGACCGGGAGGTTCTGGACCACGATGAGCACCCGGGGCAGCCGCCCCTCCGGTACCGCCGACACGACCGGACCGCCTTCCTCACCGCACCCGGACCCTCACCTACGGCCGGACCCCGCCGCCCGTGCAGCCCGTCGCCCCGTCGCCGCGGCCCGGCCCTGCCGTGGACGGACCCGGCGCGACGGCCACCCTAGCCGCCGCTCCCGCCACTCCCGCCACCCGTGCCGACTTCCGTGCCGACTTCCGGGCCGCACCCGAGGTGCCGCTGATCCGCCCCCGGCACACCTCGGCGAGCGGACCCCGACACACCGGCCAGAGCGGACCCCGGCGTACGGCGATCCGTACCCTGGCGTACGGCTCCCGTACGCCGGCGCATGGTCACTCCAGGCCGAGCATGGTCACTCCAGGCCGAGCAGGGTCTTCAGGTGCCGGGGCGGCGGGCAGCCGTGGGCGAGGAGGTCGTCGTGCAGCCGGCGGTCCCCCGCGCCGGGCCGGGCATGACGCAACTGCTGCATCACGTCACGCATCTCGTGGTAGCCGACGTGGTAGGTGGACAGCTGGGTGGAGGTGAGCAGGGCCCGGCGCCACTTGCCGGCCGCCTCACCGGCCTCCTGGTGCCCGCGCTCGGTCATCAGCGCCAGCGCCTCGGCCTCGGTCATCCCCCGGGTGTGCACGCGCACGTCGAGGACGGCGTTGATCGTCGAGCGCAGCAGCATCTTCAGCCGCTGCATCCGCAGTCCCGCGTCGACCTCGTCCCCCTGCCCGAGCCCGGCGGCGGCGATCAGCGACTCCGCGTACACCGCCCAGCCCTCCACGAACGGCCCGGACCCGAGGGCGGCGCGGACCCGGCTCCCGCCGGCGTACCGGGCGGCGTGGGCGAACTGCAGGGCGTGCCCGGGCATCGCCTCGTGCACGGTGAAGTCCCGCAGCAGGTGGCCGTTGTACTCGCGGTAGAAGGAGGCCACCCGCTCCGGCGTCCACCCGGGCGGCGCGGGCGAGATCGCCAGCAGGGTCGGCAGCGGGCGGCCGTCAGGGCCCGGCGGTTCCAGCCGTCCGGGCGGGTCGCAGTAGCCGACCGCGACACCCCGGCGGGCGGGGGGCATGACGATCACCCGGACCGGGTCGTCCGGGACGGTGACCAGGTCCAGTTCCCGCACCCGGGCCGTGGCCGCCGCGAGGGCGTCCTCGATCTGCCGCACGATGGTCGCGTCGGTCACCGGGGCCGTCGCGGCGAGCCGGTCCAGCACCTCACGGACCTGCCCGGGGCGTGGCGGGGCACCGGCGATCCGGGAAGCCAGCTCGGCGAGTTCCTCCTCGACCGCCTGCAGATCGCTCTCGGCACGGGTGAGCAGGGCATCCGGGGTGGTCTCGGTGTCCAGGGTGTACCAGAGCTTGGCCGCGAACTGCTGCGCGCCCAGCCGGGGATCGCCGTCGCTGAGCGGAAGCTGGGCCTCCAGCCAGCGCAGATGCTCCTCCAGCGCCTCCGCCGCCGCGGTCCGGGCCGGCGCCACCTCACCGGTCAGGGCGGGCTCGAGGGCCAGCAGCCCGTCCAGCTCCGCCCCGAGCATGCCGAGCACGCCGCGCGTCCGGCCGATCGCCGTCTCGACGTGAACCGCGGGCAGGTCGTGCAGGACGTCCCGGGCCGTGGCCAGGCGGTGCGGGATCCCCGCCATCCGCGCGGCCAGGGCCCGCAGCCGGACGGCCGGCTCACCGACCTCACGGGCCAGCAGCGGGTACAGGGCCTCACCCGGCAGGTGGACCAGCGGGTCGTGCTCATGCTCGCGCAGTTCGGTGAGCAGCCACAGGTCCCGGGCGACGGCCGTGCGGAGGATCTCCAGGTCCACCCGGTCCGGGACGGGCAGGGCGGTGTCGTCCACGTCGTCGAGGGCGGACAGCGCATCGGACAGCATCGCGCCCCGGGCCGAGGTGCCCTGCGCGGACAGGTCGGTCAGCCGGTGGTCGAAACGGTGGTCTCCGAGCTTGGTGGCCGCCTCCGGATGAGCCTGCAGCATCGCGTCGAGCACCCGGGCGGCGAGGGCCCGGAACCGGTGCGTGGTCGGCCCGGCCGCGACGTCCGCCGGATCCGGACCGGTCGGACCCACCGGGCCCGGCCCGCCGGCACTGCTGTCGTCCATGGGCACATCCTGCCGTGGCAACCTGCCGCCCACGATGCCCTGCCGGGGGTCGGCTCGGGGCGCCGGGGCTGCGTCGCTTCCCGGGGAGTCCGGTTACCGGAGGCTCAACCCCCGCGCCAGGTCAGTTCCCGGGGAGGCGGGCCAGAGCGGCACGCAGGGCGGACTCGGCGTCCACCCCGGCGGCACGCGCCTGGAGCAGGGCGTCCAGGAGCCTGGTGACCAGGGCGTCCCCGTCCGCGGCAGCGGTGGCGGCGGCGGACAGGTCCCGGCCCGCATGGCCGAGCCGGTCAAGCATCTTCTGGCCCCGGGCCAGCGCCGGCAACGTCGCGGGGATGCCTTCGAACAGCCCCTCGCGCTGCTTCTCCGCCGCCTTGAGCTCCTCCCAGCTGACCCGCACACCGTCCGCGGTGGCCTCGGCATCGGGATCGGCGAAGACGTGCGGATGCCGCCGGACCAGTTTGGCCACCACGCCCGCGGCCACCGCGTCGATGTCGAACGGGGCGGTGGGGCGCTCCTCACCGATCCGGGCGTGGAACACCACCTGCAGCAGCAGGTCGCCGAGCTCCTCGACGAGGTGGTCCCGGTCGTCCCGCTCGACGGCCTCGATCACCTCGTGGGTCTCCTCCAGCAGGTACTGCAGGAGGGAGGTGTGCGTCTGCTCGGCGTCCCAGGGGCAGCCGCCCGGGGAGCGCAGGGTGTCCATCACCGCGACCAGGTCGACCAGCCGGGCTCCCGGCACGTCGTGCGAGCCGGTGACCAGTTCGATCTCCGGTGGACGTCCGGCGATCGCCTGCCGGCCGAGGTGTTCGGCCAGGGCGTCGGTGAGCCCGGGATCGCCGTCCGGGGACCCGAACCAGGCGACGGACCGTCCCGGTGCGGCCAGCTCGACCAGCCGTCCGGCCCGGTGCGCCACCGGCAGGTCGCAGACGTCGGCGAGCTCGATCCCGGCGTCGGCCAGTGCCTGCACCCAGTCGGGGTCCGGCTCGGCGGCCAGCACCGCGTCGGCGCTGCGCAGCAGTTCCCAGGCAGGCCAGGACAGCAGGCCCGGCGCCACCCGGGGACTGGTGACGACCAGGACGATCCGGCCGGTGTCCGCCACCGTCAGGGGGTCGGCGCGTCGGGAGCCGGGGTGCCCGCGCCGGCCGGACCGGCGGCACCGGAGGGTTGGAGCAGCCAGTCGGGGGTGGTCGGGACGATGAGGATCTGCTGCGGGTCGAACTTGCCGTACCGCGGGTTGACCTCGATCTTGAGGCTGCGGACCTGCTCGGCCACGGAGTTGAGCTCCTGCGCCTTCCTGGCCTGGGTGAGGCTGCTCAGCGCGAAGTCCGCCCGGAGCACGTCGACGGCACCCTGGCTGGGCTTGGCCACCTTGGCGGTGGTGAACTTGCTGCGTGCTTCGTCGTCGCTGACGCCGACGCCGGCGTCGCTGGCCGCCTTGACCAGGTACGGCTCCAGGACCAGGTACAGCAGGACCTGGTCCTGGCCGACCGTCTGCTTCGCACCGGTCGCGTTGGGCCGGGCGTTGACGTACGACTGGAGGTCGGTGGTGGCCTGCTGCAGTTCCGCCACGGAGATCCGGCGATCGCCGACCACGGCCGCGGCGCCGGACTGCACCGTGCCGCAGCCGGAGGCGGTCAGCGCGGCGGCGACGGCCACGGCCAGGCCGGCCAGGCGGCGCCCGCGGCGGGGCTTCGAGGGCAGGAAGGCAGTCACAGGCGCGATGCTAGCGGCCCCGGGGTAGCACGCCCGGCCCGCCCCCCGCCCGGGACCAACCGCGTCGCCCGGAGCCAACAACCGACCAGACGGCAACCGACCGGGCGGCAGCGAACCGTCATTCGTCACAACCCGCGCGTCTCGCCCGCTCGCCAGCGTGTCACGTCCAATGTGACGAATGGCCGCCCGCCTCGTCCCGGGCTCAGGCCACCGACGCGCCTGTGGATAAGGCCGCCGGGGTGGCCGCCGGTCCCGGCAACCTGGCTGGATGGCTGACCCCGGACCCCTCACCGTGCCCGAGGTGCTGCGCCGGCTCGGGGGCTCAGCGAGAGCGGGCGACCTGCGGGAACGGGTCACCGGCCGGGCGCTGGCGACCGCGGTCCGGCACGGGGACGTGATTCGGGTCGGGCGGGGCAGTTACGTCCTGCCCGACCTGCCGTCCCCCCGACAGGTGGCGGCCCGGGCCCGCGGGGTCCTGTCCCATCTGGCAGCCGCCGAGCACTGGGGCCTGCCGGTCCTGCTGCCCCCGGACGCAGTGCACGTGAGCGTCCCGCACGGCTCGCGCCCGGCGCCGGTCGACGGTGTCAGGTACCACTGGTGCACCCTTGCACCCGACGAGGTCGCCGAGGGGGCGACCACGCCGCTGCGCACCGTCCTGGACTGCGCCACGGGCTTGTCCTTCCGGGAGGCGCTGGCCGTCGCCGATGCGGCCCTGCGCGCCGATCTGGTGGACGAAGGCGACCTGTGGCGGGCCGCCCACCGGCGACGAGGCCCGGGCAGCCGCCGCTGTCGCCGGGTGGTGCGCACCGCCAGTCCCGAGGCCGCCAACCCGTTCGAGTCCGCACTTCGAGCGGTTGTCGTCGAGGCCGACCTGCCGGGATTCGTTCCGCAGCACCGGATCGCGGCAGGCACCCTACGGGCCCAGGTCGATCTCGCCGACCCCCGGCTCCGCCTGGCCGTGGAAGGGGACTCGTACACCTACCACGGCACACGGGGCGCCTTCGTGCGGGACTGCCGCCGCTACGACGAACTGGTCCGCGCCGGTTGGACGGTACTGAGGTTCACCTGGGAGCACGTGATGTTCGAGCCATCCTGGGTAGCAGCCCTGATCTCGGACGTGCGCCGCGAACTGTCCGCCCGGGCCAGGTAGCTCTCACCGTTCCGTCATTCGTCAGAACGGCGGCAACACGCCGAGCCAGGGGGCCGACACGCGGGTTGTGACGAAGGAGGGTACGCCGAGGCGCACATCGCCTGCGCGACAAGGGATCGCCGTGCCGGACCGCCCGCGCCCGCCCCGCAGCAGACCGGGCACCAGGGCCCACCGGATGCCGGACCGCCCGCGCCCGCCCCGCAGCAGACCGGACGCCAGGACCTACCGGGTGCCCACGGTCGCGGCGGTGGCCACCGAGCCCAGCAGGACGGCGTTGATCACCTCCGCCGCCCAGCGCAGCATCGCGGTGTCCCGCAGGGGCTGTCCGCCGACGCGGGCGGTCATCGGCCGCGGCACGAGGATCGTGTGCACCGCCGGCTTGATCAGCGAGCCCGGGTAGAGCCGCTTGAGCCGCAACTGTCCGGACTCGGGCAGTTCGACCGGCCCGAACCGGACATGGTTGCCCTGCAGGGTGACGTCGGTCAGCCCCGCCCGGCGGGCGAGCAGCCGGAACCGGGCCACCTCCAGCAGGTTCTCCACCGGCTCCGGCAGCGCGCCGTACCGGTCCTGCAGTTCGGCCCGCACGGCGTCCAGGGCGTCCGGCGACGCGACCTCGGCGATCTTCCGGTAGGCCTCCAGCCGCAGCCGCTCCCCCGGCACGTAGTCGTGCGGCAGGTGGGCGTCGATCGGCAGCTCGATCTTCACCTCGACCGACTCGGCCGCCTCGGTGTCCCCGCGGAACTCCGCCACGGCCTCGCCGACCAGCCGGACGTACAGGTCGAACCCGACCCCGGCGATATGTCCGGACTGCTCGCCACCCAGCAGGTTCCCGGCGCCGCGGATCTCCAGGTCCTTCATCGCCACCTGCATGCCGGCGCCGAGGTCGGTGTGCTGCGCGATGGTCTGCAACCGGTCGTGCGCGGTCTCGGTCATCGGCTTCTCGGGCGGGTACAGGAAGTAGGCGTAGGCCCGTTCCCGGCCCCGGCCGACCCGCCCGCGCAACTGGTGCAGCTGGGACAGCCCGAGCACGTCGGCCCGTTCGAGGATCAGGGTGTTGGCGTTGCTGACATCCAGCCCGGTCTCGACGATCGTCGTGCAGACCAGGACGTCGAACCTGCGCTCCCAGAAGTCGAGCATGACCTGTTCCAGCCGGTGCTCGCCCATCTTCCCGTGCGCGGTGGCGACCCGGGCCTCGGGGACCAGTTCACGCAGCCGGGCGGCGGCCCGCTCGATCGACTCGACCCTGTTGTGCACGTAGAAGACCTGGCCCTCGCGCAGCAGTTCCCGGCGGACCGCCGCGGTGATCTGCTTCTCGTCGTACGGCCCGACGAAGGTCAGCACCGGGTGGCGCTCCTCGGGAGGCGTTGCGAGCGTGGACATCTCACGGATCCCGGTGACGGCCATCTCCAGCGTGCGCGGGATCGGCGTGGCGCTCATCGCGAGCACGTCCACGTTGGTGCGCAGCTGCTTCAGCTTCTCCTTGTGCTCGACGCCGAACCGCTGTTCCTCGTCGACCACGATCAGTCCGAGGTCCTTGAAGCGCACTTCACCCGACAGCAGCCGGTGGGTGCCGATGACGACGTCGACACTCCCGTCGGTCAGGCCCGCCAGGGTGGCGCCGGACTCGGTGTCGGACTGGAAACGGGACAGGGCCTTCACCGTCACCGGGAAGTTCTGGTACCGCTCGGTGAAGGTCTCCAGGTGCTGCTGGACCAGCAGCGTGGTGGGCACCAGGACGGCGACCTGTTTGCCGTCCTGCACCGCCTTGAACGCCGCCCGGACGGCGATCTCGGTCTTGCCGTAGCCGACGTCGCCGCAGATCAGCCGGTCCATCGGGATCGGCTTCTCCATGTCGGCCTTGACCTCGTCGATACAGGAGAGCTGGTCGGGCGTCTCGACGTAGCCGAAGGCGTCCTCCAGCTCGCGCTGCCACGGGCTGTCCGGACCGAACTGGTGACCCGACGACGCCATCCGTGCCGAGTACAGCCGGATCAGCTCCCCGGCGATCTGCCGGACCGCCTTGCGCGCCCGGCCCTTGGTCTTCGCCCAGTCCGCCCCGCCCATCTTGGACAGCTGCGGGGCCTCCCCACCCACGTAGCGGGTGACCTGGTCGAGGGCGTCGGTCGGCACGAACAGCCGGTCCCCGGGGTGGCCGCGCTTGCTCGGCGCGTACTCGATCACCAGGTACTCGCGGGTGGCGCCGCCGACGGTCCGCTGCATCATCTCGACGTACCTGCCGACGCCGTGCTGCTCGTGGACGACGAAGTCCCCGGGCTTGAGCTGCAACGGATCGACGATGTTGCGGCGGCGGGACGGCAGCCGGCGCATGTCGCGGGTCTGCGAGCGCTGGCCGACCAGATCCTGCTCGGTGAGCAGGGCGACCCGCAGGTCGTCGGCGACGAAACCGTGTTCCACCCCGGCGGTGGTGACCTGGACGACCGACGCCGGCGGGGCCTGGTCCACCGAGCCCACCAGCCGCGCCGGGACGTCGGCGCCGGCGAGCACCTCGACCAGGCGCTTGGCGGGACCGGATCCCTCGGTGGTGGCCACCACCGACCAGCCGGTGGCGACCATGGCGCGCAGGTCCGCCAGCGCCTTCTCGGTCTCGCCGCGGTAGCCGGCGACCTCCCGCAACCCGACCCGGACCACGTCCACGTCGTCCCCGGAGGCCACGTCCAGGGCGTCGACGAGCTCCGCGTCACGGGTCAGGGAGGTCAGCGACCACCACGCGATCCCCTTGTCCCGGGCGTGTTCCCGGACCCGGCGCAACGGCCAGTACGAGCCGGCGTCGAGGTCCCGCTCGGACACCCCCCCACCGGGACGCCCGCCGAGCGCGGACAGGTCCACCGGCACCGCGGCCCCCGCCGAGGCATTGGACCAGGAGGCGGCGAGGAACTCCTCGCTGGTGGCCACCAGGTCATGGGCCCGGGTGCGGACCTTCTCCGGGTCGGCGAGGACGACGACGGTGCCCTCGGGCAGCAGGTCCAGCAGCGGGACCATCCGGTCGACCAGCACCGGGGCCAGGGACTCCATCCCCTCCACGGCGATCCCGGCGGCGATCTTCTCCAGCAGGTCGGCGACCCCGGGCAGCTGCCCGGCCAGTGCCGCCGCCCGTTCCCGGACCGCCTCGGTGATCAGCACCTCCCGGCAGGGCGGCGCCCACAGCCCGCGCGGGGCCACCTCGAGGGAGCGCTGGTCGGCGACGGAGAACCAGCGGACCTCCTCGACCGTGTCCCCCCAGAACTCCACCCGCAGCGGGTGGTCCTCGGTCGGCGGGAAGACGTCGACGATGCCGCCGCGCACGGCGAACTCCCCGCGCCGCTCGACCATGTCGACCCGGGTGTACGCCGCCGCGGCCAGCCGCTGCACGACCTCGTCGAGACCGATCTCGCCGCCGGTGGTCAGGCCGACCGGCTGCAGGTCACCCAGACCCGCCACGATGGGCTGCATCACGGCCCGGATCGGCGCCACCAGCACGTCGATCGGCCCGGCCACCGGGTCGTCGGCGCTGGGGTGGGCCAGCCGGCGCAGCACCCCGAGCCGGCGGCCGACCGTGTCCGACCGGGGACTCAGGCGCTCATGCGGCAGGGTCTCCCAGGCCGGGAACTCCGCGACCCGGTCCGGCGGCAGGTAGCAGCGCAGCGCGGCGGCCAGGTCCTCCGACTCGCGGCCGGTCGCGGTCACCAGCAGGACCGGGCGCCCGGCGCCACGGGGGGCGGGCGCGGCGAGACCGGCCACCACGACGGGGCGGGCGCCGGTCGCGGCGACGATGTCGAGCG
>DASTGO010000196.1:0-41956 GCA_035719045.1 Kineosporiaceae bacterium | reverse complement strand
TACAGGCGGCGTTGGCCGAGGCGTACCAGGCCATGCGCGGTTTGGTGCCGGTCGCGGCCTGGGTTGGCTCGGATTCTCCGCGGGAACGCTCGGCGGCGCTGCTGGACGGCCTCTGGGAGGCTCTGGTCGACAACGCCGTGCCCCGGGTGCTGGCCCACGCTCCGGCGGAGACGGTCGAGGCGGCCCGCCGGGAGCTGCGCCGGTTCGGGGAGACGGCCATGGTCCTGCCTCTCCCCGGAGAAAGGGGAGGGGAGCTGCCCCTGTGGGGGGTGTTGGCTGCGGCCCTGGTCGTCCCGGGCATGCAGAGGCAGTTCAGACTCGGGACCGAGATCGTCACCGACGAGGCGGCGCGGCTGCTGTGGCGATGGGTGGCGGACCCCTCGACTCGGGTCCCCCCGCAATCGACGACGAGTGCCGACCATTTCCACGTGGATCTGCGACCTGCCGAAGGCCATTGGGCGGTGGAGCTGGCAGCAAGTGCAGGCTGGACGGGGCGTGCGCTGTGGCGCTCGCAGACCGGTTCAGCAGGGCCCGAGCAGGCGACTGTCGTCCCGTTGACGCAGGTGGTCCCGCACGCACGGGTGGCGGCCGGCGTCCCGACCCCGTTCGCGGCCGGGATTCGGGAGTTGGTCGGCGGCCTGCTCGGTCAGCTGCCGCACGATACGGCCGGCGTGTTCGAGGCGCAGCTGGCCACGGCCCAGGTGGTGAGCGAGTACCTCACGCATCAGGCCGGGCTGTCCGTGGGCGAGCGGGCAGGCCTGCTCACGCTGCAGCAGGCCCTCTCGAACGCGCTCTACGAGTCCCTGGGTTCCTTCGGCCGGGCCGCGGTGGCCGGCCCTGCCGTGGAGGCGCCGGCACCGGGTGCCGTGGTGCACCCGGAAGTCGGGGCACAGCCGAATGCTGCGGTCGCTGCTGCTCACCCGCAGGCCGCCGCGGCAGAGGCTGGCCCTGGCAGGCGGGCCCTGGAGTCCCTGCCGCCGGGGGTGCGGGAAGCTGCTGCGGGCCTGACCCCGGCAGTGAGACGTGTGGCCACCAGCAGTTGGTCAGTTCCCGTGGTCATCGACGGCCTGATCGTGTTGCGCGACACGTTCGCCGCCCAGGCTGCGGCCGCCGTCCTGCCGGATGCGCCTGCCGACATCGTCGACGTGACCCGGCAGGAGGTCGTCCGGCTGTGGGACGGGGCCGGATTCGGGCCGGTCCTCGAGGGCACATCCTCCGCGACACCGCCCATCTGGCGGCAACTGGTGGACGACTTCCGGGCACTCGACTGGGCCCGAGCCGCACGGTGGCGCCTGCTGGACCGGACACAAGCGCAGGCGACGGCTGTGCAACGGGCCCAGGAGCGGGTCGTGGAGCTGACCCAGGTACTGCAACGAGATCAGGCGGAGCTGGAAAGCGCGAGGCAGGCCCCGGGAGACGCCGCGCGCCTGGCCCGGGCAGGGGAGCACGTCCGGGAGTTCGCCGTGCAGCTGGCCGAGGCGAGGGCAGACGCCGAGAGGCGTATCCGCGAACTCGCCCAACTCCAGAGGGACGAGCAGGACGTCGCTCGCAGGCTCCGGGAGGCGCGGGAGCGGTCGCGGGCGGCTTCCGGGGCGGCGCAGGAGCTGGCGCGCACCCTGGCGACGCGGCTGGCGGCGAGGGCCGCGGGCGCAGACCCCGGGCCGGCCCGAGCGGTGGCGCACGGTGAGCAGGTCGCCGACGGGGCGACGGAAGCCGTGGCGGCTGTCGCGGCGACGGTACGGCGGCTGGCTGCCTCCGCGGTGGTGTCGCGTCACCTCACCGAACGTGCCGTGGCGATCCTGGGACGGCCCACCTCGATCCCCGCCGCGGCGCTGGCCGGGCTCGCAACAGTAGGGACGGCCGAGGAACTGCTGCGGGAGGCGTCCCGGCTCTGGACGGCCCGACTGCAGGGCGCAGAGCTGCAGGACGACCCGGGGGCAGGGGGATCTCTGCCGGTCCCCGAGCCGTTCGGGGTCCGGCTGCCCGCGGCCGAGGAGGGAGCCCTGCGTCTGCGTCTGGCCGAGGTGCGGGTGCAGCTGGCCGGTCAGCTGCTGGGGGCGTCGCAGCGGGAGGTGCCCGCCGGGACGACCCGCAATGGCGGGGCCTTGCCGGGGCAGCAGGTGTCGTCCTGGGAGCAGGTGCACCAGGTGGCCGCCACCGGGCTGTCCCAGGTGATGCGTGCCTGGGCATTCCCGGTCGATGACGGGGCCCGGTCACGTCTGCCTTCGGGAGCGGCTCCGGAACAGTTGGTGCAGGCGGTACGTGGCGTGGTCGCGGAGGCAGTCCGGCGACTGCCGGACCACACGGGGACAGCCCTGCGCGGCACAGCCGGCCTGAACCGGATCGGCGGGCCCCACGGCGACGGGTTCTGGTCGTCCGTCGCGGATGATGTGGCGGCACTGCGGACAATGCCGTCGGACGGACGCCAGGCACTGCACGACGATGTCCTGGCCCGCGTGGCGGCGGAGCTGGAGTCGCTGCGGCAGCCGGACCTGACCTCACCGGAGCGCCTCGTCCCGCAGGTCGGTGCACGGGATCGAGGCGTCGCTGATCTGGTCGAGCCGGTCCGCAGGGCGGCCGAACATGTGGTGCCCGAACCGGCGGCGGAGCCGGTGGCCCCGGAACGGCCGGCACCCGAACCGGCGCCGGCGGAGGTGGTCGTGCCCCCCGCGGAAGGCGCGTTGGCACTCCTGCCCGCACCGGTGGTGCATCCGGCGCAGCTGGGGCGGTGGACGGCCTTGGCGATCGTCAGGGCCGGGGCCACCCTGCGCAGGACCGTTGCACTCGCCGGCCGGAGGCTTGCCCAGTTGCGGGGAGAGCTCGCGCGCCGGCTACTGGCAGGCGGCCTTCAGCAGTGGGCGGACGACATCGTGGCCCAGGTCATCGAGCCGCTGCGTGCACTGATCCACACCCAGCAGACGTTGCGGTCCGCACGAGCCATCCGGATCTCGCTTCCGCCTGCCCGACGAGGACAGAGCCCACGCGCTCGAGAGGCCGAGGTACGACGTGCCCGAGAGGAGCAGGACCCCAGCACCCGGCTCGCGCGCATCCTGCAGGAGGACAACGCCTCTCGTCTGCCGGGCGACATCGCCTTCGACATCCTTCGGCGGGGGCTGCTCGCGCAAGCCCCACGGGAACTGTTGTCCCGGGTGGAGTCACTGCGAGTGCCGGAAAGGGACAGCGCCACTGAGGAGGAGCATCCCGAACTCTCCCGGCTGACCGAAGGGATGATGGTGGCCCTGGGAGCCGTGCTCCTCTGGGCCGGCCGCGAGTTCCGGTCCGACCAGAACCGGGGCGCCCCGCAGGGCGGGCAAGCAGCGGCCGGGGCCGTGGCGGTGGCGGATGGCGCTGGTCCGGAGCCGGGGAACCAGCTTCCCGAAGGCCATCCCCGTTTCGCCGTCGAGCGAGACCTGCGTGCGTTGCCCGAGCTGGAACGCAGTCCCGAGACGGCCGAGGTTCTGGCGTTCGTCCGTACGTTGCGGGAGCTGTACCAGGCCCGGTTGGCGGAGTTGGCCGACCAGCGTCCGGCCGCCGAAGCCTCGGACGCCGGGCAGGAACGAGAAGCCGCCCTGCGCCTGCTGGAAGGAACCTCCGGGCCCGTCGCCGACGAGAGCTGGGCCCTCCTCGGATCGAGGACCGCACGATTCCGGATCGGCAATCCCCACGGTCTGGACTTGCGGGAGGTCGCGGAGCTCATTTCCCTGGTGGTGAAAGGCCAGACATGGTTGCAGCTACCGGAGGTCGGGGGCGGGCGGGGCAGCGATCCGGTCACCGTGCACGAACCCGTTCCCGGTGACCGCGTCGGTTCAGCCTGGGGGGTCGAGGGGCTGTCCGAATCGTTTCGGCGGCAGCTGCTCCGCGGGTACGAACGTGACCGGCAGTCCTTCGAACCCACCGTCAGAACGCTGGTGGCGTTCGCATCCGGCGCCGTGTCCGAGGCGGACCTGGTGGCCTTCCTGTCGGCACGGGGACAGCGGTTCCTGGCCTCGGGGGTGCCGACCACCGCAGAGGTCCGGAGACCACGCTGGCAGTTCGACGGCCCCCAGCCCGAGATCGGCGAGACCAGCGCAGCTGCTGGGGCCCGGGCAGCCGATGGTGTGGTGGAGGGCCGGGCGGAGAGCGGAACCGACCTCACGGTCTCTCGGGTCCCGGAACGGGCTGAACAGCTTGAGCCGGTCGAGCAGGTCGGACGGGCCACGACTCGCTCCGTGGGTGACGACGGGTTCGTGGTGCAGGAGGTCCCGATCCGGCTGGGCCGGGAGAGCTGGGCCGCAGCGGGGGCTGACCTGCCGACCGGGGCGGCGGTGCGCTTCCTCGACGCCGGAGTCGAACTGGCCATGCACGACCTGACCTTCGCGCTGCACGAGTGGAGCCGGACGGCTACTCCGGTTGCCGGGGCCGACAGGTCGGACGCCCCGACGGGCCAGGGCGAAGGCCAGCGCCTGCTGTTCCGCGGCCCTTTCGCCACGGTGGATCTGACCGCTCTGGCCCTCCGCCTGCTCGCCGTGTACCGGCAGCAGCTGCAACAGTTCGTCCACGGGCAGACCGCCCGGGCCACGATGGTCAGCGCCTCCCGGTCGCTGGCGGCGGTGTCCGGGGACGCGGCGGATCAGGCCTGGCGTGACCTCGGCGAACGATGGAGCAGGCTGCAGGCGGGTGAGCTCAGCGCTGATGTCTCCCCCATGACGCTCACCGCCCGCATCACCCGGCTGCTGACGCAACGGCGCCCACTCGTCGTCCCCGTCTCCGTACCCGGGCCGGACGAGCCGGCGCGGCCGGGTGGGGCGCTGCGCGCGCTGACCCGGCCGCACCCACGGTCCCCACGGACGGGCAGGGAGGACCCGGAACAGCTTGTGTCGCCCCGCGGATCGCGTCCATCAGAGCTGGACGCGACCGGGGCTGTGGCGTCGGCAACCACCGGCCCCGTCGCCGAACTCAGCGAGGTCCTGACGGACCTGTTCGGTGCGACCTCCGGTGCCGGCCCGTTGCACGACCTCACGGGGCAGACGCCGACGGCGGCCGGGGTCGCGCGTGCTGTCGTGCTCCTCACCGAGCACGGCCGCGGCTCCCTCGTCGGCAGCGAGCCGGACGCCGCGGGCGGCGCAGGCGCCGTCCGGGCTCTCGACACCGGAGTCGAACTGGCCCTGAACGGCCTGCTCACCAGGGCAGGGCGGCGAAGCGGTGCGACGCCCGGCCCGCTCACCACGGAACCGAACACCGTCGGGACGGCCGTGCCTGCACCAGAGGTTGCGGAACCAGACGGACCCCGCACGGACTCGGGTGAGTTGGTGCAGGCCCTGCAGGAGGTCTACCGGATCGGGCTGGAGTCGTTGCTGCTGCAGGCGGACGTTCACGGGTCCCGCGTGGCCGCTGTCTCACTTCAGACCGTGGTCGGGAGGATCCCGGACGCGAGCTGGCGGCAGATCGGCGAGCAGCTGGCGCGGCTGGAGCGTGGCGAGATCTCCGGCCCCGACGTGCACCGGGAGGTCGCGGAATTCCTCGCCACCCTCGGCCGACGCCGCGAGGCGGCGGCCGCGCGGCAAGAGGAACGCCTGGCCGGGAAGGGCCTCGCCGTCGACTCAGGCTCGACGCCGTCGCACGGGGAGTCACGTACGACGACCCCGGACGACGCGGCCTCGCCGTCGCCCGCCAACCCGGCCACCAGGCGCAGCCGGGGAACCCTGACGATCGGGGAGCGGACTGCGCGAGCCGATCCGAGCGGCGGGTCGCTCGGCGAGCGCGTCAACGGTCTCTGGTGGCAGTCGGCTCAGACCGCGGACACGCTCTCGGCGCTGCTGAGCGGAGCCGCATCGGCGCAGGACGTGCTCTCGCACCTCGAGGTCCGGGCGGAGCAGTTCTTCGAGTTCGGGGCGGCGGAGGACGTGGCGCTGTCCGCGCTGGACGGCGGCCCGGCTCCGGCGGAGGGCGGCGTCCTTGGCGAGCGCCTCCCCGGCCGGGCACTTCCGATGGGCGCCGCCGCTGACACCGAAGCCATGGACGTGGCCGTGGCCGCGGGAGAGGCCGTTGTGGCGGACGGCTCCCTGCGGGCGCGGCCGCTGCCGGACCAGATCCTGGGGGCGCAGGCGCAGCTGGAGGGGACACCGGCGGACCCGGTGGACGTGGCGGAACTGTCGGTGGGCACGGGCGCCGTGGCGGTGCGATGGCTGGACGTCGGGGTGGAGTTGGCCCTCCATGACCTGGTGTTCTGGGCCGGTCAGGAGGCGCTCCGGCTGGGGCAGGGGTCGGCGGTCACGCCGACGAGTGCGACCACCGGCGGATTCGTCCCGCGGGAGCCGGGGGAGGACGACCCAGTACGGAGCGGGTCTGCAGGCCCGGGGGCACTGGTGGGGGTACTGCGGGAGGTATACCGCGAGCGGCTGAGGGAGTTGCGCGGCGAGGCGAGCACTCCGGCGGCGGCCGCAGCCGGGATGCGATCGTGGGCGGTGGTGGAGGGCCCTGCCGCGGAAGCCGTGTGGTCCGATCTCGCCAGGCGAGTGTCGCAGCTGTGGACCGGGGACGCGGGGCCGGACGCAGCCGATGCCCTGCCGCAGATCATCAGCACGACGCTCACCCACCTGCGGGCCACCGCACCAGGACCGGTGCGGCAGGGCCCGGGGGCGCACACCGGCCCTGCATCAGCGCAGGGCAGTTGGCTGAGCCGGATCGGGGCTGTGCCGGAAGGAGAGCGGGCCTTGCCCGAGTTGCCGGACCAGCCGGACACGCCGGGCACCCTGGACCGGTAGGGCACGCCGATGGTGGGACGGGTGGTCCGCCGGAACGAGCGTCCACCCCTTCCCGTCGCTGTCGGGTCTGCCGCGGGTGCCGCACCTGCGCCCGCGGCAGACCCGGCAGTCGGCCACCCCCGACACGGGCAGTGCGACCGCGTCCGCATCCACCGCGACCACGCCATCCTCACCCCCCGCCGGAGCCCGCCTGCCCTTCACTCCCCGCGGACCGGTCTTCCGGCTGGCCTGATCGGCTCTTCCCGTCGCCGGACCCTGCCTCCCCGAGCCAGGACGAGTGCCGATCAGTCCCGCATGCTCACAAGGGCGACCCCGTCCAGCGGCGTCCCCATGATGTGATCGTCAGCGGGTCCGTCGGGCGAAGTGGGTGACGGCTCCCTCGAGCAGCTGGGTGTCGAAGGGCAGTTGCGTGCAGCATGCCACCGCGGCGTCGAGGTTCGAGTGCATGATCTGTTGTGCCTCGGCCTGGCCGAATGTGCGCGCCATGTTCACTTTCCCGGTGTCGTTCCCGGCGTCCTTGCCGAGGCATTCGGTGGAGGAGGTGAGGTCGAGGATGTCGTCGCGGATCTGGAACACGATGCCTGCGTGCCGGGCATACTGTCGGACCAGTTCGGTCTCCTCTGGCGGTCGGTCCTGGAGCATCATCAGCGGTACCAGGGCTGCCTCGATCGCGGCAGAGGTCTTCAGCTCGTACATCCGCAGGACCTCCGCCGCGGTGACCGGCTGCGCGCCGGCCTCGCCCCGGTGCAGGTGCAGGTCCAGGTCCTGACCCCTGCACAGGTGCTCGGGTCCCAGCACTCTCCCGAGGTAGTCGATCACCGCGGTCACCCGGTGGGCGGGGTACCTGTCGCTCAGCCGGGCCAGGAGGCCGAAACCCGACGAGATCATGGAGATGGCGGCCAGTTGGACGCTGCCCTCGTCGAAGACCAGGTGCGCGGTGGGCCGGCCACGGCGGACCGATGCGTCGTCCTGCGCCGGCAGGTCGTCGAAGATCAGGCTCGCGGTGTGGAAGAGCTCACCGGCCACGATGAACGGCTCCACGTGCGCAACATCGACGTCCAGTTCTGCCGCGAGCATCAGGCCCAGCGCGGGCCGGAGCCTCTTGCCCGGTGCGTCCAATGCGTAGGCCACGATCCGGTGCAGGCCACTGTCGCCGTTGCGGGCGGTGTAGTCGCCGATGACGGCGTTGATGTAGCCGAGCCGGTCCGCCACGAACGTCCTGGCATCGACGTCCTTCTGGCTCCGGCGGTCCAGGGCGGCCCCGCACCGTTCCTTGAGCTGGGTGTCCGAAGGTTCGTGCCGGGTGAGTGTTCGCCGGTCCAGACCGGAGGCCAGGCGCAGGAACCGGGAGACCTCCGGGGTGGGCGCGTACCGTTCGGCCAGGTCGACGGCCCGGCGCGGGTCCGCGGACAGGTAGCGGGCGAGTTTCACGGCGCCGAAGTAGGTCAGGGCCTCACCTACGGCCGCATCGCCACCGAACACCTCGTGGACGACGTACGCCTCGTAGGCGAACAGGTCATGCAGCGGGTTGGCGCCGGTCCCGTCCGCAGCGTCCGATCCCTGTGCAGGGACGGTGAACGGTGTCACTCGGCCGGCGCGGGCGTCCTCCTCCCGATCCCGTAGGTCGTCCTTGAGCTGGCCCAGGAAGACGGTGGTCAGGCAGCGTGCCCAGTCCTCCGCACGGGGCTGTCTGCGGGCGAGCAGGTTGGCCACCACCCTGCTCAGCCCGGCCTTGAGGAAGACGTCCGGGTACAGCGAGGCCACGCCGCCGGCGGCAACCACGTCCTGCGCGCTCCTGTTCGAGTCACGGTGCTGCGCCAGGTACATGGCCTCGGCGGCCTGGTAGAGGTGCCGGTTCTCCGTGAACGGATGCGTGTCCAGCAGCAGGGTGTGCAGCTCGTGTAGTTCCTCGGCCAGCGGGTGGTCGGGCATCCCGGTGACGTCGACCGGCGTCCCGGTGGACAGCCCGTGCACGATCGCGGCGTGGCACCACTGACGGTCCTGTGGCGGCAGATGCTGTCCGGTGAGGTCCTGCAGGGTGTCGTCGACGATCACGTACGCCGCTCCCAGCGCGTAGGCGCCCGGCAGGATCCGCCGCAGGTGCTCCCGGCGGGCGGCAGGACCGGCCTGGAGCGTGTCGTACGCGCCGATGGCCAGGACGCCGAGGGCGGCCCGGACCGCCTTGCCCATGCCGCCGGCTCGCACGACCGGCTCCGGCAGGATCCGGTAGAGCCGGTCCAGCCGTTCCCCCAGCCAGGCTGTCTCGGGCATGTCGCGCAGGTCGGGGACGTACCTGGTCAGGGCGTCCAGGACACCGGAGGCGCCGCGGTTGCCGTCGAGCCCTGCGAGGGCCGCCTCGGCGGTGGGTATCCGGTCGGGAAGCCCGGCGACGATGTGCTCGACGAGCGCCGGAGTGGGAAGTTCACCCAGGTTGTAGGCGAGAAAGTACCTGCCCTCCCTGGCGGCACGCCGACGGTCGTCACTGCGGCGGACCCGGCGCCGGAACCGTCCGGCGGTGATCTCCTGGAGCCGGCGGGTGTACTCCTCGACGTGGTCTGCGACCACGGTGGGACTGTTCTGACGCCACCGTTCGAAGTGCGCCAGGGTGTGCTGGACGCCGACCACGAGGTTCTCGGAGCCGAGATCGGACAGGCTGAAAGGGAAGGGAAAGGGCCCGCCGACCTCCATTCCCGCACCCACCCGAGACAATTGATCACCGCGACGACTCCCCACAGCGGAGGAACGTTCAGCGATATGTGATGGTGCCCGGCGGCCCGCAGGCCGCGTCGAAGCAGGCCGGTGACGCGGCTTCCGCAGAGGCCAGCCGGGGCAAGGCGGAGTCCGCCTCCGCCTGGAACTCTTCCGCGGCGGGCCCTCGGCAGTTGCTGCCCGCCAGGAGAAGGATCTGTGAGAGGCGGCCACGTAGAGCTGGGGTGGTGGACGCAGCGGCCGGGCACCCTACCCGTAGAGCAGTGCGGCCACCGCCTGCGGTCCGGCCTGGTGCCTGGCGAGCAGCGCTGCCGCGGCGTCGACGACGGCGTCCCGTGCTGACGGCACCGGGAGGTCGTCGTCCGGGTGCGGCCAGGCACCGGTGCAGTCCAGCAGCGCGCTGAACGCGTTGGTACCGGCCGGATGCGCGGCCAGCAGGGTCCGCACCGCACCTCGGGCGGGACCGCATGCCGCGCCTCGACCCCGGCCGTTCACCGGGCCGGTCGGGGTCGCAGCGACATCCCAGGGTGCCATCCACCGGTCGAGGGCCGGCAGGTCCGGTGGGAACGTTCTGGCGGCCTCCCGGGTGAGCAGCGGCACCAGTTCGCCCGCCTGTTCCCGGAGGGTGGTGATCAGCGTCGGCAGCCAGGGCAGCAGCACCGGGTCGGGAAGCCGGGCGAACGCCTTCGACAGCAACTCCACCGCGAACGGGCTCAGCCGGGGCACCGCGTCCAGGGCCTGCACGAAACCGCTGACATACTGCGGGAACGCGCCCAGGACAAGGGGGTTGGCGAGCAACTGGTCGCAGCGGGCCCGCAGGTCGGCCAGCGGCAGGTCACCGAGCTGATGCCGGGTGGCCCACAGCAGGGCGATCTTCGCGGGCGCCGCCGGATGGGACTGGCGTACCGCAAGCTCGAGCTGCTGGCGGTCGCAGCCCAGGGAGAGGGCCAGGCTCTCCAGGTTGAACAGGAACCCGAGCATGGCCCCGACCTGGCGCACGCCGGACTCGTCGTCGGTGAACGCGGTCGGCAGCAGGGTGCAGTAGTGGGCGTAGCCGGTGATGACGAACAGCTCCGACCACGCCGGCAGTTCGGGGACGTTCGCCCGGTAGTGCGCCAGGAGCCGGCGGATGCGGCGCAGCACCGCGGGTGCCTCGTCGACGGTCCGTTCCGCGGCGAGCAGTTCGACCGCCCGGTGGCCCAACTCCTCGGTGAGGCGCGGGCTGTCCAGGAAGAGGATCGAGTCCTCGACCGCGGCGAGCGCGGTGACCGCCGTGGCCTTCGGATCCCAGCACGCCCGGCGCAGGCGCTGCTCCAGCACCTGCTCGACCGTGACGCCCTCGTACCCGAGCTCGATCAGGGTGCGCTGGTGCCGGCCCAGGTCGAGGTCCCAGCTCTCCTGGATGTGCCGTTCCCCCAGACGGCGCGACCCCATGATCGGGCGGACCGCCTGGTCCGGCAGCAGGTACCGGAGCATCCACAGCAGCTGCGAGCAGGCGTCGAGCTCCGGTCGGGCAGCCAGGTCGAGCAGGGCCCGCTTGATGGTCCGCTGCTCCAGGTCGAGGCCCAGTGGCGCCAACCGGTCGTAGACGTCGCGGGCCAGCGGGGGCAGAGCGGCATAGCCGACCTGACCGACCCGGTCGCCGCCGAGCAGGATCTCGCACAGCCGGCGGACGTCGCGGCGGCCCGGCACCGTGTCCTTCTCGATGCAGGTCACCGCGGCGTCCTGGAAGTCGTAGGGCGTCGGCCGGGCCCGCCCGCGCATGCCGGCGAGCAGCACGGAGGTCTCGAACACCGCGATCGCGTCGGCGGTGCTGGCCAGGTACCCGTTACGCCGGGCCAGCCGGGCGATGTCGACGCACCAACCGCGCAGCTCGTCCTCGTCGAGACCGCCGGGCGGGGGCGGGGTGGCGAGGTAGTCGCTGAGCCGGTCGGCCACCTCCGGCGTCGCGGCGGGCGCGGGCGCAGGTTTCGGGGCCCGTTTCCGGCTGCCCTTCTGACCCTCCAGCCGGAAGGGCGCGAGCCGTGTGGTGGTGAGTGCCTTCTGCCAGGTCGCAGCCGCGATCGACACCGTGCCCTGGGCCAGGCCGAACTGCGCCTCGATGGCCGAATGGCTGGACGGGATCAGGCCGTACTGCCAGGTGGTCGCCGTCGGCGGCGAGATCTCGGCATCCGCGGTGCCCGGGGCCGACCCGAACTCGGGCACCCGGCTCGCCGCGTGGAAGGCGCCGCAGACGTAGAGGCAGTCACTCAGGTCCGCGCCGGTGGCGGCCAGGTGGGCCCGGATCCGGGTCCACATGTGGCCTTCGCGGGCCTCGTCGTCGTGGTAGCGGGCGCTGTCCTGGGGCGCCAGCCGCCGGAACAGGCTGCCGAGCAGGACCATCACCTGCCGGTAGGTCTCGTGGTCGGCCCCGGCCAGCGGCTGCTCGACGTACTGGTCCCACCATTCCGACCAGTGCCGCACCTTGCCATGGTGCAGCAGGTGCTCCTCGAGCTGGGCGAACCGCGGGCGCAGGTCGCCGATCTCGATGCCGACGGCGTCGCCGTGCAGGTCCTCCTCCGGTTCGGCCGGCGTCCCGGTCGGCGCCGGTTCCTCCCCGTGGCCCTCGGCGGCCTCGGACCACCGCTGGGACTCCCACTGGAAGATGTGGTCGCAGGAGCGGTCGACCAGCAGCAGTTCGACGCCCGGGGTCTCCAGGGCGTACGCGATGGCCTGGTACTCCGCGGAGGCCTCGGTGATCGGGGCGACCACGCTCAGCGGCGCCCACTCCTTCCGGAAGCCGTCCAGCTCCGCGGCGAAGGCCTGCAACGCCACCGGCAGCCGGCAGTTGCGCAGTTCGCCCAGCAGCGGCTGCAGGTCCTCGCACAGCTCCAGGTAGATCACCTTCGGCTGCTTCTCCCGCAGACGGCGGACCATGGCCAGCCCGGACGCCGGGGAGTGGTGACAGACCGGGAAGATCTCCAGCGGCTCGCCCAGCGCCCGGTCGACGTCGTCGACCAGGCCGGTGAGCAGTTCCGGCAACACCGCCGGACCGCCCGCGAAGGCGGTCGCCGCGCTGAGCAGTTGCTCGCGGAGGGTGTCGAACGGGGCGTCCCCCGACCCCGTCCGGCCCGGGCCGGTGCTCATGACTCCGGCCGTCCTCACGACAGGGTGGCGATCGCCTGCCGGCCGCCCTCCAGGAAGCCGGTCCACGGACCGCCGTCCGCCTTGCTGCGCGGCTCGATCACCCCGTGCCAGTACTTGTTGAGAATGGCCAGGTCCTCCGGGCTGCGCCGGGCCAGGGAACCCACCAGCGACCCGGCCAGCGTCTGGGGGGTCAGCTCGCGCTGGCCGAAGAACGTGCTGTGCAGGATGGCGTCCTCCAGCACCCCGATCTGCTCGGCCGTCGACAGGGCGGACTCCAGCCGCTCGTCGTCGCTGGTGGCCGACGTCGCCGTGGCCCGCAGGTCGGCGAAGCTCTGCAGCAGCACGTCGAGCAGGGTCGGCGGCACCTGCAGGTCGATCTGGTGCCGGCGCAGCAGCTCCTCGGTCCGGAACCGGACGATCTCGGCCTCGCTCCGGCGGTTGGTGACCACCGGGATCCGGACGAAGTTGAACCGTCGCTTGAGCGCCGAGGACAGGTCGTTGACGCCCCGGTCGCGGCTGTTCGCGGTCGCGATGACCGAGAAGCCGGGCTTGGCGAACACGATGTTGTCGTCGTCCAGTTCGGGGATGGACACGTACTTCTCGGACAGGATGGAGATCAGCGCGTCCTGCACGTCACTGGTGGCGCGGGTGAGCTCCTCGAACCTGCCGATCACCCCGCCCTCCATCGCCGTCATGATCGGTGAGGGGATCAGCGAGGCCCGGGACTGGCCCTTGGCGATCACCATCGAGACGTTCCAGGAGTACTTGATGTGGTCCTCGGTGGTGCCGGCAGTGCCCTGCACGACCAGGGTGGAGTTACGGCTGATCGCAGCCGCGAGCAACTCGGCCAGCCAGCTCTTCCCGGTGCCGGGATCGCCGATCAGCAGCAGCCCGCGGTCGGAGGCGAGGGTGACGATGGCGCGCTCGACGAAACTGCGGTCGCCGAACCACTTCTGGGGGATCTGCCGATCCAGGCCGTCGGCGCGCTCGGAGCCGAGGATGAACAGCCGCACCATCCGGGGGCTCAGCCGCCAGGAGAACGGCTTGGCCCCGTCGTCCACCGATTCGAGCCAGTCGAGCTCCTCGGCGTACTTGACCTCGGCCGGGGCGCGCAGCATGTCGTTCACGTGATCGGTTCTCCTACCTGGGAAGTCGACGGGGGAAGTCGGGGGAGGGGCGCACCCACCTCCTCACTGTCAGGCGAGGAAGGTCTTGAGCTCGGTCACCAGCTTGCGGATGTGCCCCGACAGCACCGGGGTCCCCTGGTCCTTGAAGCGCTTGCGGAACCACGGGTTCACGCTCTGCTGTCCGCCGCTGGAGACCGAACCGACCGGAATGAACCGCACCCCCGATCGGTGCAGGGACTCCATGCCGGTGAACACCTCCTGCTCGTGGCACTCGTAGAAGTCCGAGATCCAGACCACCACGGTGTTGCGCGGGTCGGTGATCTTCGGCCGGGCCAGTTCCAGCGCCACGACGCCGTCCGTGCCGCCGCCCAACTGCGTGCGGAGCAGCACCTCGAACGGGTCGTGGACCCACGGGGTGAGGTCCAGTGCCTGCGTGTCGTAGGCGATCAGGTGGACGTCGACCTTGGGCAGCCCGGCGAAGATGGACGCCAGGATGGTGCAGTTCACCATCGCGTCGACCATCGAGCCCGACTGGTCCACCACCACGATCATCCGCGCCGGGGTGATCCGCCTGGCGGTCCGCCGGTAGTAGAGCCGGTCGACGTAGAGCCGCTCGTCGTCCGGATTCCAGTTCGGCAGGTTCTTCCAGATGGTGCGGTCCAGGTCGAGGTTGCGGAACACCCGTTTCGGCGGGACGGACCGGTCGAGCGATCCGGCGCTGGCCTGGACCACCTGGGTGCGCAGCACCTCGCTGACCTCGTCCACGAAGCGCCGGATCAACGCCTTCGCATTCGCGAGCGCGACGCCGTCCAGGTTGTGCTTGTCCCGCAGCAACTGCTCGATCAGCGACATGCTCGGTGTCAGCCGGCGCGCCAACCGGTTGTCCGCCAACACCTCCCGCAGTTGCATCCGCCGCACGAGATCGCCCTCGATGCCGGCCAGCGCGGCGCCCAGCGGGCCGCCGGCACCTGCCCCGGGCCCACCCGATGCCGGGGCACAGCCCCGCCCGCGCAGCGTCCCCGGTGCGCAGCCCATCGCCCGCTCGAACCAGTCGGCATCGCCCTGCCAGCGCGCCAGCTGCTCGGCCGAGACCGCACCGGTACCCGTGGCGAAGACGTTGAGCAGCACCTTCGACACCAGGGCGGCCCGGCGGACCTCGTCCTCCTGACCCGGCGCCGGGGTCGTCTCGACCATCGGCGGGGCAGGCACGCCGGTGCCCGGCTCGTCCTGCGGCCCGGGCCGGAGCAGGCCGTCGAACTCGCCGGCCAGGTGCGGGAACCGCTGTACCAGGGTGTCGATCGAGATCGCGGGATCGAGCAGGGCGGGTGGCAGCCCCAGGTCACTCACCACGGCGACGCCGGCGGTCTCCAGTGCAGGGTGCTCCTGCGGATCGAACAGCCGGGCCAGCAACCGCCAGTAGAGCAACTGCCGGCGGTTGCGCGCCTGCAGGCCCAACTGCACCTCGTTCGCCTGCACCTCACTCACGTGCGCAACAGCCTCCCCGCCCGCTCGCGCAGGACGGCCACCGCCATCCCCGCACCGGCCTCGTCCTTCGCGGCCTTCGCCTCGGTGGGGCCGAGCGCCCAGTCGGCGGTGTGCACCGTCACCAACTTCTTCTTCTGCACCACCTGCACGGCGAGCGGTTGCACGGCCCAGCGCCCACCGTCCCAGCGCAGCAGCCCGATACAGGCGGTGGAGGCGCCGACCAGCTCACGGGTCAGCGGCCCCGCTGCGGGGATCCGGTCCACGGCCACCGGCAGCGGCCGGCCGTCGAGCTCAAGGCCGGCCCCGTTGGGCGTGTATCCCTGCAGCAGCACGGGTTCGGCGATCACGGCGGGATGGCGGTCCAGCGGTGCCGTCGACATGGCGGTGGCGCCCGCCAGCCGCACCTGGGCGACCGTGAAGGGGTCGGAGGGCTCCCCGGCACCGGCCGCCGCGTCGTCCCAGATCAGGTCACCGCTCGGCGTGAGCGGCATGCCGCTCAGCTCGACGGCGCGGCGCTGGGCGAGGGCGCCGAGCAGGACCGGGAAGCCGGCCAGCATCCGCCAGGCCGACGGCCCGGTGATGGTGTCGACCTTCGGGGCGGCAATGCTGGTGCGCACGAGGCGGACGCCGTCGGACTGCTCCAGCAGGCCGTGCACCTGCGCCCGGAAGACGGTGGGGTGCTCGTGCAGGTCGACCCCCAGCACCAGCAGCCGGCCGTCGACCGGGGTGGCCGGAGCGGGGCCGGCCACCGTCGGCTGGGACAGCACCAGGGCGCGGCTCCACAGGTCGGCCCAGCGGCGCACCGGCACCCGCTGCTGCCCGGCGACCGGGGCGACGGCCTGCAGTTCGGCGGTGAGACCGTCGAGCAGCACCGCGAGCCGGCGCTGACCCGGATCGGGCAGGAGGGCCTGCACGCTCTGCGCCGCCGCGGAGGCGAGCTCGCGGTCCACACCGCGCCAGCCGGCGATGGCGAGTTCCCGGAGCCAGGAGCGGCAGCCCGCGACCGGGATCCCGTTCGGAGCGCTCGCAATCGGCGGGATCACGCCGTCCCGGTGCCGGCCCAGGGCGGAGTCCGACTGGGCGAGCAGCGCGTCGTGCGCTGCGGCGAGCAGTGCCAACCGGGCGGCGGCCAGCGCGACCAGGTGCTCGTCGCTGACGGTTCCGGCCAGGATCTTGCCTACTGCCTCGGCGATCCGCTCACCCGGCGGGGAGTCGGCGAAGGCGGCCGCCGTCGCCTCGAGCGCGGCCGCGCCCTCGTCGTCGACCCGGGACAGGCCGTGGACGAGGGCCCGGTCCAGGCCGTCGACCACCGTGACGGCAGCCTCGACCCCCTCCGGCGGAGCGCCCAGTGCCTCAGCCAGCATCAGCCACCCCCTGCGCCGACGGCACCGCCGGGGACGCGGGGAACCAGTGCAGTTCCGGCAGGGGGTCGGTGCTGGCCGGCAGCTCCAGGTAGGTGAGGTGGCGCAGGAAACTGCTGAACACCTGGGCGGCCTGGTTCGGGGCCGTGCTGGGGTGCAGGCCTGACAGCAGGTCCTGACCCTGCGCGACCTCGATCCTCAGGTAGCGGGCGACCCGTGCGGTGCCGTACTGCAGTTCCGCCTCGACCAGCAGGGCCTGCAGATGCTTGCACGGTGCTGCGCCGCGCAGGCCACCGCAGGGCCGGTTGTTGTTCGTGCTGCAGCTCAAGCCGTGTTCGACCGCGGTGATCGACGAGACGTAGACCCGGGCGATGTCGGAACCGCTGGAGACGACCCCCTGCAGCCGCCCCTCGGCCAGCTCCACGAAAGGTACCTTCGCAAGTTTGCGCGGCCGTACCGGCGTGATCACGGGCGTCACGCTGCGCCGCTCCCACGCGACCACGTCGTTGTCCACGGCCGCGACCTCCTGATCCCCGGCAGGCTGACGAATGCTGGGAGTTATACCGGAACCCACGGACAACGCCTCGAGCCGCTGCCGGCTGCACTCAGCCAGTCACAGTGAGTTGGTCGCGCTCGCCCGGCTGCTGTGCTCGGCCGGTCGCTGCCGGTGCCTCAGGACCTCGCGGCCGGCTCCTCGTCGAAGACCCAGCTGGTCCGCATGCCCGGTTCGCGGCCGGGTTCGAGGTCGTACTCGTCACGGAACATCGCGGTGAACACCTCCGGTGGCAGCGACAGCATCATGCCGTGCGGTCACCGGCACGTCATTGCGTGTCCGGGAACAGTGCCGACCCTCGCCCACCAGGGGGCGCCGTTCGCCGGCAAGTCCTTCCCGCCCTGACCCTTCACCGCGCTGAGGCCCTTCTCCCGGCTCACGAATCGCCGGCGCACCCCTTCGGATGCGACGGCAGTCCACGCAGGCCAAGGCTGCGGCTCGCGCTGGGCCGTTCACCTGATAGTGCTCGATCTCGATCACGAACCGAGCGTGGCCCGCCTACGCTCCCGGTGAATCCACTCTTTCGTTGCAGCTGGGGGCAATGGTGTTCAAGCGTCAGGGGCGGCTGTGGGCCTTGGCCGTCCTGCTGTTGGCGGGATGCGCTCCGTCCGGTGCCGGAGCAGACGGTGTCTCCTCCGTCCCCGCGGCGGTGGTCAGTTCCGGGGCGTCCCCGTCCGTGTCGGGCAGCACGACGCCTGCGGCGGTCACCGGTACCGCGGAACCGACCGCCGCAGTGACGCCGACCGCTGCCGCCGTCACGACTCCCAAGCCCGTCACCACACCCAAGCCCGTCACCACGCCCAAGGCGCCCACGCACAGCGCGGCCTCGGCCCCCACGACCGGCGGGAGCGGGTCCTGTGGCCCGGACTACTACCGCAACTCCAGCGGGGCCTGCGTCCACCGGCCTGCCTCGGCTTCCGCCGCACCCGCCGGGGCGACGGCCCAGTGCAACGACGGCACCTACAGCTTCAGCACGCACCGGCAGGGAACCTGTTCGCATCACGGCGGGGTCAGGAGGTGGCTGTAGTCGGGGTGCAGCGATCGCCTCGGGCTCACGCACAGACGTCGATGAATGTGAGGCGGACACCCGGACAGGCCGAGGAGTTGGCCGATCTCGGAGCAGATCGCCTAGCCTTCGCCGATCGGCTCCAGGTCGACGACCTGTAACAGGTGGAAGCCGTGCACGTGCTCCAGCACCTCGGCGTCCGATGCTCTGCGGCCATGGAACCTATCCAGCGTCGCGGCGATCCAGCCGCCCGACGTCAGCACGGCGCGGATCTGGCCCAGGTGCTCGGCGTCGATCGGGACCTCCTTCACCACGCCACGCCGGCGGCGGAATGGCAGGTGCAGTTCGGTCCGTGGCTCGGCCTGGAGGTTCCGCCACCAGGCGGCCGCCGGCAAGGCCATGAGCCAGACGCTCCCGTCGATCATCCGGTAGTTCACCGGCGTCTGCCGGACGATCCCTGACTTCCGGCCAGTGTGGCTGATCAGCATGACCCTCCCGAGCAGCGGTGGGCAGATGCTCATGCACCAGCCCAGGCGCAGCCGCCAGAGCACGAGCACGTACCGGTTCACCACCTTGAAGGTGCTGGACAGCTTCTGGTAGTCCGCCCTCTTCTGGTTGTCGCGGTCGTCCGGCATGGTCAGGGCCTCTCACTCGTGCGGATTCCGTTGAGCACCAGGTCGATCGCCGCCTCGAGCGCGCGTTCGGTGGACACGGCGTCGTCCAGCACCTGCAGGTAGGAGTTGAGGTAGGGCAGCAGCTGCACGTCGCCGACGGCAATGGTCAGGGCGTGCAGGATTCCGGTCGTGGCGGCCAGGTCGATGTCCGGCCGCACCTCGCCGCGGTCCACGGCGGCGGTCAGGATCTGCCCGATGGTCGCGCGCATTGCATCGGCGATCGGCCGCACCAACCGGTCCAGCGTCTCGGCGTCGCCCTGGTACGCCCCCCGGGCAAAGAAGGCGGCCAGCCCGGGGACCGCCCGCCCCCACGCCACGCCGCCGACCACATAGGCGCGCAGCGCCTCTCGGACCGGCATCCCCGCCAGTAGCGGGCCGTAGCTGTCCAGCGCCGCGGTCATCGAGCGGACGCACAGCTCGGTGGCGAACGCGAGCATGCCGTCCCGGTTGCCGAAGTAGGTGTACAGCGCGCCGACCGATACCCCGCCCCGGCGGGCAACCTCCTTGATGCTGACCGAGGCCGGCCCCCTCGCGGCGGCTTCGTCGAGGATCGCCCCGAGCACTGCCAGCTGCCGATCGGGGTCGAGCCGCCGGAAGGTCCGAGTGACCAGCCCGCGGGACTCCAGCTCAGGGATCAGCTGGCCGAGAGCGAGCCACTGCTCGGACATCATGCACTCCACTTCCGAGACGCGAACTGGTGGTTCGTACATTATGAACATCAGGTTCATGAGAGCAACCGGGACGACGGCCCCATTCCGCCGCCGTCTACTTCAGTCACCTGGCTGCCCTTCACCAGGCCGACGTGATGGGAGAGCAACCCATCCCGATGGTCGTCGAGACCATCGACGCAGCGCCGGGTGCGTGGCAGGGGTCATGAGGCGTCCTCGTTCAGGCTGTTGAGGAGTTGGGCGAACAGTTGCTGCCGGGAGAGTTGGGCCTTGGCCGCTGCGTCGTCGTGCTGGGCTTGCAGGGGGGGGTCGGAAGGCGATGCCGCTGGCGAAGAAGTCGCAGCTCTCACAGATCGTCTCGTAACCGCAGTCAAGCTCGGAAGGCCTTGTGTATCAAGCACGGTCGCGCGTCCCTCGCGGACGGCCGAACGGTCGGATCGTCTGTCGACTCGGTCGAGGAAGGTTGGGTGCGCTACCTGCTGGTCGTCGAGATCGGCTCGGCGCTGAGGATCGAGACCCACTTCTCTGTCTCCGGCGCCAATACGTCGTCCTCGGTCCGCACGGCGTAGACGAGGCACCCGCCCCGATACATCCGAACGAGTGTCGCCCCGGACAGGCCGGCGTCCAGTGCCCTCAGGTCCGAAGTCGTCGGCCCGAAAAGATCTTGATCGGCCTCTCCTTGCGCACCAGCCGAAGGTACTACGAGGCTCGCGGTACCCCATCCGCTCATCAAGGATGGTCGGATGCTGGGTGAAGTAGCGTCGGCGTCGTTCCTTTCACGCCTTGAGTACCGCGGCGGTGCTTTGCGTTTCACTGGGGTTTGTCGGCGGGTTGAGAGTTGCGGGTGTCTGCAGGTTGTTCTGGGGTGGGCTGTTCGCCCGGTTCGGCGAAGCGTGCCAGCAGGACGGCGCCCACCAGGGTGAGCACGAACCCGCAGAGCGCGAGGACGGTGAACCCGGGGCGGGGCCGGTCTCCGAGCAGTGTGATCCCGACCGCTGCCGGTACCACCGTCTCGACGGCGAAGGTCAGTGCCGAGGTCGTGGTCACCGATCCACGTTGGAGCGCGGTCCCGAACAGCAGGATCGACAGGATGCCGTAGCCGGCGATCGCCCACGTCAACGGGTCGGCTGCCAGCGCCCAGAGCGGGTCAGGGACGGTGATGGTGCGGGCAGCGATGCCGACCCCGGCGAAGCCGAGCCCGGCGCCGACGGCCAGCCCGGCAGCCCCGGCCGTCCCGGGGAGCCGGGCGAGAACGACGCCGTAGCCGACCAGCAGCGCGACACCGCCGAGCAGTCCCCATCGGGCCGCCTCGGGCAGGGGGGTGGCTGTCTCGGGCTGGGCTGCCACCGCGAGCAGAACCAGCCCGCAGCCGAGCCCGGCCAGGGCCGCCGTCTCGCGACGGCGCAACCGGGTGCCCAGCGCGACGACCGCGACCACGGCGGTGACCCCGACGCTGCCGGCGATCGCAGACTGGACGAAGAACAGGGGCAGTTGGCGCAGCGCTGCCAGTGAGGCGACGAACCCGACCAGATCCAGACCGAGCCCGCCGAGGTACGGGAGTTGGCTGCCGAGGCGGACCAGGAGGTCCAGGCTCAGGCCGTCGCTGCGTGTGGCGCGTCGGGCCGCGACTGCTTGCAGCACTGAAGCGACCCCGTAGCTGACCGCCGCCACCAGCGCGCCGAGGACACCGAGCAGGGTGTTCAGGACGCTGTCTCCGCTCCCGGACAGCTACTCACCCATCGGTCCCGGCGACGCCCGTGCGGGGGAAATGTCACGGCCATCAGTGTACGAGCGCAGCCCCTTCCCGCGCGAAGGCCGCCCAGGGGGAACCGGGCCACAACTACTCGCCCCAACCCGGCCGGATCAATCCGGAGCCCGGGTACCGGCACCGGCTCATGCCCTGACCGCGGTCACCATCACCGCGTTCAAGGGCTGCCACGTCATCGGGTCAGGGTCTGGACCGTCGATCAGGCCGCAGGCGGCCGGGCTCTACCAGGCGTGTCTCGGTCGTACCTGTCCCGCGGCGGAAGCCGTGCCGCGGTGTCCGCTCACACTTGATGGGTATGTCTTGCGGGCGATGAGGTCGCTGCGGGAGATCCCTAGCCTGGTGCCATGCTTGCGGTTCTTGATCTTGTGCTCGGGTGCGGGTACGGGCTGCTGGGGTGGGTCATCGTCAGTTACTGGACCGGTCCGGCAGGGGTGGTGCTGGTCGTGGCCGTGCTGGCGGGCGTCTCGGTGGCGGGGTGCCGTCGGTGGCCGTGGCTCGGCTATGCCACCGCGCTGGCGGGCCAGTTGATCGCGCTGGCGTACATGGTCTCCCTGAGCGTGGGCCTGGAGTTCGCCTTGCTGGCCACGCCTCCGGCCGCCTATGCCCTCTTCCAGATCAGCGCCCGTCACCGGGTGCGCTGGTCGGTGGCCGCGCTGCCGCCCCTGCTGGCCTGTCCGATCGCGGCCCTGTCGATGGACGGTGCGATCGGCCCGTTCTTTCCGATCCCTCTCATGCTGGCCCCGGTGATGGTGATCGGGCACGCGGAGCGCCGCCATCGCCAGGAGCTGGTGAGGCACCACGCCCAACTGGCCGACATGGAGCGTGATCGGTCCCGGCTGGCGGTCGTCGAGGAGCGGATCCGCATTGCCCGGGAGTTGCACGACGTCATTGCGCACGGCATGAGCGTGATCACCATTCAGGCCGGGTGCGGCCATCTGGTGATCGACACCGAGCCGGAACAGGCGCGAGCTTCACTCGGCGCGATCGAGACCACCAGCCGGCAGATGCTGGGTGAGATGCGCCAGATGCTGGGCGTGCTGCGCGCGGACGACGACCCGCCGTCGGTGACTCCGGCTCCGGGCCTGGGCGCCGTGGAAGAGTTGGTCGCCCAGACCGGCCGGGCCGGGGTGCAGGTGCACCTCACCGTGCAGGGAGAGGCCCCGCAGTTGCCCCCGGGGATCGACCTGGCCGCCTACCGCATTGTTCAGGAGGCGCTGACGAACGTGGTCCGGCATGCCCAGACCGATGCCTGCCGGGTGAGGATCGAGTACGGCTCCGCGGCCGTGTCGCTGGAGATCGTCGACGAGGGCTGCGGCGGACCGGGCGGGAGCGCGGGGCTTGGGCTGACCGGGATGCGAGAACGCGCCCAGCTGTACGGCGGGCGGCTGGAGGCCTGCCCACTGCCGGGCCGGGGCTTCCGGGTCGCCGCCTGGCTGCCGCTTCCGGCGACGTGCCCGGCCGAGGTCGGCGCAGTGGCCGTCTGCGGCACCGGCGCCCCGCACCCCGCCGAGTCTTCACGGTGAGCGTGCGGGTGGTGGTCGCGGACGACCAGCCGCTCGTGCGCGCCGGCCTGGGTGGGATCATCGCCACCGCGTCGGATCTGAGCCTGGTCGGGGAAGCGGCCACCGGCGCAGAAGCGATCGAGCAGGTCCAAAGGCACCGACCCGACGTCGTTCTGATGGACATCCGGATGCCGGGACTGAACGGCATCGATGCCACCGCGGCGATCACTGCGAACAGCGCTGCCCGGGTGGTGATGCTGACCACGTTCGACGTGGACGAGTACGTCTACGCGGCCCTGCGAGCCGGGGCCAGCGGATTCCTCCTCAAAGACACCCCACCGTCCGACCTGCTCACCGCCATCCGCGTGGTGGCGGCCGGAGACGCGCTGCTCGCCCCGGCCATCACCCGTCGCCTGATCACACGGTTCGCTGCCCCGCCCTCGACCATCAACGGTTCGACCAGTAGACCCGCCGGACTCTCCACCGGGCCAGACTTTCAAGAACGCCTCACCGACCGGGAGCGCGAGGTGCTGATCCTCATAGCCGAAGGACTGTCGAACCGGGAGATCGCCACCCGGCTCCACGTCACTGCAGGCACGGTCAAGACACACGTGACCCACATCCTGACCAAGCTCGACGCACGCGACCGCGTCCAACTGGTGATCCTCGCGTTCCGAACCGGGCTCATCTCCTGACGCGATCAAGGAGGTCAGCGGATCCCGGAGTCGAAGTGGATGACCACCGTGGTGAACTGACCGCCCCGCACGGTGACGTCCACGGGGGCGGCGTACGGCACGGGCCCGTCGGTGAGGGGCGTGCCGTGGATGACGTACTCCCCGGGGGCGACCTGGATGGTGAAGCGCCCGTCGCCGCCGCTGGCGCCGCGGGCGACCACTGTCTGCGAGCCGGGTCGGGTGAGGGTAAGAGTGGCGGCTAGTGGTCGCTCCGGGCCCTGGCTGGCACCGTGTGCCGGAGGTACGCCGGGATCGACCAGGGTCTGCCCGACGATGCCCGAGTCAGGGGTGGTGGTGGCGGATCCGCTCGCGGAGCCCGAACCTGAGCCCGAACCTGAGCCCGAGCCGCAGGCCGTACCGAGCAGGGCCGTACCCACCAGCGCGAGGCCGGTGAGTGTCCGCCAGACCGGGGAGTTCCGGCCGGGCGGGTGCCCGAAGGTGCGTTGACGGGGGGTCATGTGGTGATGACGCGGTGGCGGCTCGGCATGTTCCCCTCGGTACCGCCACCGTGTCATCACGGCCTCCCTGGTCGATGTGCCGACGAGCCGGCGTGTGGTCAGGAGAACTGGACGTTGTGCGGCTCCGGGTAGGCCCCGGTGCTGCCGCAGCTGCCGCCGTGCATGGCGTACCCGGCGCCGATCCACTGCCTGGTGTCGGCCTTGTACGTCCGCACGGTCAGGTAGTCACCCCAGCGCGGGATGCCGCCGGAGGTGCAGGGGTTGCCAGCTCCCCCGAGGAAGTAGTTCGGGCCGAGGGCCAGGGAGTTGGCGGGGGTGGAGTAGGTCGCCGATCCGGGGTAGTAGTGCGTGGTGCCGGTACCGCCACCCCAGGCGACGACGCCGCCGGCCAGGCCGGTGGAGTTGGGAGCCAGGGACAGGAACTGCAGCGCTCCCCACGAACCCCACATGTCGGATGAGGACAGGTAGGCCTTGTCGGATTCCCGGAACCGGACGATGCGGGTGTACGGGAAGGGGTGGCTGCCGTCCTGCTTGGCGTTGAAGGAGAAGGCTATGGTTCCGCTCGACAGGTATGCGCCGAGCACTCGGGAGTCGGCGAACTGGCACCAGTTGCTGACCACGCCATCGGCGCTGGCGCAGTTCTGTCCGCTGTTCCGGGTGTAGAACCCGTAACTGGTCACGGTGCGGTCCCAGTAGGAGTACGAACCGGAACTCTCCGGCCACGCGAACAACCGGAACGACGAGCCGTTGGTCTGCCCCCAGTTGCTGCCGAAGTACAGCGTGGAGGTCGATCCGGGTACGAGCTTGAAGGTGAAGTTGTCGCTGCGGTTGATCCGGTAGTAGGTGAATCCGCTGCAGGTGCTCATGGGCGCTTTCGGTAGTCGCAACAGTGCCGCGCCGGTGCTCGACGACCCGAAGTAGTTCGACGATATGTAGACGTTGCTGTCGCCGATGGTCATGTCGTTGTAGTCCAGGGTCGTTCCGGCAGGCAGGCCGTACCAGGTGGCGTCGATGTTCCAGTAGCACCAGTTGGTGAAGGCGCCGGAACCCGACGCGGAGGCGTTGGCCAGCACCAGGTGGTCGCTGAACTGCAACACCCAGAACTGGCGCCCCGTCGCGGCGTCGTACTGGGCTACCTGGTCACAGCAGAAGCCCGATCCGAACAGGGTGAACGGGTCGAGGTAGTTCCAGGTGGCGCCGTTGTTCGTGGACCGGGTGGCGTACCAGTTGCCGGTCTGGAAGATGTTGCCGCCGTTGGCGTCGGTGCTGGGTTCCTGGGTGGACGACAGGAAACTGGTGCCGCCCTTGATGGCGCTGTTGGGGATGGTCGAGTTCCGGTTGATGGTGGTGGACATCGGCTGGATCCCGCCCGGCTCCGGGAGTGGGGCGTTGAGCCGGAGTCCGGCGCCGGCCGGGAGCATGCGGCCCTTGTCCATCGCGTGGTTGTCCGCCATCCGCTGATTCAGCAGCGCCAGTTCGGCTGCGGTGAACGCTCGTGGCGTGCTACTCGGCGCGGCCCGGACGGCCTGGCCGGCCGGTGCCCGCGCGCTGGTGGCCCCAGCGGTCACGGTGGCCGTGGCCGACGCCGTGGACGTGCCCCGCAGCGCCTGGGCGGACGGCGCCGTCAGCACCACCGCCCCCGCTGTCAGGGTCGCGACGGTCACGGCCAGCCATCGGGAACGCCGACGTACAGGTGGGGTTCTGTGATCGGTGTGCATGCAGGAACTCCTTGGAGAGCAACCACGCCTTCGCTCCGCGCGGGCGTGACCGACGGGAAACCGCATCCGCCTCTGGTATGGATGGTCGAAGACCCCGTGACGACGATTCCGCCCGTGCGCGGGACAAGGTCGCAAATTCATCGAACATCGTCGCCAGCATTCCGGTCGAAGTCCTTTCGGCCGTGACTGGGACACGCGGAATCGCAAGGCGAGCACCGGCAGTCGGAACCTTGAGTTCCGAACGCCGATTCTCCTGCCGGATGACGGATCCACGATCATCGACGCGCGTGCGCGTATCGTGCACCGCATTCCCCCGTAGGTGCACAGATATCCGGCGACCCGTCCCCTCGTCTTCGGCCGGGCCCTTTCAGGTCGGTGTACACGTTCAACGGGTCTTGTCTGACCCGGCAGCATGACCCGGCTGGGGCATATTCCGATGGTGCCAGCTTCCTCGACGAAGGCCAGACGGCCTGCACGAGCTCGCGTTGGGTGGCGGTGACGGGGGCCGCGGCCGAGCGGTGGTCCAGTGACGGCAGGGAGTTGTCCCGCGGTCTGCTCATCCTGCCTCTGTCACCGGTCGTGGCACGCGCGGCACGTCCGGGTCGGAGGTGAGTCCGGCGGGTTCGTACTGCATGCCGCGCCGGGTGGCCGAACAGGTCGGTGACGTCGAGTTGGAGACGTTCATCGGCGGACAGCAGACCATCCTGGCCATGTACTGCGGCTACAACCACGAGCAGGTCATCGAGCTGGCCGACACCGCGATCGGTCCGTCAGGGCGGGTTCTGAACTGCACGGGGGCAGCTGCGGCACCACGGCTCGCGCTCAGGCGCTGTCCGCGCTCGAGCGCCCGGAGGAGGCGGACAAGGCGCTGGACCACCTGCCTTTCCTGCTGGACGCCTGCCTGACCCAACTCCACCGCGCCGCCTGCATGATCATGGGCGGGTTCTGGGCAACCCCTTCTACGCCACGCCCAGGTTCGTCGAGCGTCTGCGGGCCTACGCGGCCCGGGTTGGGCTTCGGGCTCGCGGTGGCCCGCAGCGAGTCGGGGCAGCCCCTCGGCCAAGCCTTCGGCTACCCCTTCCCGCCCGGGTCCCGGTGATGGGAGGGGCTGGTCACTTCGTGGAGGAAGGGTTCACCGAGGAGACCGGAACCCGCAGCGCGCCACCCTCCTGGTCCGCGCTGACAATGCTGCCGCCCGTGCCGCCCGTGCCGCCCGTGCCGCCCGTGCCGCTGGGGCTGGCACGGGGGCCGAGTTGCCACCGGCCTGAGCGGCCAACGACCCGGGGGGCCGGCTGCACGGTCTTGTCTGCGTGGTTGTTCATACGTCGTCGGGCTGATGGGCGGCCTGGTACTGCTGGTCGGTGACGGGTTCGAGCCAGGTGGTGGGGTCTTGGCCTCCGGGCAGGGTTTCGAGGACGGCGAGGTGGCTCATGAAGGTGTCGGCGGCCGCGCCATGCCCCCCGTTTGCCTTTCTGGTCAGCTCCGGTGGGGGCGGGAGGGCGCGCTGGAGAAGGTGTGGAGTTCGACCCGCCACCGCAGGCAAGTAGTACCGGGGTCAGAGCGACGCCCTCACCAGGCACGGGAGAAGAATACTCCCTACATGCGAAATGCCTGGAGTATTCCTTTTGTAGGGTTTCCAGACTAGGGTGCCGTCACCGGGGGCATTGCGGCAGAGCGGCCGAGGGTCATCTCCCGGGATTGCGTGCATCCGACACACCCCGGGGAGGCCAGCCGTGAGCTCGTCGACCAGCGCCTCGGCATCCACAGGAACGACACCGGCCGAATCGCGAGCGCCCGCTCAGGACCGGACCGACCCGTCGGCACCGATCGTCGACCCCGCACCGGGCGGGGTCCGGCCGCCCGACAACCCGCAGCACCCCGGCCGCCCGCTGGAACCGTTCCGAGCCGTGCTCACCTCGCCGGTGATGCACCACCTGTCACCCGACGTCGTGCACACCGTCGACATCGCCGCCACCGTCACCCGGATCCACCCGGACCTGCCACCCGTACCAGCCTGGGGGTACGGCGTCAGCGGGCGGGTGACCAGTCCCGGCCCCTGGCTAGAGGCGCGCAGCGACGTGCCGGTGATCATCCGCTGGCGTAACCGGCTGCCCAGCTCGGTCCGCCCGCAGGACCTGACCGCCCCCGTGCCCGAACTGCCGTTCGTCACCTCGGTGGTCGAGGACCCCGACGCCGACGACTCCCGGCAGAACCACCTCGGCCGTGAAGGCGGGTCTGCGGAGCCAACCGCCGGCGTCCCGATCGGGTGGACGTCAACCCACCTGCACGGCGGTCACACCCGGCCCGACGCCGACGGGTGGCCGGACAACCTCACAGCCACCAGCCGGGAACAGCTCTGCGGCTACGACAACACCTTCGACAATGCCGACCTCGGACTGGACAAGGTGGGTGCCTTCCTCTGGTACCACGACCACGCGATGAACGGCACCCGGCACCATGTCTTCTCCGGCCTAGCCGGGGGCTACCTGCTCCGGGACCGGCGCGAGGACCTGCTCGGCCTGCCCACCATGGCCTCCGACGGCGAGATTCCGCTGCTGCTGGCCGACCGCAACCTCGACGCCACCGGCGGTCGGGTCCGCCTGCTGCACAAGACCACCACGGACACCGCGGAGTTCTTCGGCCCGCTCACCCTGGTCAACGGCCGGCTGTGGCCGCGACTCCCGTTGCGCTCGCAGGTCTACCGTCTGCGACTGCTCAACGGGTCGAACGCCCGCACCTACCGACTCCACCTGATCACGGTGCAGAGCTTGGACATCGAAGGTCGGCACGGCGACGGCGAGCAGCAGCACGGCATCGAGGTGATCCCGCTGCACGAGCGAGTGCTGATCATCGGTACCGACGGCGGGCTGTTGTGGCGGGCCCACCGCCTGGCCGACGGCGAGGCGCTCACGCTCGCACCGGCCGAACGGATCGACGCCCTGGTGAATCTCACTGGGTTGCCGGACGGAGCCCGGCTCTACCTCGTGAACTCGGCGCAGGCGCCGTTCGGCGGCGATCCGGCCCCGTCTCTGCCGGACCTGTGGCGCGACGGCGACCGCCCCGGGCGCAACCCGTTCCCGTGGGTGCTCCGTCTCGACGTCGACCGGCACGCCCCGTACGCAGGGCAGCCGGCGCCGTTGTTCCACGAGACGGCGGAGGCCGAACTCAACCCGGGGTTCCGACGGCTGGTGCACTCCCCGGCCACATCCGCCCCGGCCACCGGCTCACCGCGCGAGCTGACGATCAGCGAGGACCACGGTCACCGGATCATCGCCCTGGCCGAGACGAATCCGCCGGGACACCTGTACCTGCAGGAACTCGTCGAGGACCCGGGCGGCGCGGTCGAACTGCAACTGTCACACACCGACCCGGGCCCCAAGCGCTACCGGGTGGAGAACTGGATGGCCGGTGACCCGGCCCGGTCCGACCGACACGTCTCGTTCTACGACCGGACGACCATTCGGCCCGTCGTCGGCCGCTGGGAGGTCTGGCGGCTGGTGAACACCACCGGGGACACCCATCCGATCCACATCCACCAGTCCATGTTCCAACCTCTGGGCGACGCAGGGATCCGCCTGCTGTTCCAAACCCCGGATCCTGCCGACCCCTCGTCCACGGTGAACCGCTACGACCCGCTCACCCGGGCCACCTCGGCACCGCTCCTGCCGGACCCGGACACCGCTGCCAGGCCGTACGAGCCGCACGAGGTGTACGGGTGGAAGGACGTGATCCGGGTCGACCCCGGCAACGTGGTGTCCGTGGCGATCCGGTTCGACCTCCCCGGCCGGTACGTGTACCACTGCCACATCCTGGAGCACGAGGACACTGAGATGATGCGGCCGTTCGTGGTCACCGTGACCTCCATGGAGGACGGCGCCGACAGCATGCACATGTGAGCCGAGGACGCACACAGCACACACAAGTTCTCGTGCCCTCGACGACGAGGCCATCGACTTGGTGCGCCGCCTGGCCCGGGAGAACCCACGGCGGGGGTATGCGCGGATCATGGGGAAGCCCGTCGGCCCGACGTGCAGGTATCGCCAACGTCGGTCCGGCGGATCCTGCGCCGCCACAAGCGGGCCCACAGCTTCCGCCTATGCCGAAGGGAGGAGGGGTCTGCCAGACTCCTTCGGTGATCGATTCCGCCGACGAGTTCGTGCGCCTGCGCACAAGCGAAGGCAGGCAGGAGCAGGATCGCGCTTCCCGCGAGCAAGCCTCGGTCGAGACATGGTTGGACATCATCGAGCGCTACCCAGAAATGAAGGAGTGGGTGGCGCGCAACACGTCGGTGCCGCTGGAGATCTTGGAGATCCTCCGACGGGACCCCGACGAACCCGTCGTGTGGACCGTCCGACAGAAGAGGTCTTGGGCCCGCACTCGTCCGGAGGATTCGGGGCGGGCTACGGGGCTTGACATCACCAGGTCCGCCACCTGGAAGCGCGAAGCTCTTGGGTCCGAAGGGAAGTAGTCCGCGCAAGCCTGCCGTTGTCCGCGCGGAATGCGCGACCGTGGTTGACCGCGCCGGACGGGCGACCGTGCCGCCAGATGCACGCATCCACCGACCCCGAGGCACTGGCCCAGATCGGCGACCTCCCCGAAGGCGAGACGATCGTGGAGATCCCGCGACGCATGCTGCAGTTCTTCCCCCAGGAAACAGGAGAACCGGGTGAGCCTGTTCGCTGACCTCCTCGCCGACACGAAGACCACAGCCATCCACCTGGAACTACGCGACCAGTACATGCAGGACGACCCAGACCTGCACGCCTGGCTCGCCGGGCACCGACCCGACCCCACCGACAAGACCACCTGGTGGCGCGACTGGCTACAACCGCCCGACGACGCGGTAGCCCGAGGCGTGAGCATCCGACGCCTGCGGGTGGTCTCCGAACCGATCAGCGACTACATCCACTACGAGTACGACGGCACCTTCACCAACATTGCCGTCGGCGAAGACATCCGCTGGCTACCCCGCACCCAAGCCCTCGGCCTGCTCCTACCCGTCGTCGGCTTCTGGGTCTTCGACTCCACCACAGCGATCATCAACCACATCGCCGGAGACGGATCCTGGGGCGACGGCGAAGCCCTGTGCAACGACCCCTCACTCGTCGCCACCTTCGTCACCACGTTCGAGGCGGCCTGGGAACGGGGCATCCCCCACGCCGGCTACCAGCCACGACTGCGCGACTGACACAGGCACCCCACCATGCCGGCGTCCTCCAGCGCCCGCGCACTCATCGCCGCACTCGGCCACCGGCTGCGTGAGATCCGCGAGGACGCCGGCCTATCCCAACGAGACATGGCCACCACCCTCGGCTGGCACTCCTCGGAACTCTCCAAGATCGAACACGGCAAGCAGACCCCCACCACCACCGACATCACCGCCTGGTGCACCGCCTGCCACACACCTGACCTCGTCGACGAACTCCTCGCCCAACAGACCTTGTGGTTCTGCAGTACCCACTGCCGCGACGAGTTCGCCGCTGCGCCGCAACGCTTCCCTGCCGTTCATCAGGCCGGTGCGGCTGTGGGGGCCGACGCCGGCATGAAGAACCGATGAAGAGGGCATGCGCGGGGGAGGGCATCCACGGTTCCGGCGTTCTCCGTCATACCGGAAAGGGGTATCGGGTAGGGCCTGATCCACGTCTTGGAGGACTCATGGCTACCGGATCCGGTCAGGCCGCCGACGTCTCTGACGGCCCGTCCACCGTGGTGATCGAGGCGTCGGGACTGCACTGGGGGTCGTCGAAGGCTGTCGTGGAGGCGGTGCTCTCACGTCGTCCCGGAGTGGTGGTGGTCGAGGCGAACCCCGTGGCGCAGACCGCAACCGTCACGTTCGACCCGGGGGTCACCTCGGTCGGGGAACTGTCGGGGTGGGTGCGGGACTGCGGGTTCCACTGTGCCGGGCAGTCGGTCCCGCAACACCTGTGTGATCCCCTCACCGAACCCGGCGCTCGTACGGGGGACCAGGCGGGCACGCGGCAGGTTGAGGTGCCCGGAACCCAGCCGACGGGCCACGCCGCACACCCCGTTCCGGCTCCCGCCGCGCCGCACCCCACACGCCATGCTCCTGCGCCGCATGGTGGGCACGGGCACGTCGCTGCCCGTCCTGCCGGGGCGCCATCGGGCGGGGTCACGCCGCAGAAGGCGATGGGGCACGGCGGCCACCACACCGGGACGTCCATGGACGCCATGGTCGCCGACATGCGCAACCGGTTCCTGGTGGCGGCCGTGCTGTCGGTGCCGATCCTGCTGTACTCCCCGATCGGCCGGCAGGTGCTCCGGTTCGGGCTGCCCGCCCCGTTCGGACTGCGCGACGACGTGGTGTCGCTGGTGTTGTCGCTGCCGGTGGTCTTCTACTCGGCGTGGATCTTCTTCGACGGCGCCTGGCGGGCGTTACGGGCCCGGACCCTGGACATGACGGTCCTGGTCGCCGTCGCCGTCGCCCCACCCCTGGCGGTCGTGATCCGTGACGACCGCGAGATCGAGCTCCCGACCGCGCAGGTCGGCGTCGGTGACCTGCTGCTGATCCGCCCCGGCAGCAAGGTCCCCGTGGATGGGGTGGCGGAGTCCGGGGAGTCCGAGGTGGACGAGTCCATGGTCACCGGGGAGAGCCTGCCGGTGGCCAAGGGCCCCGGTTCGCCGGTGATCGGGGCATCGGTCAACACCACCGGAACCCTGCGGGTACGGGCAACCAAGGTGGGCTCCGACACCGCGCTGGCGCAGATCGTCGCGCTGGTCCAGCAGGCCCAGAACTCCAAGGCGCCCGGCCAGCGGCTGGCCGACCGCGCCGCGTTCTGGTTGGTCCTGGTGGCCCTGGTCGGCGGGCTGGCCACCTTCGGTGTGTGGCTGGTGGCCGGTCGCACGGTCACCATCGCTCTGCTGTTCGCGATCACCGCAGTCGTGGTCACCTGCCCTGACGCCCTCGGCCTGGCCACCCCGACCGCGATCATGGTCGGGACAGGTCTGGGCGCCGAGCGGGGGGTGCTGTTCAAGAACGCCACCGCCCTGGAGACCTCGGCCCGGATCGACACCGTCGTGCTGGACAAGACCGGCACCCTCACCCTGGGAACCCCCGAGGTGACCGCACTGATCGTGAAGTCCGCCCATGCCGACGCAGATGCCGACGTTGGTGTGAGCGGTGGGGACGATGAGCCTGCCCCCGATACCGAGGCGGCCACTCTCGACGGGAAGCAGGTGCTGGCACTGGCCGCGGCCGTCGAGCAGGAGTCCGAGCACCCCCTGGCGCGGGCCGTCGTGGCGTACGCCGAAGCGCAGGGCGTCCGGCCTCCCCGCGCCGTGGCCTTCCGTAACCTTCCGGGGCGGGGTGCCGAGGCTGAGGTGGGCGGCCGGCACATCCTGGTCGGGACCCGCAGCCTGTTGGCCGAGAGGGGCGTCGACCTGGGAGACCTGGCCCGGCGCCGCAACGAGCTCGCCGGCTCCGGCCAGACCGCGGTCATGGTCGCCGTGGACAGGCAGGCGGTGGCCGTGATCGCCCTCGCCGACACGGTCCGCCCCACGGCGCAGGCCGCGATCGACGCCCTGCACGCCGCCGACGTGCGCGTCGTCATGCTCACCGGGGACAACCGTGCGACCGCCGACCGCATCGCCGAACAGTTGGGGATCGACACGGTCTTCGCCGAGGTGCTCCCTGCGGACAAGGCGGCCAAGGTCGCGGAACTTCAGGCCGCCGGACGCGTCGTCGCCATGGTCGGCGACGGCGTCAACGACGCACCCGCCCTGGCGCAGGCGGACCTGGGCATCGCGATCGGCGCCGGTACCGACGTCGCCATCGACACCGCCGATGTCGTCCTCATGTGCTCGGACCCACTCGACGTACCGACGGCGTTGCGCATCGGCCGGGGCACGCTGCGGAAGATGCGGCAGAACCTCGGCTGGGCCGTGGGCTACAACGCGATCGCGCTGCCCATCGCTGCTGGCGTGTTCGAACCCGCATTCGGTCTGGTGTTGCGGCCGGAGATCGCGGCCCTGTCGATGTCCGGGTCGAGCCTGCTGGTGGCGGCCAACGCGCTCCTCCTGAAACGAACACGCCTCCCCGAGGCCGTCTCCTGAAGGGGATTGTCAAGCCGGCGTGTTCCGATCACTACGGGTGCTGCGGCCGCCTGTCCGGGGGGTTCCGTACTGGCGGGCCCCCTGTTCCGAACCGGCCGCCTGCGGTGCCGGGCGCCGGTCAGGTCCGCGGTTCTGACTCGTATCCGCTGGCAGGTCGTTGTCTCGGACGTCGTCTCATGGTGGCACCCTGGCCCGTGCGCGCCTTCCTGCGCGTGCGCGGATCCGTCGTGATTCATCCCCAGCATCATGAAGATCATCGACAGGGGACAGGCAAGGGCAAGGGCAAAGGTGGCCGCCGTGCTGAGGGACACACCGGAAAGGACGAGAACGGCGAGGATCGCCGCACCACCGAGGATCATGTGCTTGATGTGATTGCCGTGCACGAGTTCTCCTCCGCCCGATGGGGCAGCGGTGTGCTGCCCACAACAGCAGGATCGGTGGGGAACATGGAGTTCTGGGTGCGCGAATCGTGAAGTTTCCCTGAAGAGCGAGGCAGTTGGCGGCAGCGTGGCCCCATGCCCTCACCCGGCGCAGAGCTCCGTTTCTCCCTCTGCGGCTTGGCGGGACTGGTGCTGACCGCTCACGGTTGAGGCCCTTCACCAAACTTTCATCGGCCTTCCGGGGAGACCTTCACACGGCGCGGGGAAGATGACGTGGTGGGGATCGTGGGGGAGTAGGCCTACCCGGGTCCTCCAGCCATCTCAACAGGTATGCGGCCGTCACGGAGAAGAGCGTTCATGCATTGACAGGGCCAGCTCATCCTCGGGAGCCGCGACCACGGTCAGGCTCGCGGCCCTCGGGGCGGCAGGAGGTGAGCAGCGTGGTGGTCCTGATCGGAACCGTGCTCCTGCCGATGGTGATCGCGATCGCGGCAGACTGGTGGGTCGGCGACGGGAACCAGCCCCGTCACCGGTTCCACCGGCTGAGAGATCCTGCCGGCGAACGCGCCGACGGCCAGAGCCTGCGTGAGATTCACGCCGAAGAGGAGGACACCGAGGAGGAACTCCGCGAAGCGGTCCTCGCCGCGTTGTTGCTGTCGCATCGCATTGATGCAGACACCTACTGCTCCGCGTCGGTAGTTGTTTGACGCTTTGGGAATTGGGACGATGGTGTCATGGCGAATCGTCCGGCCCCGGCGTTGATGCTGCGTGAGGGCGATCGTGAGGAGTTGGAGCGGCTGACCCGGGCCTCCAGCGTGCGTGCGGGGTTGGCCCAGCGGGCCCGGATCGTGTTGCTGGCCGCGGAGGGGGTGTCGAACACCGCGATCGCCGCGCTGGTCGGGGTGTCCCGACCGACGGTGATCGGGTGGCGGGAGCGGTACCAGGCCAAGGGCATCAAGGGACTGGCGGATGAGGACCGCTCGGGGCGGCCACGGCAGATCGATCGAGCGGCGGTGCTGGCCGCGACATTGACGCCGCCGCCGAAGAAGTACGGGATCACGCACTGGTCCACCCGGCTGCTGGCGGCCCACTTGAGGATCTCCGACCACTCAGTGGCGACGATCTGGCGGCAGTACGGGATCCAGCCCTGGCGGGCCGCCTCGTTCCGCTTCTCCACCGACCCGGAACTGGAAGCCAAGGTCGTCGACGTGGTGGGGCTGTACCTGGCGCCACCGGAGAACGCGATCGTGCTCTCGATCGACGAGAAGAGCCAAATTCAGGCTCTGGACCGGACCGCGCCGGTGCTGCCCATGCAGCCGCACCTGATCGAACGCCGCTCCCACGACTACATCCGCCACGGCACCACCACCCTGTTCGCCGCATTGGAGGTCGCCACTGGCCTGGTCACCGCCGCCCTGAAACCCCGCCACCGGCACAACGAGTTCCTGGCGTTCCTCAAGCAAGTCGCCCGCGCCTACCCCGACGACGAGTTGCACCTGGTGATGGACAACTACGCCGCCCACAAGCACCAGACCGTCAAGGCCTGGCTGGCCACCAACCCGCGGATCCACGTGCACTTCACCCCGACCCACGCCTCCTGGATGAACATGGTCGAAGCCTGGTTCTCCATCGCCGAACGCCAAGCCATCCACCGCGGCACCTACACCAGCGTGAAGGACCTCAACGCCAAGATCCGCGCCTTCATCAACGGCTGGAACGACCGCGCAACACCGTTCACCTGGACCAAGACCCCCGAACAGATCCTCGCGAAGGCCAACCGTAAGAAGATCTCAGACGCGGAGCACTAGGTCAGGTGCGCGATCTCGCTGACGTCGTACCAGAGCAGGTCACAGGCCTCGGCCTCGTCCACGGCGAACCGGGCGTCGTCATCGCCGGCGTCCGCCGCGGGCAGCGCCTCCACGGCGGCCGTGACGGTGGGGGCCGCCTCGGGTTCGTCCAGGTGCACGCTGGCCACCGCGGACAGCCGCACCGGGCCGGTCAGCGCCACCCGGGACCGTCCCTCGTCCGGGACCGGCCGCACGCTGCCCTCCGGCACGTCGGCGGCGACCACCACCCGCCGGCGCGGGCTGTCCGGTTCGTCGGCGAGCAGCCGCAGGCAGCCCTGGGCGGCGTCCACGAGGGCGGTGTACTCCAGTTCCTCCAGGTCGCCCTCGGTGTACCACTCGCGAACGGCGTGCGTGACCGCGTGGGCGACCAGGCCGGTGTCCCCGTCGGCGGCGAAGGCGCCCGCTGCGGCCGCTGCGGCCAGCCGGGGCAGCGTGGTCGGCAGGTAGACGCGCATCAGCCGGCCTCGTCCAGCCGTGCGGGACCGGGCGCCGGCCGGTCGTCGGCGGAACGCAGGTCCACCTCGCCGGCGCTCGCCCGGTCGGTACGGAACGGGTCGTCCCGCAGGTCGGGCAGGACCGGCTCGGACCGGACCGGGCGGGGCAGATGCAGCAGCGGTTCTGGGTCGGCCAGGGCACGGGTCGAAGTCACCAGAGCAGTCTGGAGCACATGGGTGCGGCGTTCGACGGACATCAGGTTCGAACCCATCATGTCGAGGTCCTCCGCCCCCGGGCCGAGCACGGTGACGTCGGTCCCCAGGCCGTGCACCTTGGCCACCTCGCGCATGCAGCGCCGGGTGACCCGCAGCCGCCAGTGCCGCTCGGCCCGGACCCGCCACTGCCGCGGATTGTCCACCGAGAACGACACCATCGGTGCGAGCACGAACACCTCGTCCAGGCCCAGCCCGGCGACCAGGTCCACGTTCGTCGACGAGCAGGCGCCGCCGTCGACGTACCGGCGGCCGCCGATGGTGACCGGCGCGTACCACCCCGGGATCGCGCAGGAGGCCATCACCGCCTCCGGCAGCGCGGCGGCGGGTGCGTCCGGGGCGCCGAACGCGGTCCGGTGACCGGACTCGAAGTCCATCGCCACCACCCGCACCCCCGGATGCGGTGCCCAGCCGTGCGGTACCAGCCCGCCGACGAGCCTGCCAACGGCCTCCAGCGAGCCACGGCCGGCCGGGACCAGGGCGGCCAGGACCGCGGTCGGAGGCAGCCGCCGCAGCCGGGAGGCATTGCGGGTGACCAGGCCGGCACTGCCCGGCAGCGGCATCCGGGGCTGCAGCGACGGCCGGGACCCGCCGGTCGCGGTGTCGTAGTTCCAGTCCAGCGCGCCCAGCCGCCCGGCGTTCGGGAGGTCGCCCAACTGGTGGGCACGCAACTCGTCCACCGAGACCCCTGCCCCCAGCATCGCCGCCACCAGGGCACCCGCGGACGTCCCGACGATCACCTCGGCGTCGCGGGCGTCCAGGCCGTGGACCTGTTCCAGGGCCGACAGCGCGCCGACCATCCAGGCGCCGCCGAGGACACCGCCACCGCCGAGGACCAGTGCCCAGCGACGGTTCATCGGACGGCCTCGGCCAGTTCAGCCAGGGCGTCGGTGATGCACTGGCCGAAGACCTCCAGGTCCGCCATGGTGTCCCGGTCCCCGTTGAGCCCGTAGTACACCCCGCCGTCGTAGGAGGTCAGGCCGACGCTGAGGGCCTGCCCGCGGGCCAGCGGGATCACCGGGTAGGAGGCGAGCATCCGCGAGCCCAGCAGGTACAGCGGCTGCTGCGGCCCCGGCACGTTGGTGATCACCAGGTTGAACATCCGGCGGGACAGCCCGCTGGCCACCCGGGCCCCCAGCGAGTGCAGGGTCGGCGGGGCGAACCCCGCGATCCCGGCGATGGCGGGAGCGTCCACGGCCTGCCCGGCCTCCCGGTGCGCCCGGGTCTGGTAGGCGATCTGGTGCAGCCGGATCACCGGGCTCGGCTCACCGGTCGGCAGGTCCACCAGGAGCGACGCCACCCGGCTGCCGATCGCACCGGCCTGGCCCTGGTCGTCCGCCCGCACGCTCATCGGGACCAGTGCCCGGACCATGCTCTTCGGCGGAACCGGTTCGCCCCGGGTGAGCAGCCAGGTCCGCAGGGCTCCGGTCAGCACGGCGAGCACGACGTCGTTCACGGTGATCTGCGGGGTGGCCACGTCGCGGGTCCCCTGCCGCCGGCCACGCCCGCCCCTGCCCCGGCCGTCCGCACCCGCTGCCGGGTCGGTGCCGGCCGCGGCGTCCGCTCCGTTCGCCTCAGGAACGGCCGACGTCGACGTACCCGTCCCCGGGGCTCCGGCAGGGCCGGAACCCCCCGGATCGAGCGAGCCAGGGGTGCCGTCACGGGCACCGGCCCGGGCCGGACCCGCGGAACGGCCGTCACCGCCCGCCGGACCGTGCCCGGCAGGACCCGAACCGCCCGGCGGCAGCGTGCCGAGCCCGTGTGCCTGTCCCGGCCCGCCGGAGGACAGCGCGTCGAGGGTGGTGTCCAGCGCCGACCCGGCCGCGGGCTCGAGGCTCACGGTGGCCCGCATCCCCGGACGGCGGGTGGCCGCGGCGGGGAACCTCCGGCGCCGGCGCTGCCCCGCGAGCAGGTGGTTGCGGATCCGGCGGTAGTCCTCCAGATCCGTGGACACCATGAGGAAACGCCGGTGCTCGCCGATGTCCGGGTTCAGCGGGCTGCGCGGCGGTGGGCGGGTGGCCGTCCGGGCGGCCAGCGCCAGCCCGCCGAAGGCCTCCCACAGCTTGCCCGCACTCGCCTGGACGTCACCGACCCCCGACCGCAGGGTGTCCAGCACGGCCTGCGGCCGCCGGACCGAGTCGGCCACCGCCCCCACGAGGAGTTCGATGGCGGTGGGTTCCGGGCCCGGATGCCAGGTGTGGGCCGGCGCGTCGTGCACCTCCGGCTCGTCGTCCAGCACGACCTGGCCGAGGTCCACCGCATGCACCCCGTCGACCAGCGCCTGGTGCACCTTGGTCAGCACCGCGAACCGGCCCTCGGCCAGCCCCTCGACCAGGATCAGCTCCCACAGCGGCCGGTTGCGGTCCAGCTGGCGGGCCTGCAGCCGGGCGACGAGTTCCTGCAACTGGGTGGCTGTGCCGGGGCGGGGCAGGGCCGAGCGCCGGACGTGGTACGTGATGTCGAAGTTCTCGTCGTCCACCCACACCGGGTTGGCCAGCCGGCCGGGGACCGCGCGGACCCGTTGCCGGTAGCGCGGCACATAGGCGATCCGGGCGGCGACGTGCTGCACCAGCCGCTCGAAGCTGAACGACGTCCCGGCGGGCTGAAAGACCATCACCGAGCCCACATGCATGGCCGTGGTCGACTGCTCCAGGTACAGGAAGGAGGCGTCGAGCGGCGAGAGCCGGTCGGGCATGCTGTCCTCCTTTCCCGCCACGAGCACATGCAGTCCACGCGGCACCGCAGAGTCGTTACCGGCGGGTACGTCCTGTCCCGATCCTGCCATTGACAGCGGCCGCACCGCTGCGCCAACCGGCACCGAATTCCGCGGGGACGGCTGCTGATGTCATCGGCCGCACGCCGTCACCGGTTCACCTGCTGCCGCCAGATCGCGCCGGGCAGACGGTTCAGCCGATGCCGTTGTTCCGGCTGCCGGGCCGGCTCGGTCCGCGGTCCGGTTCGCTCGTTGCCGGGCCGGTCCGCGGTCCGGTTCGGCGCGCCAGCCCCGGCGACGGGGTTCAGTGCCAGGTTCAGTGCAGCACCAGGTTCAGTGCAGCGCCAGGTTCAGTGCAGCGCTCGGTCGAACAACACTTCCAGCTCCGCCACGGTTTCGTCATAGCCGCGGTGCAGGATGCCGACCAGACCGGCACCGACCGCTCCGGTGACGTTGTGCGGCAGGTCGTCGACCATCACACAGGCCTGCGGCGGCAGTCCGAGCCGGTTCACGGTGTGCTGGAAGATGCGCGGCTCGGGCTTGCGCATGCCCACCTCACCGGAGATGACGACGGCGTCGAACAGGCCCTGCCAGAGCTGCTCCGGGTAGCTGTTGCCCCAGGAGTTGGACAGCAGTGCGGTCCGGATCCCGGTGGCCTTCGCCCGGCGGACCAGATCGACCATCCGCGGGTCGAGGTCGGCCAGCCCGGCCAGCATCCGGGTCAGGAGACCCTCCGGCGGGACGGGATGTCCGCGCTCGGCGAGTTCGGCGGCCAGTTCCTTCTCGAAGTCCGCCGCCTCGATCTCGCCGCGTTCCAGGCGGTGGACCGGCGAGAGCCCGGCGGGTCCGGTGTCGGGGGCCTGTTCCAGCTCGTCGGCTCCGGGGGAGACGTCCGCCGGGTCGCCGGCAGGGTCCTGGGGTTCACGACGGCCGACCCACTGGCGCATGACGTCGCGGAAGGCCTCCAGGTCGACCCCGTCGCGGCCCGCCCAGGTGGACATCGCGGCGTCCAGTGACCCGGTGAGCACCCCGCCCCAGTCCATCACCAGACCGCTCAGCCGAGGTGCGGGACCGGGCCCGCCGGGAGGTGCGCTCACCCCGCCCATGCTAGGCAGTCCGGACCTTGTCGATGCAGGACGGGTGATCTCGGGGAACCGGTCGAGGACGCCGCTGTCCACGCCCACCGGCAACGACACAGTCAGGTCCCGCCGGTCAGGTCCCGCCGCTCAGGTCCCGCCGCTCAGGTCCCGCCGGTCAGGTCCCGCCGCTCAGGTCCCGCTGTTGAGGCCGGCGGCCCCGGCACCCTCCCGGATCCGCCTTCCCCAGCGGGGCAGGAGGCGCCCGCCCTGCCGGGCCGTCCGCTGCGCGGGAGAGCCCCCCGCCGGGAACGCGACCTGCTCGGCCAGCCGGTGCAGGGCCAACCGGGCCGGGGACTGCGGTGCGATCTCCGCCAGGGTCCGTCCGGCGAGCATGGCGGCATCGCAGGCGGACCGGTCGTCCGGGATGAGCACCGGCTCATCGACCCCGGCGTAGCGGGCCAGCGCATGAGCGACCTTCCGCTGCGGCGACGGTCCGACGGCGGACTCCCGGACCCGGGAGACCACGACCCGTGGAGTCACCACGTCGGGGACCGTGTCCCGCAGGTCCTGCAGGGCCCGGACCAGCCGGTGCAGTCCGACCGGGTCCGCGCTGCCGACGACGACCACCACGTCCGCGGCGGCCAACGTGCACAAGGTGGCCCCGTCACGTCGCGGCAGCCCCGGCCCGAACCCGGCCTCACCGTCGGACTCCACGCCGAACCCGCAGTCGGCCACCGTCCACGTCGCCAACTGCCGGGCCACCTGCCAGACCACGTCGAGCCCCGACGGGCGCAGCTCCGGCCACCGACCGGGCCGGGGGATGCCGGTGAGCACCCGGAGATCCGGCTGCACCCGCGGAGCCAGCCGGGCCAGCCGTTCCACGTCGAGCGTTCCCTGGTTGGCGGCCCGCACCGCCGCGGCCAGCCCGGCGGACTCGTCGAGCAGGGCCAGGGTCTGGGCCACGCTCGGGCCGTAGGTGTCCGCGTCGGCGAGGATCGTCGGGAAACCCAGCTCCGCGAGTTCGGCGGCCAGTCCGACGGCGACCGTCGTCCGGCCCGGAGCACCGGTCGGTCCCCAGACGGCGAGCAGCCGGCCGGGTCGGACGGGGGCGTCCGGCTCCGCACTGCCGGTGCCGGTGCCGGTGCCGGTGCCGGTGCCGGTGCCGGTGCGACCGTCCCCGGACGGTACGCCGCCGGCCACCGCCCGGGTGGTCCATGTGACGGCGGACGCCTCCCCGCCGGTCGGTCCCGATCCGGGTGACCCGGACGGCGACCACCCCGACGCGGACGCCCCGGACCGGAGTGACCCGGCCGCCGACGGGTGACAAGGCACCCCGTCCGCAGCAGAACCGTCCGCAGCAGAACCGTCCGCAGCGGGACCGGTCGTGGGCGGCAGGCCCGTCGCAGCGGACCCGGTCGGGGACGGCGAACCCGCTGCCTCGCCCGCACTCCCGGCGGACCGGCCGGTCAGCCCGGCCGGCAACTGGTCCCGGCCTGCCCCGGGCCCCGCGGCCGGACCCTCCGGTCCC
>DASTGO010000195.1:0-8116 GCA_035719045.1 Kineosporiaceae bacterium | reverse complement strand
CCCAGCAGCAGCCGGTCCAAGCTCGCCCGGGCGCTCGGTGATCCCGTGACGGGCGGCTGTGCGGCGGGTGGACCCACGCCGGGCCGGGCGGCGGGTCGCCGGGAGCTGCGGCCGGGACGGGCGGGCGCCGTCGTGACCGCGCATCTGCGGGAACTGGTCGGCCTGCTCACCCGCTACGACCCACCGGCCCGGACCGACGAGCGTGACGCGGTGCACCAGATGCGGGTGGCGACCCGCCGGCTGCGCAGCGCCCTGGCCACCTTCCGCCCGCTGCTGGACCGCACGGTGACCGATCCGCTGCGCGAGGAGCTGGCCTGGCTCGGCGCCGAACTGGGGGCGGTGCGCGACGCGGAGGTGATCCGTGACCGCCTCCTGGACGACCTGGCCGAGGAGCCGGCGGAACTGGTCCTCGGACCGGTCCGGGAACGGGTCGCCGGCACTCTGGGGGACCGGCACCGTGCCGCGCACGACAACCTGCTGCGCGAGCTGGAGCGGCCCCGCTACTTCGCCCTGCTCGACGCCCTGGACGCTCTGGTCGCAGACCCGCCGCTGAGCCCGCTGGCCGGCCGCCGCGCGGAGCGGGTGCTGCCCGCCCTGGCCGCCCGGACCTGGCGGCGGACCCGGCGGCTGGTGCGGGCTGCCGCCGCCGCGACGGATCCGGTGCCGCGGGACCTGGCCCTGCACGAGGTCCGGAAGGCGGCCAAGCGCGCCCGGTACGCCGGGGAGGCGCTGGCGGCGGAGTACGGCCGGCCGGCGCGGCGGTACGCGGCGGGGATGAAGGCGGTCCAGGACGCCCTGGGCGCCCACCAGGACACGGTGGTGATCCGGCAGGAGTTGCGTGGCCTGGCCGAGCAGGCGCAGGCCTCCGGTGAGCCGAGCTTCACCTACGGGCGGCTGCATGCCCGCGAGGAGGATCGGGCCGCGCTGTCCGAGGCGGCCTTCGCGCAGGCCTGGTGCCGGGTCCGCGCCCCTGGACTGCACGGCCGGTAACTGGGCTGCCGGTAACTGGGCTGCAGACAACGCTGACCCGCCCCGGAGTCGCCCTGGTCAGCGCGTCCGGGTCACCGCCCGAGTCAGTGCGCGGGGGCGAACCCGTGGATGTTGGAACCCAGCCACTGGAACACCTGTGGCAGCAGGTCCTGCCAGAGGCTCAGCCGGTGACCGGCATGGGCCAGCACGACGGAGGTCACCGACAACGGCGGCCGGGCTGCGGCGAGCAGTTTCGAACTGGACGGATAGCTGATCGGGTCGGAGTGGGAGGTCTGGACCCACAACGCCACCGGCGGCGGGGAGTTCTGCGCCGCCGCGATCAGGTCGTACCGCCGGAACTGCGGGCTGTTCGGCCCGAACGGCTTGTAGGAGAGGAACGACGGGGTGAAGTAGCCGCCCAGCACGATCCCCGCGGAGTACCGGTCCGGGTGCAGCATCGTCGCCATCGCCGCGCACCAGGCACCCGCGGACAGGCCGATGGTGGCCCAGCCGGACCGGTCGGTGCGCACCCGGAAGGTCTGCGCCATCCAGTTCGGGACGTCCTGGGTCAGCCAGGTCTCCACCTGCGGGTCACCCGGGTTGCCGTTGACGCATTCGGTGTCGCGGCCGGCGGGGACCTCGATGGTGGGGGACACGATGACCACGTCCGACATCTTGTGCTGGGCCACGGCGGAGTCGATCGCCCCGCCGAGGTCCATCGAGCCCAGCCACTGCGACACCGCCCCGGGGTAGCCGTGGAAGGTCTCCAGGACCGGGTACCGGACGTTCTGGTTCGCCGCGTCGGCGTAGCCGGCGGGCAGCCCCACCATGACCTCGGCGGTGATTCCGCTGAGTGGTCCGGTGACCGTGTACTTGAGGATCCGCTGGGTGAGGCCGCTGGTGGCTGGTTGGGCCGGCATCGTCGACGGGGTGGGCAGGCTGCCGGTCAGCGGCGCGGCGGCGGCGTCGGCCGGGGTGGCCCCGCGGTGGGCGGTGGTCACGTTCTGGGTCCGGCCGAGGGCGCCGGCCAGGTCGGTCCAGTCGGCGAAGAACGTGAACTGGTTGTTCAGGGCGACCGCCGCGGTGAGCAGGACGGCGAGGTTGAGCCCGAGCAGCGTCCCGGCCCGGGCCAGCAGGGACAGTGGGGACCGGCCCGCCAGCCGGGGCCAGAAGTACACGGCCGCCCCGAACGCTCCCGCCGTGACCAGGACGAGCAGGCCGAAGAACCACGGACCTGTCAGCGACACCCGCCAACCTCCACACCGACCGGCCTACCCGGCACCCCACGCTGAGGCCACCACCATGAACCGCTGATCACCCGGGCCGGTTCCCGCCACCTCTGCGGAGGGTAAAACAGGCTGCTCAGGTCGGCAGCGGGTCACCTGTTCGGGTGCCGGCAACGGGTGTTCCCGTCCCGGCCGGGACCCTCGGCGAGGGTCCCGGCCGGCAGCGGGGAGTCCGGGGCGGGTGGTGCGGGTCAGCCGGCGGAGATCTCGCTGCGGTCGCCGGACCACAGCGTGTGGAAGCTGCCCTCGCGGTCGGTCCGCCGGTAGGTGTGCGCCCCGAAGTAGTCCCGCAGGCCCTGGATCAGCCCGGCGGGCAGCCGGTCCCGGCGGAGCCCGTCGTAGTAGGACAGGGCGCCGGCGAAGCCGGGAGCCGGGACCCCGTGCGCGGCCGCACCGGCGACCACCCGGCGCCAGGAGTCCTGGGCGGCGGCGACCGCGATGCGGAACCCGCCGTCCAGCAGCAGGCTGGCCAGTTTCGGGTCGGCGTCATAGGCCTGCCGGATCCGGTCCAGGAAGCGGGCCCGGATGATGCAGCCGCCGCGCCAGATGGTGGCCATCGCGCCGAGGTCGACGTCCCAGCCGTACTCGGCCGCCCCGGCCCGGATCATGTCGAAGCCCTGGGCGTAGGCGACGATCTTCGAGGCGTACAGCGCCTGCCGGACGTCCTCGACGAAACCGTCCACGTCACCGACCTGCCAGCCGCCCACCGGACCCGGCAGCGCCCGGGCGGCGGCCCGCTGGCCGGTGTGCCCGGACAGCGAGCGGGCGAACACGGCCTCGGCGATCCCGCTGACCGGCACCCCGAGGTCGAGGGCGATCTGGACCGTCCAGCGGCCGGTGCCCTTCTGCTCCGCGGCGTCGGCGATCACGTCCACCAGCGACCCGCCGGTGGTGGCGTCGGTCTGGGCGAGCACCTCGGCGGTGATCTCGACCAGGTAGCTCTCCAGGTCCCCGGTGTTCCACTGCCGGAACACCTCGGCGATCTGCGGGACCTCCAGCCCGGCCCCGTGCCGCAGCAGGTCGTACGCCTCGCCGATCAGCTGCATGTCGGCGTACTCGATCCCGTTGTGCACCATCTTGACGAAGTGCCCGGCGCCGTCCGCCCCGACGTGGGTGCAGCAGGGGACGCCGTCCACCTGGGCGGCGATCGACTCCAGCAGCGGGCCGAGGGCGGCATAGGCCTCCTTCGACCCGCCGGGCATGATGCTGGGCCCGAGCAGTGCGCCCTCCTCGCCGCCGGAGATCCCGGTGCCGACGAAGTGCAGGCCGCGCTCGCGCAGGGCGGCCTCGCGGCGCCGGGTGTCGGCGAAGTGGGCGTTACCGCCGTCGACGACGATGTCGCCGGGCTCCATCAGGGCGGCCAACTCGTCGATCACGGCATCGGTCCCGGCCCCGGCCTTGACCATGATGATCACCTTGCGCGGGCGTTCCAGGCAGGCCACGAACTCCTTCAGCGAGGTGCTCGGGACGAAGCTGCCCTCATGCCCGTGTTCGGCCACCAGCCGGTCGGTGCGGGCCTGGGTCCGGTTGTGCAGTGCCACCACGTGGCCGTGGCGGGCGAGATTGCGCGCCAGGTTGCTGCCCATCACCGCCAGGCCGGTCACACCGATCTGGGCCGTGCTCGTCATGCTTGCCTCCGTCTTTCGCCGCGGCCTTCGCGGGCTCGCCTCACACAGGACCGGGGGCGGGACCCCGGCCGGGTGTCACCTTGGGTGTGCTTGGGTCAAATCCGGGTCAGGCCGGGATCAATCCGGTGCGGGACGGCACGCCCGGATCAGCCGTGGTCCGGCTCGTCGTCGTCGAGCGGGACCTCCACGGACTGCTCGGCCAGGTCGAACTCGCTGACCTCCAGCGGTGGTTCCCGCAGCCGGTCGGTCCGGTCGCGGCCGGCGACGGTCTCGGGATCGACCTCGTCGGGATCCTCGACGAGGTCCCGGTGCTGCTCCTCGGCGTCCGCGTCCGGCACCTCGGGGTCGGCCGCCCAGGTGTCGTCCACGGGCCGCGTCTGCCCGGTCGAACCGGTTTCGGTCATGGCAGAACCTCCAGCGGGACTGCGGCAGCGGTCTCCCCCCACCCTGGCAGGCCGGGGGGCTCGGAACCACTCCGGGCCCGCGGCGCCCGGCGGTTCGCGACGGGCGGGGCGGACGCGGCGTGGGCCGGGTGGTCCCTCAGGTGTTCGGCAGCCCGGCCGCCGTCCTGAACGGCAGAGGCGGGCCGGGAGGCCGGATCGGCGGTGCACCCACCCGGACCGCCGCCGCCTGATCGAACGCCCCTATTCGCGCGGCCTCTTACCGGCCAGGCGCTGCAGGACCTCGGCGAACTCGTCGCCGACCTCGATCCGCAGGTCCCCGCCGGAATCCGTCCGGGACAGCTGGGTGAGGGTCCCGCGGCGGTGCCAGTACAGGTAGGGGCTGACCGGGCCGACACCGTCGGTGAACCCGGCGAGCGCGAACCGGGCCATCGCCGGAAGCACCGTCAGCACGGTCGCGTCGGTGAGCACGTGGAAGGCGAGCTGGTGCCGGTTGGGCACACACGCCAGGACACCGTGCGGGGCGTCGGCCTCCCCGGTGCAGCGGCGCAGCACGTCGTCGAGGGTGAGCAGACGGCTGGCCGTGTAGACGGAGTCCCCGAGCAGGCAGTGGAACGAACCCCCGTCGCCCACCTCGACCTGGTCGCAACTGCCGAACGGCTCGGCCAGCAGGTTGACGAGCCCGGCATGGCGCAGGGTGTCCACCCCGAAGCGTTCGACGTGGCCGTCCAGCAGCAGGCTCACCGAGTGTTCGGAGTCCAGGGCGAGCAGTTCGACCAGGTCGCCGCCGAGCTCCCGGCGGTAGTCGAGGGCCGACAGGTCCGGGACCGCCGACAGGCCCATCACCCGGACGAACACGTGGGCCAGCACGGTGGCGTCGTCCAGTTCCGACACCGGCGGGGCGGACAGCGCGCGCAGCACGGTCTCCACATGCCAGGCGACGATGGACGGCCACTCCCGGGCCGGGCTGGCGTTGCAGGTGGCCGCGAGGTTGGTCAGGCCGTACTGCCCGCCGCCGGCCGTCTCCACCCGGTCCGGCAGCAGGGTCACCTCGACGCCCCGCTCGGCGAACGACTGCCGGACCAGTGAGCGCAGCCGGGCACCCTGGGCGGCGGTGAGGTAGCCGTACACCGGATCCGGCTCCTGCGGCCCGTCCGGTTCGTGGCCCCCGCGTCGACGCCACCCCAAGCGGGCCATCCGGTCCACCTTCCGTGCCGTCCTCGACCGATTCGGCCAGCCTAGGGCCAGGTGGCCGGCGGACCGGGGTCCGCGGGGCTACCAGGAGGAGATCTGAGGGATCACCCCGGGACGGTGAGGGTCCGCTCCAGCCGGTAGTACTTGCCCTGGTAGGGATCCTGGGAGCCGCTCCACATCTGCAGGACGATCTGCAGCGCCTCCTCCAGTCGCTCGAACCGTTCAGCCGTCGGCGGGAAGGACAGGCCCAGCCCGCGGGCCTCCTGCTCGTTCCACGCGGCCCCGATGCCGAGCATGGACCGCCCGCCGGACAGCACGTCGAGGGTGGTGGCCATCTTGCCGAGCAGCCCGGGATCCCGGTAGACGACGCCGGTCACCAGGGTGAGCAGCCGGGCCCGGGAGGTGTGGGCGGCCAGGAAGCCCAGCGCGGTCCAGATCACCTGCCGGACCTCCCGGCCACTCGCGGCGGGTCGCGGGGATCCGGAGGGGATCGTCACGAATTGCCGGTCGCGGTGCATCTGGTACTCCTGGGCTACCGGCGCCGGTGCGACGGGCGCGGCGGCCAGGTGGCTCAAGGAGGCGGCCATGCCCGACCCCGGAGTGCTCAACATCGTCGCCCACGAGGACGACGACCTGCTGTTCCTGGCCCCCGACCTGGCGGACTGGATCGCCGCCGGGCTGCCGTCCCGGACGGTGTTCTGCACCGCGGGCGAGTACAACGGGCTGCCGGGCGTCGGCCGCGAGCAGTACGCCGCGAACCGCGAGGACGGCATCCGGGCCGCCTATGCCCAGATGGCCGGCGTCGCCGACGACTGGCGGCGGGAGGTCCTCGCCGTGGGGACGACCCCGGTCGAGCTGGACACCCTGACCGCCGCCCCGAACGTCCAGGTGCTGTTCCTGTGCCTGCCCGACGGCGGGGACAACCTGCAACTGGCGGCGCTGCCGAACCTGTGGTCGGGGGCGTACCCGACGGTGCACACGATCGTCCCGGTGGGCAGCCCGGTGACCGCGAGCGTCACGTACACCAAGCCCGGGCTGATCGCGATGCTCACCGCACTGCTGGGCCGGTTCTCCCCGGGCGTGATCCGGACCCAGGACCCGCTGCCCGACGTCCACCTGCACGGCGACCACGCCGACCACGTGGCGGTCGCGAACTTCGTCCGGGCGGCGGTCCGGGGGTGGCGCCGGCCGGACGGCCACACCCTCCTGGTGCACCACCGGGACTACGCGATCATGGACACCACCCCGAACCTCACCGAGGCGCAGGCGGAGGCCAAGCTCGGCGTCTTCGACACCTACGCCGCCCACGACCCGCTGGCCAGCGGGACCGCCTGGTACCGGGCGATGCGCTACCGGTTCAGCCCCGGGGTGTCCTGGCTGGGCACCGACGCCGACGGTCGGCTGGAGGCGTTCGCGGTCCTCGACGGGGACGTCCTCGACTGGTACGAGGACAGTCCGGGCGGGGCCTGGCTCGGTCCGGCCCGGATGGGGGCCGGGATGGTCGCGCAGCGGGTGTCGGTGTCGGCCACCCATGACGGACGGCTGCAGGTGTTCGCGCTGCGGGTGGACGCGCACGACATCATCACCGCCCACCAGACCCCGCCGTCCCTGGCGTTCTCGGGCTGGACCTCCCTGGGCAATCCCGACGGGCCGGGGGCGCCGTACACCGGGATGCCCGCCGCCGCCCGCAATGCCGACGGCCGGCTGGAGGTGTGGTGCCGCAACAGCAACGGCGGCCTGAGCACCTGCTTCCAGCACACCCTCGACGGACCGTTCGGCGGCTGGCTCGACCTGGGCGGCGGCCCCTACCTGTCCGACGAGGCGCCGGCGGTGGTGACCGATGCCCAGGACCGGCTGCACGTGTTCGCGATGGGCCGCGACGGCGTCGTGCACTGGTACCAGAACGCCCCCAACGGCGCGATGGTGCTGGACGCGGCCTGGTCCACGGATCCCCCCGCCGCCACGCCCTCCGCGGTCCGGCTGGCCGACGGCCGGGGCGCGGTGGTCGTGCGCAGGGCGGTGGACGGGGCGTTGCTGCTCGCGGTCGAGTCGGCCGCCGACGGTTCCTGGACCAGCACCTTCACCGATCTCGACGGTCCCGGCGGCTACGGCGAACCGGCCCTGGCCTGCGCCGCGGACGGGCGGCTGGTCGTGGTGGCCAGGGCTCCCGGTGGCAGCCTGGTGACCGATCACCAGGCGGAGGTGGACGGTCCGGTCACCGGTGCCTGGACCGATCTCGGCCTGATCACGCCCGCCCTGCCGGCCCTGGCCGCGGGCGCCGACGGCCGGCTGTGCCTGTTCGCGATCGGGGCCGACGGCGGGATCGTGCTGGCCCGGCAGACGGCTGCGGACGCCGGCGCCCCGTTCGGTTCCTGGGAGTCCGTCACGGCCTGAGCCTGCCGGTTCGCCCTTCGCGTGGAGCAGGTGCCGAGGGTGCGGGTGCCGAGAGTGCGGGCCGCAGGTGCCGAGAGTGCCGGCCGGGGGCGGGCTGGGGCGGGCAAGGGATGGGTCGCTGGGCGTCCCTGGGGCCACCACGGTCATTGCGCATGCCTTGACGGGTTGCGGTTGTCGCCAACACACTGACTTCCGTTCCGCAATGCGGAGCATCGGTGCGCCATACGCAACAACGAGTCGGCGG
>DASTGO010000194.1:0-8940 GCA_035719045.1 Kineosporiaceae bacterium | reverse complement strand
GCCTGGACAACCCAAAAGCAGCTGGGCAGACCTGAGCCTGTACGCCCTCCTACGCGAGCTGCAGTACCTGCTCGCCACCTGGCTCGGGTTCTGCCCTCTCTGCCACGCACTGGTGCCGACCTAACGAAGCACTACTAACCTTCACGGGGACGCCTACCTGGCGTCCGCGACCCTGTCGGCCGCGGATCCTGGCGTCTCCGCGTAGTTCCTGGCGCGAGCGGGCAGTCGAGATTGCCCTACTGCTGCGCGTGGCGCACCAGCAGGGCCGAGTTGTCCGCACCCGTGAGGATGGGCCGATCCTCTGGGCGGAAAGCCATTGCCGCATGGACGCCGCCAACGTCGAGACGTTGCGCGATGCCCTGCGAAGCTACGCGACCTCGGGCGGCGATGGGGGCGGCCTCTTGGAGGACTGCGTGGCGTGGCTCCGGGAGCGACAAAGTGACGTAGTGCTCCGCCCTACTGTGCCGCGCGCCGGGACCGGCGCCCCAGCGCCGTACGCCCCGGCGCGCTGGCGGCCGCGCAGCGTCCGCCCTTGATCCTCCGTAGAGCTGGAATCGGGAGCGCAGTCCCTATGCTGAAGGCGGGTGGATTGCAGCATTCACCGACCATGCCGGTGGAATCCCTTGTGGAATCCCCGACGGCGTTCGCCCTGTTCGCTGAGTGGCACGAGGGTGGGGTGGTGTCGGATCGGTGCTGGTGGGAGCGAAGGAGGGTTGGCGCGGGGTCCTCGTAATGCGTAGGTCGTGGGTTCGATTCCCACAGGCGGCTCCGACAAATGCGCAGGTCAGAGCCTGTTTCCGTTCCTGATCTCGACATTGGTCCGTGTTGTTCTGGCATGAGATGTCATGCCAGAACGACACGGGCAGTGGTGTCGCGCGGGCTGGTGTTCGAGCTCCAGCGCCGGGGGACGGCGCGTTTCAGCAGGTCATCCTGGTCTCGCTGTGCTCTCGGGCCGCCAACTCGTCACTGGACCTACGCATTCCGTGTGCGTAGGCCGTCTTCTCCGAGAGCACTCGTGGAACTGATCGCACGAGTGGTGCCGGGGGTCACGGCATCAGCAACCCTTGGGGCTTGGCGGCATACAAGCGCGCGTCCGTGGTGGTGCAGTTCGGCCCTGGCACAGTGCCGGTCAGGGGGCGGACGGTAAACCCGGCAGCGTTTGGGTGGTGGCTGCGTCAGACTGCCCGGGGATGAGCAGCGAAAGTGATGGCGACGCCTGGTCCTATGCGAGCGTGACGACGACGGCAAGGGCCCTGCAGCGCGGGCTTGGGCGGGGCGCGCTTGGCGCGATGCTTGACCCTGCCGGCCCCGAACTGGTGGCTGACTGTCTGCGGCGGGACTACCGGTGGGACTGGCAGGTCGATGAGCGGGAGGTCTATTTGGCTCGCCTGGTCCGAGATCTCCGGCTGCCGGTTGCGGGCGTCACAGCCCGGCTGTTCACCGCGCCGGGTGAGGGATCCGACGACGGCCACCGGTTCGAGCTCACCGTCGGCGTCGTCGAGGCTCTGGGTCGTGCCGGCGTCGACGAGGCGGTCGAGGAGATCCGCCGTTGCGTGCAGGAGGGCGAGCGCTGGCTCGATGTGCTCCACACGGTCGCTGCGTCGTGGCCGCCCACCTGGTGGGAGGACCTGCTCCCGGCGGTGCTCGGCCGATTGGATGCCGCTGCCGAGCGAGACGTCCTATGGCTGTCAGCACCGTGGCCGCGATGGGCCTTGCACGACCGACGTATCGCCAAGGCCGTGGAGGCCGCGAACAGCCGTCCGAGACCGTCGCGGCCGTTCGCGGACACCCCCACAGATGCGCTGCTGGCCATCCTCCGCGGGCCCGCCGGTGCCGATGATCGGCGCCTGGTGCTGTGGGAGCTGCGCCGACGTCTCCCGCAGCCGGAACTGCTCCCGGTTGGCGGCTGCTGGCGGCACATGGCGACGCCACCGATGTATCGGCGCTGCTGGCCGGCTGGGAGTGGCTGGATGCCCGCCCTGACGACCGGTGCGGCTATGACGAACTGGCTGCAGGACTGGCCCGGATTGGCGGACCAGCGGTGGTCAGCGCCGTACCTCGCATCCGGCGACTGTGGTCCAGCCCCCACTCCTACGAACGACCCCGCTACCTGCGCGCGTTGATCACGCTCGACCAACCGGGCGTGGAACCTCTGCTCACCGAAGGGCTATGGGACTGCGAGGCCGACGTGCGGCTGCTGGCAGCCCAGCACACGCCCCTGAATGAGATGACCCGGCAACGCCTGCGCTACCTGCGCGACGACCCAATCGAAACCAACGAGGTCCGCGCCACAGCCGCAGACCGACTTGCCTGACTGACAGGCCACCTCGCGCGCCAGCGCGCTCGGCGGCAATTGAGGATGTTGTCGTGCGGCTACTTCGCCTACCCTCTCCGCGTGACCTCGCACGGCGTGATCATTCGGCTTACGCACGACCAGGCCGTGGTGTTGTCCGAGTGGCTGTCCGAGGTCATGGGAACGCCTGGGTTCGACGACCTCGTCAACCAGGACCGAGCGGTGTGGTCGCCCCTGCACACCCTCTCCGGCGTCCTGGAAACCGCCCTCGCAGACATCTTCAGTCCGGACTACGAGGGGAGGCTGCACGAGGCCAGGCAACGCCTCCTGGACCAACTCGGCGATCTCGGAGGACCCCTACGTCGAGAAGGTCGTGACGCTGAATCCGGCAGCGGCTGAGACCACACGCCGCCCAGTCCCGGACCAGCGGCTATGTCCGGTCGGCGTCGGTGGGGTCTGCGGGTGGGCTCGGTGCGATAGCGCGAGGCGGCGGCCCCGTTAGGCTTGCGAGTTGCCATTAGTCGGGAGGTTCGTGTGCCGGACACCACCTGCCACATGTCGATCTCGTTGGACGGCTTCGTCGCGGGGCCGGACCAGAGCAGGGAGAACCCACTGGGCAAGCGGGGACGGGAGCTACACGGCTGGCACATGGGCGACCCGCGGGCCAACGACGCTGACAAGGTCGCGAAAGAGTGGCTGATGCGCCCCCGAGGCGCCTACGTGATGGGGCGGAACATGTTCGGCCCGATCCGTGGGGACTGGGATGAGGATTGGTCGGGCTGGTGGGGCCCCGAACCGCCGTATCACGCGCCGGTGTTCGTGCTGACCCATCACGCCCGTGGTCCGCTCCAGATGGACGGGGGAACGACCTTCCACTTCATCACCGACGGCTTCCATGCGGCCTACGCTGCAGCGCGTCAGGCCGCCGGGGACAACGGGGTGGACATCGCAGGTGGCGCCTCGACCGTCCGGCAGGCGTTGATCGCCGGGGTGATCGACGAGCTCACCCTCGACATCGCACCCGTCCTGCTCGGTTCCGGCGAGCGCATCTTCGACGGGGTTGAGTCCTTCGGTTTCGAGCCGGTCGAGGTGCTTCACTCACCGCTGACCACCCACATCCGGTATCGATGTGTGAGCTGACTCGGCGGCACGGCCGCGCATCCCGCCGACAGCGGCAGATCCGGTTCAGGTCGTCGGTCAGGTTCAGCGATCGTCACTCGGCGCGAGCGCCCAGAGCACACGCAGTGGCGACGACGCGTAGGGTCGACACCATGAGCCTCGACGGAGAGTACGAGCCCAGCCCGGCGGCCTGGGTGCGCGAGCAGGTGGCCGAGTACGAGGCCTCCGGCGGCACTCGGGCCAACACGCTGATGGACACCGGGATCCCGGTAGTGATCGTGGCGATGCGGGGCAGCCGCTCGGGCAAGGTTCGAAAGATCGCTCTGATGCGGGTCGAGCACGACGGCGAGTACGCCTTGGTGGCGTCCAAGGGCGGCGCTCCGGATCACCCGCAGTGGTACCACAACCTTGTCGCCAACCCCGATGAGGTGGAACTGCAGGATGGCCCGACGCCCGTCGGGGTCGCCGTCCGCGAGGTCAGTGGTGTCGAGCGCGACGTCTGGTGGCAACGCGCGGTAGCGGTCTACCCGCCCTACCTGGAATACCAGCAGCGCACCCACCGCCAGATCCCGGTCCTAATCGCGTCTCCGCGCTACTGAGACCTCCGACGCGAACCGACGGCGTCGACCGATCTGCGGCATGTGCGTGCACTGCCTGCCAGCGTTGCGCGACTCTCCGACCGTCCCGGTCTATGCCCGTGCCCAATACTTGCGGGCGTCGTCGCCAACTCCATATTCCCTCGGCATGGAGGTCTGGAGTTCCTCGTCAGGGCGGCGACCTTCCGACTGCGGCGCGACACCACTGGAGGGCTTGCGTCGAGATCGCGCGAGTTCCCGCGGCGAACCGTCATGCACGTACACGGCCGCCAGAGCGCATGCCTTTCCGATCATCATGCTGCCACCCGAGGGCCTCCGCGGCCCGTAGTACAGCAGCCACTCCGCCACCGAGCACACGCGTACCAACTCGTCATCGGAGCAACCGAGAATCCATTCTGCTGTCTCCGGTTCGCCGTACTGCCGAAGGTCCTCGGCGATCGACTCGACGCCCGCGCTGAGCATGCGAGGAGCCTACTCAGCCAACTCGCGCACATCGGCATGTCCGGTACATCCGATTCGCGGGCGGCGGGCGGCATGCGTAGCTGGTCAGGGGCGAGTGTTTCGCGTCTTGCCCTTCGGTTATCCTGAAGGTACCTTCGGTGTTTGTGAAGTCTCGGGTTCCGGTGTTGGCTCCGTTGCTGCGTTCGGATGCGCAGGGGGAGTTGCTGGCGCTGCTGTTGCTGCACCCTGAGTCCGAGTACACGCTCACGGAGATCGCGCGCCGTATCGGGGTGAGCCTGCCGACGGTGCATGCGGAGGTGGCCCGACTGGTGGTGGGTGGGTTGGTGACGGATCGGCGGGTGGGGCAGGCCCGGCTGGTGCGGGCGGTGACGGGGCATGTGTTGTTCCGGCCGCTGGCGGAGCTGTTGGAGTTGACCTACGGGCCGGTCGCGGTGCTGCCGGATGTGCTGGCAGGGGTGGGTGGGGTGCGGGAGGTGTACCTGTACGGGTCGTGGGCGGCCCGCCGTGCAGGCGAGCCCGGTGACCCGCCGCGGGACGTGGACGTGCTGGTGGTGGGGGCGACCCCGCGGGATGTCCTGCTGGAGTTGGGGGAGCGGGCAGGCCGGCGGCTGCACCGGGAGGTCAACGTGACCCGGGTCGCCCCGAAGGTGTGGGATGCCGGAGAAGATCCGTTCGTGCGTACCCTGAAGTCCCGCCCCCTGATCCCTGTCCCTCTGGTCGAGGACGGGCAGGAGGTTCAGGCGTGAGCTGGCCGGGGGTTCGGGGTCGTCACCGGCCGACGGTTCCGAGGAACAGAAGGAGAGGGTGTTGGTGATCCTTCGGTGGGAGCAGGGCAGAGGCCCGGTCGACGGTCTGCTCGCCCGTGGGCAGTTGACCCGGGTGACGGCCAACCGGGACATGGCCGGCGTCCTGCTCGGACAAGCCGGCGCGCATGTGGCCTCGGCGGGGGCGATCATCGAGTCCGACCCGTCCGGTGCGTTCGCCCTGGCCTACGACGCTGCCCGCAAGGCGTTGACCGCGATCCTGGTCAACCAGGGGTTGCGGGCCAGTGGTGACGGCGCCCACGCGGTCCTCCTCGACGTCGTGCGCGCCCAGCTCGACCCGCCGCTGGGAGCGGTGTTCCGGCCCTTCAGCTGGATGCGCCCGCTGCGCAACCACACCGAATACCCCACCCCCGACCACCCCACCGCCACCACGGACGACGTCCGCGAAGCCCTGCCCGCCGCGACCGCGATGATCGACGCGGCCGCCAAGGTCATCGACCAGATGCCCGCCTACTGACCGCCGGTCCCGGGCTGACCGGTATCGAGAGTGGCATGACCTCTGGCATGAACTCACGCATTCGCCCTGTTCGCTGAGTGCCACCAGGGAGGGGTGGTGACCCACCAGCGCAGGTAGGAGCGGTGGAGGGTTCGCCCGGTGTCCTCGTAATGCGTAGGTCGTGGGTTCGCTCCCCGCAATCGAGTCCAGCCCCCGGCCGGGGAACTGGTGACGCGGCTCTGAGCTGCGGGTTTGTCAGTGGGCTGACTCCGCGTGGGTACTCGAGTGTTGGTGGAGGGGGCGGCTCGAACCCACGACCGTGCCCTCTGGATACGGGTGGCGCCTTCGGTTCCCGGGGTGCCGTGGCGTCAGGTGCCGGCATGCTGGCGCCAGTAGTGCGGCAGGTCTGGGGCACGTCCGACGTGGTGCGCGGGGTTTCCTCGCCGGCTCGCAGCGGGGGTCTTCGCGGACGAGCGCACCTGACTGAGGCCGCCGGCTGGTGGATGCGCCGTGCGTCCTCCGGACAGCTCGGACAAAGGGCCAGGTCAGATGGGTGGGCTGGGTGTGCACAGTGCGGGAGTTGGACATAGCAAGCAGTGCTATAGTTCAGTCATGACTGACCGAGGTGATCTGCTTCGGATGGTGATGTCCGATACGGGCACTACCCAGTCTGAGCTGTCCAGGGTCAGTGGGGTTCACCAGCCCAGCATCAGTCAGTTCCTCTCGGGCAAGACCGAACTCAGTGATGATCAACTTGATCGGCTGCTGTCCTGCATGGGTTATCGCCTCCAGGTCGTGCGGCGAGTAGTCGAGCCCGACCTGACACGTTCTGAGCGCCGGTCGTGGCAGCTGCATCGCCGACTCTCCTCGCGTCTGACCCACGCGAGTCTGCAGGAGTGGCGGCCCACCATCGAGGGCAACCTGGAGCGGCTGCGTGACCATGTCACCGGTGAACCGCACCGACGAAACCTCGACCGTTGGACGTCGCTCATCGAACGTGGGGACGTGCTCGGCCTGCACCGGGTGCTCACCGGCCTGGACCGCGATTCCATCGAGATGCGGGAGGTCTCGCCGATGGGCGGGCTGCTGACGCAGGATGAGCGCGCGGGTGTGTTGGCTGCGGTCAGCTGATGCGCCGCGATCAGCTCGAACACGCTATCCGAACGGCCTGCCAGATCATCGGCCGATCCGAGGTGATCGTCGTCGGCTCCCAGGCGATCCTCGGAACCTTCCCCGAGGATCGGCTACCCGCCGACGCCACGATGTCCATCGAGGTCGACATCCTGCCCATCGCCGATGACAACCACGAGACTGCGCGCCTGGCCGACCTCATCGAAGGTGTCGCGGGGGAGTTCTCGCCGTTCGAGCAACTGCACGGCTTCAGTATCGACGGCGTCGACCTGGAGACCTCCGCGCTCCCCGAGGGGTGGCGCGACCGCCTGGTCAAGGTCCAGAACTCCAACACCGCCGCACCCTCGGGCGAACCGCAGTTCACGGGCTGGTGCCTGGACAAGGAAGACCTGTGCGTCGCGAAGCTCTGCGCTCTACGAGAGAAAGACCGCAACTTCGTTGCCGCGCTCCTGCACGCCAACCTCGTCGACCTGCAGACCATCCTCACCCGACTGCCGACCGTCGAGGCGCGGCACCGGGCAGCGGCCGAGCGCGCCGCCGCATGGTGTCAATCCGTTCGTTCATGACGCAGTCGTAGACGGTCAGGTCGGGCAACCATCGGGGCCGGGCTCCCGTCCCCCTCCCCACTGGAACCACTGGCAGACGTGCAAAGCTCAATCGGGACGGCCCCGGAGTGAGACGCTCTCCTGCAGGAGTAGTTCCGTGTTTCCGCTGGTCGTCGTGGTGGTGGATGCGCTGCGCTCTCCGCAGGCGGCTCCGACGAAGCCCCAGGTCAAGGCCTGTTTGTGCTGTCGATCCCGACATCATCCGGTGTCGTTCTGGCATGAGTGGTCATGCCAGAACCAGACCGGCCCAGGCGTTGACGGGCCAGTCTTCGAGGTCGGGTCTCCGCGGGCGGCGGCGTTTGCGCAGGTCATCAGGGTCTTACTGGGTTCTCAGACGGCCGCCCTGGTCTATGGACCTACGCCTGGGGTGTGCGTAGGTCGGATTCTCATCGGGCGCTGAGGGCACTGAGCGCCCATAAACCTTTGCCGTGATCGCGAGGTGGGCAGGGCTTCGGTGGATCCGCAGCGGCGGGAAGCGTGGCTGCGCGGTCTGGTGGGGAATCCGTTGACGCCGCTGGAGGCCCTGGGGCGGCTGGTGGAGCGTCCCGGTGTCGCCAGCATCGTGGCTCGCCGCGCGGACCTGACCGCTGACTTGGTGCGGGCCGTGGTGGCGGTCGGTGACGTGGTGGCGTTGGTGCGGCTGGGGTTGAACGCCGTCACGCCGCTGGACGTGCGGTGGCGGCTGGTCCGGCACCTGGACGCGTGGGTGCGGATCGCCTCTGTGGGTCCGACCGGTGGTGCTGGCCCGCGCGGATCGGTGCTGCCGCGGGAGTTCTGGTCGCTGCTGGTGGAGGATCCGCAGTTGAGGATGCGGGAGCAGCTCGCCTCGGATCCCCGGCTGCCCGACGGGGTGCGGCGGGTGTTGGCCGCAGACGAGGCGGGACCGGTGCGGGCGGCGATGGTCAGGTCGTGGGAGGGCATGCCGGAGCCGGTGTACCGGCGGTTCTTGGCCGACACGCCGAGACCGACCAAGGCGCCCAGTTTGTCGTCGCCATGTTCCTGCAGAACGCGTGGGGGCCGCAGGGGTTGAAGGCGCCGGTGCCTGACGTCCCCAGGTCCGCGGTCACCTGCCCACGGGGGCTCTCCGTCCTGCTCGCGGGCAGTCGGCTTCATCAGGCCGTCCAGCAGACCCGGCACCAGTTCCCGCCGGAGGCGGCCATGATGGCGATGGCCCCGGTCGGGCCGTCCACGTCGCCCTGGCCTCCGGCCGCTACCCCGGGACCGGCCTGCTCCGCCTGGGCAGCCGAGAGGCTGTGGACTGCCCGTCGATCCGGTCCGAAGCATTGACACAGGTCGCGATGTGAGCGCTAACATTCGACAGTCGAACCGGATCGACTCAACGGAGAGCGCGTCATGGTCACGATCGGCGATGTCGCCCGTCGAGCCGGGGTCTCCCGGAGCACGGTGTCGTACGCGTTGTCGGGCAAGCGCGTCATCTCTCGGGCCACCAGGGACCGGATCGATCAGGTGATCG
>DASTGO010000193.1:0-7843 GCA_035719045.1 Kineosporiaceae bacterium | reverse complement strand
CCTGCAGCATCGTTGAAGCGCCCTGCCGTCGGCTCCGGCGTCGGACCGGCCAAGCCCGTCCGGGCGCCCGAAGGGCTCGTGACCGCCATCGTCGCGGTCACCGGGACCGTCGACGAGGTCAACGACCTGATCGTCCCCGGAGCGTTCACCGTCACCTTGTCCCGGCGGCGCCCGAAGGTCGTCCACCACCACGACTGGAAGAAGGACGTCGGCCGGGTCCTGAGCATCGAGGAGTGGAAGCCCGGCGACAAGCGGCTCCCAGCCCTCGGGCCGGACGGGAAGGCGTGGCCGGCGGAAGCCGGGGCCCTGGTCGCGGTCATGCAGTTCAACCTGCGGACACAGCGGGGCCGCGAGGCCTGGGAGATGGCCTCCTTCTACGCGTCCAGCGGGGAGGCGTGCTGGTCCATCGGCTACAAGGTCATCCCCGGGATGGCGTCCAAGCGGGGCGACGGCGTCCGGATCATCTACGGCCTGGAGCTGTTCGAGATCAGCCCGGTGCTGCACGGTGCGCACCCGCTGACGATGGCGTTGGAGGTCAAGTCCGTGCAGGGCGGGCACCCGGACGGGCTCGAACGGAAGACCACCTTCGCCGTGCAGGTGAAGGCCTCCGAGCAGGCCTCCGGCCGCGGCGCGATGATCGCCCTGATCCCACCCTCGGACGTCGCCCAGTCCCTCGCTGTCGCCGACGGAACGGACCCGGAGCACCTGCACGTCACGATCGCCTGCCTCCCGGATGGCGAGTACGACGCCGGACTGCTGGAGGACCTGCTGCGCCCAGCCCTCACGGGCACCCCCACCCTCACCGGGAGCGTCGGAGGGCTCGGGCAGTTCCCGGCAGGCCCGCAGGGCGTCCCCGTGTTCGTACCCGTGGACGTCCCCGGCCTGAACGCCGTCTACGAGGCCGTCATCGGTGCCTTGCGTGACGGTGGGATCGACCCGGCCTCCAACCACGGGTACACCCCGCACTGCACCCTCGGGTACGACGTGGACGCCTCACCGGTCCCGCAGACGGACGTCGAGTTCCCGGACGTGTGGATCGTCCTCGGAGACGAGCGGCGACCCATCCCCCTCACCCCGCTCCCGGCAAGTCAGGAAGCAGGGGTGGAGACGAAATCGGTGAAGGGCCGTCCTGTCGCCGCCGGGATAGCCGTCGTGGCGAAGGACACCGGCCGCACCCTGATGCTGCAGAGAGCCCTCGACGATCCGCTCAGAGACCCGTCCGAGCGTGACCCGGCCGCAGGCACGTGGGAGTTTCCTGGCGGGACCCTGGAGGACCGTGAGGCCCCACGGGACGCTGCCATCCGGGAGTGGCAGGAGGAGACCGGCACCGAACTTCCTTCCGGGCAGTGGGGGCAGACCTGGCAGTCCCCCGATGGTGTCTACGTGGGTCACGTCTACGTGATCCCGGTCGAGTCCGCCGTTTCGATCAACCCCGACCCTGAGGGGCGCGCCGTCGTCAACCCTGACGACCCGGATGGCGACAACGCCGAGACCGTTGCGTGGTGGGACCCGCATGATGCGGCCGGCAACCCCGCGCTACGCACCGAGCTCGCCGCCGACCCGGACCTGTGGCTGCCACGGATTTCCGGAGCCGGAGTGGAGACGAAGACCGCCACCAGGTTGGTGGCGGAGGCCTTGGCCGGCCGGTTCCGCCTAGGGGTGGAGAGCAAGGCCGGAGGCGCGGATCGGGACCGCGGCGGCGCCGAGAACCTGCGCAAGTGGTTCACGCACGGGGCCGGGGCGACAGTGATCGGCTGGGGGGTCCCCGGCGACCACGAACGGTGCGTTGCCATCGCCTCCAAGCACATGACGGTGGACGAGGCGCACGGCTACTGCCAGCTCCGCGAGAAGGAGGCGACCGGTCTCTACACGGCCCAGCACGCCGCCCTGGTGCGCGGGGAAGGGAAGGCCGCGGCGGTGGTCGCTGCGGCGTTGAAGGTGCCCGCGCAGAACAGGATGGAGCTCAAGGCCATGGCCTACATGCTGGGGTCGTTCGAGGAACGACGGGACAAGATCGCTGAGGCGGCGCGCGAACTGCTGTTCCCGCCGTCCGTGGGAGACGACAACTGCCACTGGGTGACGGTGACGGCCACGTTCGAGGATCACGTGATCGTCGAGGCCGACCTCGGCCCCCGCATGGCCTCCTACCAGATCCCCTACAGCCTGGCCGGGGAACAGGTCACCCTCGGGATCCCCGTCGAGGTGGAGCTGTCCCTTGTTGCCGTCCCGGAGGGCATCAGCGAGGCGCCCGCCGAGGAGGTCGAGGAGGCCGTGCAGGCGACCCGCCTGATCGGCCCCGCCGTCGAGGGGCTACTCGGTGCGGCCGCCCGGCTCGGCGCGGCCCCCCTGCAGGGCAAGGCCCTCGCCGCCGAGGTCCGCGACCCCCTCCTGACCCTGCTCGACCGGTTGGCCGCGAAGGGCGTGGACGTGACCGGGATGGTCCTCGGGGACGGGTCCGAGCAGGACGACGTCGACCCGGACGACGAGGACCCGGACCCGTTCGACGAGGAGTTGGAGGCCGATCCCCATCTCGGCACGAAGGCCGGGCCCCCCGCGGTTCCCCCGGCCCCCGCCGGCCCGCCGGCCGACGAGGAGAGCGACCCGGGCGAGCAGGAACCCGACACCGATGAGGACGACGAGGCGGACGGGAACGTGTCCCTCGACCCCGCGGACGTCCGCAAGGAGCTGGACTCCCTGTCCTGCTGACCGACCCCTCGGTGACCCCGAGACGTTAACGACCCGTCCCCGTCACGGTGCCCGCCGTGATCGGGTCGTCCCGGTGCTGGCCGGGCGAGCGACACACGTCAACCGCCCGGCACCAGCATTGGAAGGACCACCGTCATGACGACGGCAACCATCGACGTGAAGGCGCTCAACGGCCTGCTGGCCGAGAAGCGCAAGGAATGCGACCGGCTCGTCGGCACCTTCAAGACCGACGAGAAGGGCCGCTTCGACCTGTCCCGCGAGCAGTTCGAGGACTACCGGAAAACCGTCCGTGAGGCCGAGGAGATCAAGGGCCTCATCGACGCCACCCGCGCCCACGAGTCGTTTGGCGCCTACCTGGACGGCTCCGACGAGAGCAGCGAGGCCGCCCGGAACGCGGCCCTGCCGCGCGGCGGCGACATGGAGTCCAAGAGCCTCGGCGACCTGTTCGTCGAGTCCGAGGCCCTCCAGCGGGCCCGCGAGCGTGGATTCGACGACTCCGCCTCGTTCACGACCCGCATCGAGGGCAAGTCGATCTTCAACTTCTCCGCGGGCACCGTCACGACCCAGGCTCTCGGCTCGGTGCAGAACCTCGGCATCAGCGAGATGGCCCGCCGGCGCATGCACATCCGGGACCTGTTCCCGAAGTCGAGCACGAAGGCCGCTGTGCTGTCCGGCCTGAGGGAGACCGGCTGGGTCAACCGGGCCAAGCAGATCCGGCAGCGGACCGCTGCGGACGGCACCAGCCCGGCCACCGGGTCGGCGTCGGACAAGTGGGGTCGGGTCCCGAAGTCGGAGCTGACCCTCAAGCCGGTCCTGTTCCCGATCGCCGAGATCGGGCACGCCCTGGACGCCCACAAGAACATCCTCAGCGACGACGGCCGCCTGAAGACGTTCATCAACAACCGGATGGTCGAGGGCGTCAAGTACACCGAGGACTGGGACCTGCTGCACTCCGTCGGAGACGGCGAGCACCTGACCGGGTTCTTCGAGACCGAGGGCATCCAGACGTACGACTGCTCGACCGCGGACAAGTGGTCGGTGCAGATCCGGCGCGCCGTCACCAAGGCGATGCTGGCCGAGTACGAGCCGTCCGGCATCATCCTCAGCCCGACCATGTGGGAGCACGTGGAGGTCGAGGAGGACAAGAACGGCCAGTTCCGGGTGGCGGTCGCGGTGGCGATCGGCGCGGAGAAGCGCGTGTGGCGCCTGCAGCTCGTCGAAACCACGGCGATGAGCGACGACTTCTTCATGCTCGGCGCGTTCGGGATGGGCGCCCAGCTGCACGACCGCGAGTCGGTGTCGGTGCGGGTCAGCTCGGAGAACGCAACGAACTTCGAGGACGGCATCGTCACGTTCCGCGCGGACGAGCGAGTCGCGCTGGAGATCGTGCGGCCGGAGTCGTTCGTCATCGGCAAGTGGGCGGTCCCGGCCTGACCGGCAGCCTGACAGGGAAGGGCCCCGGCAACCACTCGGCTGCCGGGGCCCTTCCCTCTGTTCAGCGGGGACGCTTGCAGCCCTTCCGCCTCCTGGGTCCAGCCATCAGTGCACCTCCCTCCCTGGTCAGGCGTTGACGACCTGCCGCCACTGCTCGAACGCGGCGACCAGGGCGGCGTTCGCGTCGACGGCTGGCAGGACTGGGGTGGGGGCTGGCTGAGGGGCGGGGATCGGGTTCGGTTCCCCGGTGAGCTCGGCGAGCTCCCGGCCCAACCCGTACAAGTCGAGACCCGACGGGGTGAACCCGTTGGCCTGCACCCACTCCTCGGTGATGATCACCCACGCCTCGGCGACGTACCGGTACCACCAGGCGTCCGTCATCACCTGCACCCGGCCCCACGTGGTGACGTCGCGGGCCTTGCGGATGCGGCTGTACCGGCCAGCGTGCATGGCGTGGCCGCCCCACGATCCGGCGCGACCGCCGCGGCCACTCGTGGGAGTCCACGGCTGGCCCGCGTCGAACTGGACTTCCGCGTCCCGGGGCATGTTGGCGCCGATGAGGACGCCACCGAACAGGTCGATGCACAGGTCGACCTCGTCCCGGTTGGACACGTCGACCTCAGCGAACGCGAGGATCTGCTTCCCCGCGAGCCCGCCTTTGCGCATCTCGCTGAGCAGGTCCTGCATGATCACGCCGTCGTCGTGGCGGCCGGTGGCCGGGTCGTAGCCGGACACGCGCCGGTACAGGTCGATGACGTCGTCGACGGTCGGGATGTGCGGGTGCCCGGCGGCCGTGGATGCCGCTGCCACATAGTGGCCTCCGCTGGCCGGACCGCAGTCGCCGATCTGGTCGTTGCGGTACATGTCCCAGTTGCCGACCTGGGACAGCCAGTCCGCCTCGTCGGGCACCGTGTGGCTGGCGGCCAGGTGTTTGCCGATGCGCAGCCGGGGACGCGCCGGGGTGGGGGGTAGCAGGCCTGTCGGTCGTGGCACGGGTGTCTCCTCTCGGTGCGCCCGCTGGGCTGCGGGCGGCCGAAAGGTGACAGCAGGTCGGGGTTACGGTCCTGGGCCGGGACGGTAGGGGTGGGAGCCGTTCACCCTCCGGGGCATGACCAATCGGGAGAGGTTCGTGTTCGCGGTGACGGCTGCCGTCGCCTGCGTCTTACTGGCCCTCATGGAGTGGCTGGACCTCGGGTGGGGGCCCTTGAACCCCTGGTGGCTGGCCGGCGGTACGGCGTGCACGGCTCTGGCCCTCGCGGTGATGCCTCGCGTCGCTGGTTTCGCGGGGAAGGTGGTCCTCGCGGTGGTGACGGTCTTCCTTGCTGTCGCAGGTGACCGGGATCAGCGGGACTCGTGGTCGGTGGGCGTGTTCACTGTGCTCGCCGTCGCCGCCTGGTGGGTGGCGTTGGTGACGTCGGGCAGGCCGCGACGTAAGCGGAGCAGGCGAGCACGATCCGACACCGGCACACCCCACTGACATCCCAGGGAGCACCCATGGGCCTCTACAACGCGGCCGGCACCACCCGCTACACCAAGGCGAACGTCCCAGTCACCGAGGACCCCGACCCGATCGTCGTGGTCGACGACGACCTGTACTCGAAGATCCCGTACGTCGGCGAGAAGGGTCCCGACTACGGGCCGGACGCGGAGACGGAGGGCGGGTACCGGGCCCTCGTCTTGAAGGCGGGCACGAAGATCCGCCGGTCCGAACTGGACCGCTTGTACTTCCCGACCGCGGTCGTCGACACCGTTACCCCGGCGACCGGACTGGCCGCGGGCGGCACCGCGGTGGTCATCCGGGGCTCCTACCTGGACGGAGCCACGAAGGTCACCTTCGGCGGGACCGACGGGACCGCGTTCTCCGTGGTGTCCCCGTCGGAGATCCACGTGACCAGCCCGGCGCACGCGGCAGGCGCGGTCGACGTCGTCGTGGTCGACGACTCCGGGAACGCCACGAAGACCAGCGGCTTCACGTACGCCTGACCGGCGTAACGGCGGCCCCACCCTGGCTTGGGTGGGGCCGCCGTCGTTTGTGGGGCCACGACGGTAGCCGGACCGGTCGTGCAGGGTGCGCGCGAAACCGCAGGGCGCGACCGGCGAGGAGACCCACGATGCCCCCGACCAGCAAGGCCCCCCGGGGCCGCACCAACAAGGCCACCACGGAGGCCGAGCAGCAGCCCCCGCAGGACGGCACCAGCGCCGGGCCGAACACGTCACCCGCCGACGCCGACGCTGACACCGGCCAGCAGGCGGACGCCACCACGGTGGACCAGCCGGCGCGCGAGGACGAGCCCTCCAAGCCGTCGGCTGTCGGCGAGGTGTCCGCCGCACCGCTCGCCCCGCCGCCCGTCGTGCAGGCCAAGAACGGGATGCAGGCCCCCCTGCACGGGGCGATGCCCGGCACGGTGGGGCTGGAGCTGGCGCGCAGCCGCCCAACCGACCTCATCGTGGACGCGGAGACCGGTGAGCCACCCACGGACCTCGACGCCCTGTTCGAGACGGTGACCCCGCAGGGTTCCGCGGTCCGCTGCACCCGCCGCCTACTCCAGAAGGTCCAGATGGGGCAGGCGGGCGGCAACTCGACGATCGTGCTCATGCCGAGGGGCCGGGTCGTCGAGCGGATCCACGCCGACGAGCTCCTGGCCCTGCTGCGCGCCCAGGCCGCGCAGCTACAGGCCTGACGGGGCCAGCGCGATGGTCCCGAACCTCCCCCAGCCGGCCCCCGGCTATGTCGCCAGTGTCGATGAGGTCGCGGTCCGGCTGGGGGTGGACCCGTCCACACTCACGACCGCGCAGCGGGCCCGGATCGCGGCGGGCCTGGCGGACGCGCAAGGGGCGTTGGAGAGCGAACTGAACCGGCCTCTCCTGCCCTCCCAGGTGGTCGCCTGCGGCATCTACCCGGTCCCGGGCGAGGACATGGCGTCGTGGCGTGCCTGGCGCACCCACCCGTGGGGGGACGACGTCGCTGTGGTGTCGTGCGTGGCCGCGGCCGGCGGCGGCTGGGATGTGACCGCCCTGGTGGGGATCGACGCCCGGGCCATCCCGGACATCCGCACCTGGATCGTCCGGGAGGCGGTCGCCCAGGTGGCCTCGGATCCGGCGTCCGGGATGGGGCAGCGGGCAGTTAAGAGCGTGAGCGCGGAGGGCCAGTCCGTCACCTTCGAGTCGGCGCCCGCCCCGCAGGGTCTGACGGTTGAGAAGTTGAAGCGGCGGTGGCTGCGCCGCGGCGGCGGGTCCCGGTCGGTCCCGCACGAGGCGCCTTGGCCGTACGTCGGGGGCGTAACGATCGGGACGAGGGTGTGACCGGTGGCCGTCGTGTTGCCCAACTGTCAGCTCCGGGTGCGCAAGCGGGCGCACCCGGCGCCCCGCGACGCTCACGGGACCCCGATCCCCGCGGCCCTCGGTGCCGCCCTGGGGCCGTGGCCGGGCGCCGCGAAGGAACAGGAGGAACGCGGTACGTGGTCGCTGCGGGTGGATCCGGCCGCGTGGCCGCTCAACCCGGGTGACGAGGTGTCCGACGGGGCCCGGACGTGGGTGGTGGCGACCGCGGTCCTGCACGCCGTGCAGTCCTGCTCGGCGGCCGACTACGTGGCTGTCGTCGGCCGGCTCAACCCGCCGGACATCCCCTGATGGGCAAGTTCCGGCCGGTCGCTGGCCTGGACGTGAAGGTGGCGAAGATGGTCCGCCCGGAGGTGGACCGGAT
>DASTGO010000192.1:0-4871 GCA_035719045.1 Kineosporiaceae bacterium | reverse complement strand
CCCGGAGGCGGACCGCCCGGCGGCCGGGGCACCACCGGCATCCGGCCCCGGCTGCCCCGGCTGTCCCAGCGGCCCGGACTGCCCTGGCTGCCCGGACTGCCCTGGCTGCCCGGACTGTCCTGAGCCGTGGCCGCGGTGGGGGCGGGCCGGCCGGGCGGGGCGGGCGATCTTGGCCAGCCGTCCGGCGAGGGACTCCAGGTCGTCGACATGGCTGACGGCCGCGGCGTTGGCGGCCTGGACCTCGGCATACACCTCGGCCCGGTGCACCTGGACGCTGCGGGGGGCCTCGATGCCCAGCCGCACGGTGTCGCCGCGGACGTCGAGAACCACGACCCGGACCTCGTCACCGATGACGATGCTCTCGCCGGCGCGACGGGTGAGAACGAGCATGGCGGGCTCCCTCCGTGGACCCCTGACCGCAGCCGGGGACCCACTCCGGGACCACTAGGCGACTGCGGCGCGCACCGGCCAGTCGCTGCCGGACAGGATCACCTGCGCTGCGGCCCGCGTACGGGCGTTGACGACGACCGGTGCCAGCAGGTTAGCGGTCGCACCACCCACATCCGGGTCAACCGTGAGAACCACGAGTACGAGCGCGTCGTCCGCGTCGTGCAGATCCAGGTCGAGGCAGGCGGACTCGTCGAGCTCGACCGCATAGTCCGGGAAGAAGGCGGTCGGGACGGCCACCAGGAAGCGGACCTCCGGCTCCTCCAGACTCCGCAGCTCGTACAGCAGGGTGTCCTCGGCCTCCGACCCGCCCAGCCGGACCAGGACGAACCTGGTCAGCGCCGGGAAGCCCGGCATCGGGCGGACGAAGACGAGGTCGGGCAGCTCGCCCTCCACGGGCGCACCTCCCAGGTCGGGCTCGGGACGGACGGCCGACGACGCTCGCGCCGCCGGCGGCGCCGCAACGGTAGCCCACCCGCGGCCCTGCTCCGGAACCGCCGTCCCGATCCGGGCGACGCTCACCTGAGACTGTTTCACCTGAGACTGGTTCACTTGAGACTGTTTCACTTGAGGAAGTCCGCCAGGGAGACCTGGGTGATCTTCGCCGCCGCCCCCAGCGCCGACTGGTAGGCGACCTGCTGGGCCTGCAGGTTCATGATCGTCTCGGGTAGGTCGACATCCTCGGTGTCGCTGATCTTCGAGGTCAGGTCAAGGCGGGCGGAGTCGACCAGGCTGCGGACACTGTCCACCCGGGCCTGCCGGGCCCCGACGTCGCCGAGCGACTGCTGGACGTTCGACAGCGCCGCGTCCAGGGAGTCCAGGCCCGCGTTCACACCGGCGGAGTTGCCCGCGGCGACGTCCGCGGCGATCTGGGTGAGCAGGGCCGGCACCGTGTCCGCGCCGACCGCGGTGCCCTTGACGTCGGTGCGCACGGTGGCGTCCCCGGAGATCCGGATCACCACGTCACCGTCGTCACCGACGTAGGTGCCGCTGCTGTCCACCGTCACCGAGCCCTGGGCGGTCCCGGCGAAGATCGGCCGGTCCAGGTACCGGGTGTTGTAGAGGTCCACGACGTCCTGGCGCACGGCGAGGACCTGCTGCGACAGGGCGCCCAGGCTGTTGCTGCCGATGGCGCCGTTCTGCGACTGGATCATCAGGTCACGGGCGCCCCGCAGCCGGTCCGACAGCTGGGTGAGCGCATTGTCGGTGACGTTGAGCCGGGCGGCGGCGGCGTCGGCGTTGACCAGGTACTGCTCGTCGGCGGCCCGCTGGGAACGGAAGGTCATCGCGGCTGCGGTCGCGGCCGGGTCGTCGCTGGGGACGTTGACCCGCTTGCCGCTGGACAGCTGCTGCTGCAGCTCCTGCACCCGGCCCAGGCTGGTCTGCAGCCCGCGCAGTGCTGTCGCCGACATCGTCGACTGGGTGATCCGGTCCATACCCATCTACGGTCACCGCCCCACGGTTCCGGTCCGGTTGACCAGGGTGTCGAGCATCTCGTCGACGGTGGTGATGACCCGCGAGGCGGCCTGGAAGGACCGCTGGAACAGCAGCAGGTTGGTCATCTCCTCGTCGAGGCTCACCCCGGCGTTGCTCTGCACCGCGTCGTCGGCCGCGGCCACCACCGACTCCTGCACGGTGGTGGCGTTCTTCAGGCTCTGCACCTGCACACCCAGGCCGACGGCGAGGTCCCGCCAGCGCGACGACGGCGGCTGCCCGCCGCCGAGCACCAGTGAGGCGTTCGCGTCGATCGCCAGGTCACCGATCGCCCCCGCGATCGCCCCGTCGGTCTTGCCCGCGCCGCTGGCGATGGCCAGTTCGCTCGCCGAGGTCGGCACGACCGACAGGTCCGTGGAGCCGGTGCCGGCGAAGAAGGTCGCCCCGGGATCACCGCCGAGGGTGAATCCGGTGGCGTACACGAGGTTCACGGCATCCCGCAGTGACGTGGCCACCCCGTCGACCCCGGCCCGCACGTTCGGCAGGTCGGTGCGCAAGGCGGCCAGGAGACCCGCCGCCTGGCCGGACTCGATCGGCACCGGGGTGCTCCCCCAGAGGATGGTCGGCGGCGAGGAGACGGCCGTGGAGATGTCGTTGCCACCGGACAGCGTGAAGGACTGCGCACTGGTGCCGGAGACCATGGAGATCCCGTTGACCGTCACCGACACGGTGTTGTCCGGGCCCGGGATGGCCGAGCCACCGACCAGCTCGGCGAGCTTGCGGACCAGCAGGTCCCGCTTGTCCGTCAGCTCGTTGACCGGACGGCCGGCCACCGTTCCCGCGGCGATCTGCCCGTTCAGGTCGGCCAGGTCCTGTGCGGCCTGGTTGGTCTGGGAGACCACGGAGACGATGTTCGCGTGGGCGTTGTCCCACTCGGCGCTCAGCCCGTCCCCGATGTACTTCAGCTGACCGGCTACCTTCGCGCCGTTCTGGATCACGACGGAGCCGCTCGAGCTGTTGGTCGGCGAGGAGGCCAGGTTCTGCCAGGACTTGAAGAAGTCGTCCATGCTCGCCTGCAGGCCGGTGTCACCGGGCTCGGCGAGCAGGGTCTGGGCACTGGTCAGCGCGGCGGTCTGGGCCTGCAGGGCGGACTGCTTCGCCCCGGCGGCGGTGCGGGTGGCCTCCAGGAAGGCGTCCCGGACCCGGCTGATCTGCTCGACGGTCACCCCGCCGAAGACCGCGCTGTTGCCGCTGTGGAAGGTCGCCGTCGTCGCACCGCCGGAGGACGCCAGCAGCACCCGCTGCCGGGAGTAGCCGGGGGTGTTGGCGTTGACGATGTTCTGGCCGGCGATGTCCAGCGCCCGCTGCGCCGCGGCCAGGCCCGTGACGGCCGTGTTGAGGGTGGAGAAGCCGCTCACGGCGTCACCTCGCTGCGCTCGCTCACAACGACCGGTCCACGGCGGCCCGGCCGGGGGCGGAGATCATCTCGTTGCGCCCCCGGGCGTCGTAGCCGAGGGTGGACGTGCCGGTCCGCAGGCCCAGGTTGGCCAGACTGGACTCGACCGCCTTCATCCCCGCGGCCATCAGGTGCTTGTTGGTCTCGGCCAGCGCCGACAACTCCCCGGTCAGGGTGAGCAGGGCCTGCCGGTGTTCCAGGAGGACCCCGGTCCACGGCGGCTGGGCGGAGCCGGCGAGCTCCTCGAGGGTGGCGCCCAGCGACAGGCCGAGTTCCCTGCTCACCTGGTCGGCGGCGGCCGCCCGCTGCATCTCGATCACGCGCAGCTCATCCAGCACGGTCTCCACCTCGGTGGTCGCCAGCGACAGCCAGCGGGTCCGGCCCGCGGCCAGCAGGAGCTGCTCGCACTCCAGGCGGTACACCAGGCGTTCCAGCAGCTCGCGCTGCCGCCACAGCACAGCGGCGAGATCGGGAAGGCTCATGGTCGCTCCAGGGCCGGCGGTCCATCTCCCCCGGGGACTCCCCGGTGGACTGTGCTCCGGACGCAGGTCCGCCCGGTGCGGTGAGGGGCCCGTGGGTCGGGTCCGACGGAAGTCCTGTCGGCAGCCCGCGGGCGGACCTGAGCGATAACGGCCGGGCGGTGCTGACCCGTCCGGGTGATTCACCCGGTTGCCGTTGCGCCGGATGACGGTCGGCCCCGAAAGCACGGCTCGTGCTGCGCCGATGCAGATCACGTGCCCGCTCCCATGTCCGCCGTCGAGGAGCTGGTGACCGGACATCTTCCGCTGGTCGGTCACCTCGCCCGTGAGACCGCTGCGCGCCTGCCCCGCCATCTGGACTCCGACGACCTGGTCGGTGCCGGCGCACTGGCCCTGGTCCAGGCGGCGAACGCCTTCGACCCCAGCCTCGGCGTCCCCTTCGCCCGGTTCGCCGCCACCCGGATCCGCGGGGCGATGATCGACCAGATGCGCCAGCGGGACTGGGCGACCCGGTCGGTCCGGTCCCGCGCCCGGGCCCTGACCGCGATCACCGAGCAGCTCACCAGCGCCCTCCACCGGACCCCGACCGACACCGAACTGGCCGCCGCGAGCGGGCTGTCGGAGGCCGAGGTGCGCGCGGTCCTCGAGGGTGCCGACCGAGCGGCCGTGCTCAGCCTGGACCCGATCACCGTCGACGACGAGGGCCTGGCCGCCGGCCTGGAGGACTCCGGCGCCCGACCGGACGAGGCCCTGGTCGCCGCCGAGCGGATGGGCTACCTGCGCGACGCCATCGCCGAACTGCCCGAGCGGCCGCGCCTCGTGGTCACCGGCTACTACCTGGAGCACCGGCAGCTGACCGAGATCGCCGACGAGCTCCGGGTCACCCAGTCCCGCGCCTCCCAACTGCGGGCGGAGGGCCTGGACCTGCTGCGCCAGGCGCTCAGCCAGTTGCTGGAGGAGGACGCCACCGCCGCCGAGGGCGCCGACGAGGCCACCGACGGGGTGCGGGCCCGGCGCCGGGAGGCGTACGTGGAGAAGGTGGCCCGCCGCTCCAG
>DASTGO010000191.1:0-11824 GCA_035719045.1 Kineosporiaceae bacterium | reverse complement strand
GCAGGGGGCCGGGCATCAGCTGCTTGTGCCCGATGTGTGCCCGATCCGTCGGTCACCTCCGAGTCCCCTCGGTCACTCACGGACCAACCGGTCTTTCATCACCAGGTACAGGAGTCCCTGGACGGCAGGCATGCGCCCGAGGTCAACTTCCAAGCTGGTCATGCGGGTTCGATTCCCGTCACCCGCTCCACCGCTCCATCAGCGCTCCGCCGCAGGTCAGGCGGGGGTTGGGCACCCGATAGGCACCTTCCCCCCGCCTGATCAGACTCCGGCACGCAGGCTCCGTGCCATGAACGTGCCATTAGCTCACCTTGGCGAGCACCCCTGCGGCGCCGTCGTCGCCGTCGTCGCCCTTCCGCTCCCCCGGCGTGGTCCCGTCGCCGGACTTCTCCAGCGCCCGCACAGCGGCGCCGAGAGCGCCGGCAATGGCCCTGTCCGCCTGAGCGGTGGCGTACTGGGACTTCAGTGCCGCTCGGGGGCTGTCGTGGCCCATGCGGACCATCAGGCCCTTGGTGCTGGCTCCGGTCTGCGCCGACTCGGTGTTCCCTGTGTGCCGGAGACTCTGAGCAGGGCGCCGAGCTTCATCGCGGTGAGGCCGTCGGCGCGGCCGGCCAAGGTCGACCAGAGGGCTTCGGGGTCGTCCTTCAGCCGGTCGAGCAGGTCTTCGGTGCGTAGGGGTTGGTCGCTGGTGGCTTCCTTGGCCTCGGTCAGCGCCAGGGCAGCGGCGCGGGCCCGGCCGGGCCAGGGGCCACCGGCGAGGTCGGCGACGGCGATCAGGGGTTCCCAGGTGTCGGCGGCGCGGTCTTCCAGGGGCATGCCGGGGGCGGCTGATTCCAGGTGCTGGCCGTGGGCGCGAACCCCCATCAGGGCAACGGGGGCTGAGGCGGAAGGCGCTGATGGCGCGGTCACGGAAGGCAGAGAGGGGATGCCGCCCACGGGCCGGCGCTGGCGAACGCGGCGTACGTCAGGGCCTTTCGGCCAGGACGTAGGCGGCCTTGCTCGGCAGATGCACCAAGCCGTCGACTTCGAGGGCGTGGGCCATGTGGCGCATCTCGTTCTCGACGCGGCGACGGACGGTGTCGGTCTGCGCGAGGTAGGTGGTGCCGATCGAGGCCACCCCGGCGGCGATCCCAGCCCACAGGGACTCCCACGAGACATCCCAGTCCCACGCGAGTTCGCGGCAGACCCTCGGCACGAGTCCGGCCTGCCGCAGGACCTCGGCCAGCCCGTCAACCGAACGTTCGAAGTCGCGATCTGGCGCCGAACACAGCCCGGGGACGGCAACCGCGTCAGCCGCGGCCAGAGCCTGGGAGAACAACTGCGCTTGCGCTGTGGGCTGGTCGGTCCACACGGTGGCCGCGACCGACCCACCAAGCCGCACGACACGGGCGAGTTCACGAGCTGCCACCCGCGGGTCCGGCACGTGATTGAGCACGAAGTTGGCGGTCACGCCATCAAAGTGACCGCGCGGAAGGGGCAGGTGAGGTAGGAGGTGCGCCGGCCCCTGCGTGCCGGCGATCAGGGCGTCGATCGTTCCCGCGCACAAGCCGGCAAAGGATCGCCGATACGCCTCACCAACCCCGACCACACCGCTCCGCCCACCCCCCTATCGTGCCCGACAGGCCCAGAGCCGGAGCGACCACGGACGCCATTCAGCAGGACGAAGATCCCTGGCTGGTTATGGATTGCCCCGCCCAGACAGCCGCTATCACGGCGAAGCCGAAATGCTTGCGCCGCAATGGGGAAACAGGCTGCCGTCGGCAGGCGCGACCCGGATCGTGCGGCGCTCCGCGCCGGCGCCCACGGGCCACCCTCGCTGCTGGTGACCCCGGCACCCTCCCAGGCCGGGTGTGGTCGTGGACATGGCACGGGCGGGCTCGGTCGTGGACCGAGCCCGCCCGTTCCGGCCCTGTCCGGGCCGGGTGTGTCATGCGGTCAGTGTTGCAGGGTGAGGACCGCGGGGCGGTAGGGCAGCGTGTTGTAGTCGCCGCCGGAGTTGGTGGCGCGGCCCTGGTAGAGCAGTTGCAGGTTGCAGGGGTCGATGGTCATGGTCTGGTCGGGGTTGGCCCGGACCAGGTCGCCGTGGCTGATGTCGTTGGTCCAGGTGGCGCCGCTGTTGGCCTTGCCTGCGAAGGGGTTGGCCTCGGTGGCGGCCTGGGGGGTCCAGGTGCCGTTGAGGCTGCTGGCGGTGAAGGACCGGAAGTAGCGTCCGCCGGCGCCCATCGCCTCGACGATCATCAGGTACTGGTTCTTGCCGGCGACCTTGTAGACCTGGACGGCTTCGAACAGGTTGGCGGTGCTGTCGCTCATGATCTCGGTCGAGGCCGACCCGAAGTTGCCGGGGAAGTTCCCGATCGGCATGCTCGCCCGGTAGATCTTCCCGTTGTCCCCGGCGAAGAACAGGTACATGTTCTGGTCGTCACCGATCACGGTCTGGTCGATCGGGCCGGTGCCTGATCCACCGATGCTGCCCGAGAACAGCGGTTGCGCGGCGGACCAGCCGTTGGGGTTGGTCGGGTCGGTGGAGGTGCGGTAGGAGAAGGGGGTGGCACCCCACTGGTAGGCCAGCACCCAGATCTTCTTGGGCGCGAAGTAGAACAGGGTCGGAGCGACCGAACCCTGGCTCATCCCGGTCTGCGGAGCTGTGGCCATGTCCGACCAGTTGCTGAACAGCCCGAAGCCCATCGAGCCGTAGGCCGAGCCGTTGTGGTTGGTGGCATAGACCAGGTGCTTGCCGTTGTAGATGACGCTGGTGAAGTCCTTCAGCGCCACCCAACCCGACTTCGGGTCCGCCAGCGGCCCGGTCGAGGTCCACCGGTAACTCGAGGGCAGCGAGCACGTCGCCGTCGACGACGGCGAGGACACCGGGGTGGTCACCACCGGGGTCGTGACCGTCGGCACCGACGTGGTCGCAGGCGGGGTCGACGGGTTCACCGGGGTGCTGGGCTGGGGCGCCGGTCCGGTACCGCCGACCGTGGTGCAACCGGCGACGGTCACGTTGCCGCTGCCGTTGGCGACCAACCCGAACAACTGCGACCCGCCGGCCGGCACCGTGGCGTTGTAGGCCGCGTTGCCGACCGTCACGGAACCGCTCCGGCCCTGCGCGGACCCGTTCCAGACGTTGACCAGGCTCTGCCCAGCACCGAGGGCCAACTGGACACCCCAGCCCTGGACCGCAGCCGTGCCGGTGTTGGTGACTGTCACGTTCCCCAGGAACCCACCGGGCCATGACGCGACCTGCGTGTACGTCGCCCTGCACCCGCTTGCCGACGCCGGCGGCTGGGTAGTCGCCGGTGGCGCAGCCGGCGTGGTCACCGGCGGCTGCGGAGCGGGCTGGCTGGCGGGACCGGCGGAGTTGAGCGCGTCGAGCACCGCGGTGTAGGCCGGCTTCTTGTTCCCGGCGCCGTCGAACAGCAGCGGGGTCTCATTGGAGCGCCACGAATCGCTGTCGCGGACGCCCCACGTGGTGATCCCGACGCAGCGCGGCACCGAGAGGCAGTCGTTCGTCATGCCCGCGTACGTCTGCGCCGAGGCGCCCTGGATGTCCAGCTCGGTCAGGGCCACGTCCACGCCCAGCGCGGCGAAGTTCTCCAGCGTGGTCCGGAAGCTGCTGTTGTAGGGGCTGGCCGAGTTCATGTGCGACTGCAGGCCGACGCAGTCGATCGGGACGCCACGGGACTTGAAGTCCTTCACCATGGCGTAGACACCCTGGGTCTTGGCGTCCGACCACCGCTCGATGTTGTAGTCGTTGTAGCACAGCTTGGCTGCGGGGTCCGCGGCGCGAGCGGTCCTGAACGCGTCCTCGATCCAGTCGTTGCCCGTCGACTGCAGATTCGACGGGCGGCGGCCGCCGCCGCCGTCCGCATACGCCTCGTTCACCACGTCCCAGTACGAGATCTTGCCCGCGTAGTGCTGCATCACCTTGGTGATGTGGTTCTTCATGGCGCTGCGCAACGCCGTGCCCGACATCGACTGCATCCATCCCGGCTGCTGCGAGTGCCACGCCAGGGTGTGACCGCGGACCTTCTTCCCGTTCTGGATCGCCCAGTTGTACACCTGGTCGCCGGCCGAGAAGTTGAACTGGTTCTGCTGCGGCTCCGTCGCGTCCGGCTTCATTTCGTTCTCAGGCGTCACCATGTTGAACTCACGGCCGGCGAGTGCCGTGTACGCCGGCTCTCCCAGCCTTCCCGCAGCGATCGCCGTCCCGAAGTACCGGCCACTGCGAGCCGCCGCCTCGCCCAGGGTCGCCGCCGCGGGCCCACCGGACGCAGGGGTCGACGCCGCCGGGGATGAGGCCGGGGGCTGGGACGCTGCCGGGGGCGTGGAGGCCGGAGCCGATGTGCTCGGGGCGGGTGCAGGAGCCCCGCTCCCCTCGGACACCGTGATGTTGGAGCTACCGCTGCTGTGGTAGCCCTCCGTGGCCATGATCATGTAGTCGTGCGAGCCCAGGTTCATCCCCTTGCTCGCCCACGCATTGAAGTGGTTGCCGACCGTGATCGTGCCGCCGGTCCGCGGCGTCTGCCGGACGCTCCAGTACTGGTTGAACGTGGCTGTCCCGACGATCGACGGCGCGTTCACCCGCTGCGTCTCGTAGATGTCGTAGGTGCCGCCGTCACTGGTCACCGTGCCCTTGAACGTGCCCGTCGGCCGGTACGTCCCCCAGTTCTCCACGATGTAGTACTCCACCAGCGGATTCTTCGTCCACCCGTACAACGCGAGGTACGCATTGCCCGACGGGTTGAACGAACCCGAGTAGGTCACCGTCTTGGCGCCACCCGGGTTCCAGCCCTTGCCCGTGACGAAGTTCCCGGCGTTACTCCACGTGGTGCTGTAGTTACCGCCAGCACCCAGGGTCATCGACGCCTGTCCACTGCCTTCGGTCCAGAACGAGTAGTAGTACCCGTTGTCCGTGCCCGTCTGGTTGGACGTGATGGCCGCACTGGCACTGTTGGCCACCAGGAATACCAGTGGCACCGCCAGCACCGGTGTCAACAGCCAGCGTGTGAACTTGCCCAGCATCGGGAGTTCCCTCTCCTGCGCCGCGGGGCACCGGCCGAGACCTGCGCCCGGTGCAGGCGCCCCGGTGTCGGGCGGACGCCTAGAAGTACATCTCGCGAGCGGGCTCGGATGGTTGCCCGCACGTTGTGCGATTGCAGTGGACCCGCCGAGCGACCCACCACGGCTTCCCGCCCGCGGTTCGTCCGACCTCGTGGCACCCCCGGACGACGCGCCGCCTCCCGGGGATCAGGCGGGTACGTGATCTTGCCCACACCGTCGCAGCCGCCTCACCGACCCGTCCCCCGCCCGGGCAGCGGGGCAGGAACAGGTACCCCGCCTCCGGTGAGAAGGGGTCCTCTCCGACGGCCCGACACAGAACTGATGAGCGACACTGAGGTCCGGCCCCCGGACGCTGGAGGAGCCGCAACCCACGAGGATCGCAAGGCCGAACTGAACCGGGTGGAGTGGGAATGGCACTAGTTGACGCGGTCTTGGGCGGGTTCGGCCTGCTGGTCATAGCCCTGATGCTGGAACTGACCGCCCAGGCGGTCCGCCGGGACGAGTTGCCGTCCAACCAGATGCTGGGCATCCGTACCAGAGCGACCCGCCGCTCCCCGGCCGCCTGGACCGCTGGGCACCGGGCCGCTCTCCCGCTGATGCGGGTCATCACCGTGCAGGCTACGGTCACGGCGGCCGCAGCCGTCCTCGTGGCCTTCCTGCTCGGCTCGGGTCCCAACTGGGCAGAGACGGCCGTCCTCACCCTGCTGGTCGGCGGTTATCTCATCACCGTCGGTCTCCTCATCCGGCTGACCCGGGTCGCCGACACCGCCGCGCGCCGAGCTCCGTGACCCGCCCGCAGACTCCCCGCCAGCTGCGAATCGTCTGGGAATCGTCGGTGAGGGCGGTGCCGCCAGCTTCCGGACCGGGGAGCGGCGGCATACGTTCGGCGGCGCGGGCGTAGGGGGCTGCGCCCGCACCACCTGTCCGGCCCGGTCTGCCGCCCGATCCCGCGGTGGGCCGGGCCGTGGTGTCGCCGGGCGCGGCGGGACCGGAAACTGTCGGACCCCTCCGGCAGAGTCGGCTGCGCCGGCCGGGGCGACGGGGACCCGGCCGGCACCAGTCCCTGCCGGGTGTCCCGGCCCGATCGCCGGAGGGGTCCATGCCGTTCACCGTCCAGGTCGTCATCGACTGCGCCGACCCGCACGGGTTGGCCGACTGGTGGTCGGAAACCCTCGGCTGGCCGGTCGAGCCACAGGACGAAGCATTCATCCGGCAGATGGTCGAAGCCGGCCACGCCGACGAGTCCGACACCACCACGCACCGGGGGCGGCTGGTCTGGCGGGTGGGAGCGGCCATCACCTGCGGGGAGCCGCAGCACCTACGGATCCTGTTCCAGCTCGTCCCGGAACCGAAGACGGTGAAGAACAGACTGCACCTCGACGTCCGTACCGGCGACAGCGACGTGGCCGAGGTCAGGGCGCGCCTGGCCGAGCGCGGTGCCACGGTGCTGCACGAGGGCCGGCAGGGTCCGTACACGTGGGTCACCTTCGCCGATCCGGAGGGCAACGAGTTCTGCGTCTGACCGGTCGCTGCGGGGTCTGGCCGATGGCTGCGCGGTCTGACCGATGGCTGCGGGGTCTGACCGGTCGCTGGGGATCCGCCTGGCCCGGGTCGATCTGCACGGTACCCGCGCCACGACGCCTGATCCTGCCCGAAGGCCGTCGCCGGGGATCACCGATGTCCGTCGCGGCTGTAGCGTGATCACCACAGTCGTCAGGGGGGAGACGCCACCATGTCCGTGAGCGGAACCGGGCTTTCGTTCCTGCTGATTCTCCTGTTCATGCTGTCGATCATGCTCGTGGTCACGGTTCCGGTCGTGATCATCGTTGTGCTCGTCACCCGCCGCAGCGCCCACCCCCGGCCCCGGTCGTTCGTCGCCTCCGACGGGACATGGGTCGACTCCAGTTCGGGGTCCGACTCCGGCACCTGGGTCGACTCCGGCACCTGGGTCGACTCCGGTTCGTGGGCCGACCCCGGCTCGGGAGGCGACTCGGGTACGTGGGACAGCGGGGACAGCGGCTGGGATTCCGGTGGGTGTGACACCTCCGGCGGTGACAGCTCGGGCGGCGGCGACTCCTCCGGCGGCGGCGACAGCTCGGGCAGCTGCAGTTCCAGCGACTGACCGCCCCGCAGCGGTTGCGCCCACGGCGACTGCCGCCGGCCCTCGGGCCCTGCGGCACCACCGCTCCACAGCGACAAGGCAAGGAAACCTAGAAAGCGTCATGGACCGGCCCATCCCCACCCCCGACACGGTGCACGCCGGCCCGGGATCCCCCACGAGGTGGTCACCGCGGGCCGGCCGGAGCCAGGAGACCCCGCAGCGGTCGCCGGATGCCCCCGCCGAACTGAACCTCGACAGGAGCGCGCAGCCCACCGGCCCGAACCCGCCACGCTTCCGCAACCTCCGGACGTTCACCGCAGCCGTCCTCGCCGCCACAGCCGGTCTCGTCACCGGTGCGGCGGGGATGCACGCCTGGGACGCCGACCAGAGCCGGAACAAGCAGGCGTCCACCGTGTCCCTGCTCGCCATGGTGGACGCAGCAGAGGGCTACTCCGGCGGGGGCGGCGCACCCGGGCAGGCCGCCCTGGACGGATTCCTCGCCGTCATCAATGCCGGGCCCCGTCCGCTCACCGTCACCGAGATCACCGGATCCGGGGACAAGGTGACCCTCACCGGCATGACGCCGAAGGGGGAAGTCCGCCCGGGCAGCCAGATCGCCGTCCCGGTCATGCTGGCGGCCAGGTGCCCCAGCCAGGGATTCCTGCCCACCGACCCGCTGATGCTCGCCGTCACGGTGCGCACCGAGAACGGCCGCACCCTCCACGCCGCCGTCCCGCTCGCCCTCCACGCCACCTCCTGGGACGACGCGGTCCACCAGATGTGCTCACCGCAGGGCTGAGGTCGCCGTACCGGACGGGCGCCCCCGCTGCGGACGCACCGGACCGGCCAGCCCGGCTGCGGAACGGCAGCAGTCGGCTGCCCCAACGGACCCGGCCGCCTCAACCGATCCGGAACGCCTGCAAGGACCCGCTGGCCAGCACCTGGACCGTCCCGAACCGGATCCCGGCCAGGCCGGTGATCGCCGCGGTCGGCCGCTGCTCGACCCACGTGCCCCTCTCGGTGCACCGGAAGTACGTCTGCCCGCCGGTCCGGGTGTACGCGTCACTGCCGTCGATGCGGTAGCTGTAGTAGTGCTGGAAGTTGCGGTAACGCGGACACCAGTAGGCGGCGGGGGCGGCCGGGGAACGGGAGCCCCGGGCGAGGTCGAGCACGACAGGACCCGCGGAGGTCTGTACCAACGCCGTGGTGGGACCGACCCGGGTGGGCGCATCACCCTCACCGAGGAACCCGTGGTCCGCGCCGACCGGCAGCGACCAGGTGGTCCGCCCGGTGGCCAGGTCGAACCCCTCGACCGTCACGTCCAGTCCCTGGTAGGTGGTCACCACCCTGCCGCGCGCCGGGACATAGCGAGCCACCTGCGTCCCCCGGTACCGGCAACGCACCGGCAGTTGGGCCTGTCCGGGATCCGACGCCCAGCGCAGTGCGGTGAGGCAGGTGCTCCAGGTGCCCACCTCGCGCCAGAGCACCTTGCCCGTCGTCTCGTCGATCCCCACCGTGGCCAGCCCGGTCGCCAGGTCGGTGGCCCGCCCGGCAGGCGTCTGCGCCGGGGGCCGGACGGCGGACCCGACGTAGATGCGGCCGGCGGCGAACCTGGTCCACTGCCAGCCGGCTTCGACGCTGAATCCCGCGCCGAACGCATCGGCGACGGCCAGCCGCCACACCGTCCGGCCGTCCCGGACCCGGGCCAGCGTCTCGGGGTCGCGGCCGCCGCTGAGGTTGACCAGACCCTCCGGCCCGACCTGGCGGACGAGTCCTGCGGCGGGTAGCTCGGCCACGAAACGACCGGTTGCCGCCTGCAGGCGGTACAGCCCCCAACGGCCGTCGCCGGCGCTGTAGCTCACGCACACGTCCGTGGACCCTGGGCAGGGGAACGGTGGCGCGGAGAACTGGCCGTCCGGACCCGCGGCAACGTCCCGGCCGGTCCGGACATCCGCCAGCACCACGCGGGCGAGCACGCCGCCGCCGGGTGCGGGCCGCAGATACGCCACCCGGTCGCCGGCCAGCACGGGCTCGGTGACCACGCCCGGCGGGATCGCGGACAACGAGATCTCCTGCTGCCACAGGCTTCTACCGGTCTGCGGGTCCAGTGCGACGACGTACAGGTGGTCCTTGCTCTCCACGTAGGCCACCGCGGTCCCGGCGGCCGACACCGGCTGCCCGATCGGGGACAGGTCCCGGCGCTCCCACAGCTGGGGCACCTCTCCGGGTGCCGCGGTGGTGGCGGTCGGCAGCGGCATCGGCGCCGATCCGGATGTGCAGCCGGCCAGCAATGACGCCGCGGCGACGAACGGGACCGGCCACCGCCCGCGCCACCGTGCCATACCTTCCACCTCCGCCGCCGGGTCGCTTGCGGCAGTGTAGGAGCCGCGCCGCCCGCGACAGCGACGCCCGGCGGCAGCTTGACCGACATCACGGATGATCCGGAACACGCCACCCGGGCATCGGCGTCGCCGGGGCGCAGCTGCCCTGGCGCGTGCGGCGGGCCCGGGCGTGCAGGATCGCGGGACGGTCAGCGGCCGTCGAGCAGCTCGACCACCGGCGCGAACCGTTCCAGGAACGCGCCGTTCACCGTGACGTAAGAGGTGCCGAGCTCGTCCCGGCGACGCTGCAGCTCGTCGGCCATCTCCTGCGTGGTGCCGCGCAACAGGGTCAGGGAGCCGTGCTCGACCAGTGCCCGCAGATCCGCGCCGACGAACCGTTGCAGGCGGGCCGGGATCTCATCACCGACCACGAAGACGTTCGCGGAGAGCTCGAGCTGGTCCGCCCGGCCACCCGCGTACGCCCGCAACTGCCGGACCACGGCGGCGAACTCGTCCCGCCCCGCCAGCGGTCCGAGCGCGAAGGTGACGATGTCGGCATGTTCGGCCGCCACCGCCAGGGCCCGGGGTCCGCCGGCCGCGACCAGCACCGGCGTCCGCAACTCGCCGTCACGGGCCCGTAGCTCGCCGATCGCCCGGACCACCTGGTCCAGCCGCTGCGCGCCCGTCCCGCCGGACAGGCCCAGCTCGCGCGCCTCCTCCGCCGCCGACGGCAGCCCCGTGCCGATCCCGAACTCGAAGCGGCCACCTGTCAGCACGGTGAGCGAATGCGCCTCCCAGGCCACCGTCCGGGGCGGACGCAGCGGCGCCGCGGCCACGAACGTGCCGACCCGCACCGGAGCCACCGAGGCCGCCACGGCCAGCGCCGCGAACGGGGACAACAACTGCGGGCCGTCCGGGGTGAGCAACGTCGCATACCCGAGCTCGGCCACCCGGCGGGCGGTCGCGGCCCATCGCTCGCCGTCCTCGGCCGCCACCACGGCACCGAACCGGAACCGCCGCGCGTCCATCCGCCCCACCCCGCTCCCCTGCGGCGCCGGTCCGGCGACCGTCCGCCGTCTCCGCGAGTCTGCCCGCCATCCCGTGCCGCGCAATCGGTCCTGCCCGGTCCGGCAACCCCGGTGTGGTAGCACGGGAGGATGCCCCTGTGGTCGGAACTCCTGCTCGGCGTCCTCGCCGGGCTCCTCCTGGCGTGGCTGCTGCTGCTCGCCGTCCTGCTGCGGGCGGCACCGGAGCGGGGACTGCTCACCCAGGCGCTGCGGCTGCTCCCCGACGTGGTCCGGCTGGTCGGCCGGCTGGCCCGCGACCCGCAGTTGCCACGTGGAGTCCGGCTGCGGTTATGGCTGCTGGCCGGCTACCTCGCCCTGCCGATCGACCTCGTGCCGGACGTCATCCCCGTACTCGGCTACGCCGACGACGCCGTCGCCGTCGCGCTGGTGCTGCGTTCGGTGGTCCGGGCCGCGGGTCCCGAAGCGCTGGAGCGGCACTGGCCCGGCAGCCCGGAGGGGCTGGCCACCGTCCGCAGGCTGGCCGGACCACCCGAATGCTGACGGGGTTCCCGGGTCAGGTACCGCCGCGGAGAACCGCCAGCAGGTCGGCCAGCCGCCCGTACCCGGCCTGGCAGTCGGGTGACTGGCGATGCGGCGGCGTCCCGCCCATCGCCGCGCAGGTGGTCTGCGCCTGTCCGGCCATCGTGGCGTCCAGGCCCTGACGGCTGATCCGGGACAGCACCCAGCCCAGCGGCGCGGTCACCGATGGCTGGGTGTCCGGCGAGACGACGACCACCGGATAGGGCACCCGCTGCCGCAGGGCGGCCGACACCGATCCGCACAGCGCCGCCCGGTCCGCCCCGGCTTCGGCCCCGGCGGGACCGGCCGGCGGGCAGTCGGCATCCGGGGCGGTCAGCGTGATCAGCCGTTGCAGCAGGGTGTCCGTAGCCGCCTGCGCCGTCCCGGCGGCCTTGCCGTCCATCGGGACCAGCAGCTCACTGGTCTGCCGGCTCGTGCTCGGCACCACGTCGGACCGGAAGTGGTTCTGCAGGAAGACCACCATCGGCACCAGGAACACCGCGGACGCCTCCGCCGGGGCGGCCGACAGGACCGGCGGCCGGGACCCGGAACCGCCCCCGGCCGAGGTCCGGGCCAGCAGTTGGGCCATCGCCCCGGCATTGTGCTGCCGGATGAGCGTGGCCCAGCCGTCGATCTCCGCGGACGGGGACGGCGCCTGCCCGCCACCGGCCAGGTCGACCAGGGTCCCCAGCCCGGTGCTCTCCGCGTAACCGCCGTCGATGAACTGCTGGGAGCTGAACGGTCCGCACGGACCGGCC
>DASTGO010000190.1:0-12985 GCA_035719045.1 Kineosporiaceae bacterium | reverse complement strand
GGCGTGCGCGCGGGAGCGACGGGCGTCCGGCGACTGCCCGTCGCTTCTGCTGTGCCGTCGAGGTCAGCAATGCGTGCTCCGCTGCTGGTTCGGGCCGCCCTTGCAGCTCCAGATGATGATCTCAGTGTCGTTGGCGGTCCGGCCCCGCCGGCGTCGAAGCACGGGCCGGACCGGTCGCGGTCCCGGACTGCCGCGACCGCGGGCTGTGCCCCCGGACTATCTCCGGTCTGCCTGTCTCCGGTCTGCGGCGCCCGGACTGCGGCGCCCGGCCGTGGTGGTGCTCCGGGACCGGGATGTGCCGGAGTCGTGGTGCTCCGGCGGAGTGGGGCCGGCCTGGGCTGCGGGGCTGGGCGTGAGGTCGAGCAGTGCCCCGAGCCGGCGCACCGCTTCGGGGCGGACCCAGGAGTAGACCCAGGTACCGCGTCGCTCACACTCCACAGCCGGTGACGCCGGGAGCGCCGCCCGGGGTTCCGTTGGCCACGAAGCCGAACAGTTGGCTGGCCCCCGCGTCGATTGCGGCGTTGTAGGGGGCGTTGGCGACGGACACGGTGCCCGTGCGGCCGGAGCTCGTCCCGTTCCAGACGCTCACCAGTTGCTGACCCGACCCCAGGGACAGCTTGACGTGCCAGCCGTTGAGCGGAGCGCCTGCGGTGACGACCACCTCGCCGAGGAACCCGCCCGGCCAGGAGGCGACGGTGCGGTACTTCGCCGTACAGGTGGCGGGCTGCGGGCGCGGGGCGTCGGTGATGCCGGACGGCGGGGCGGTGGTGGGCGCCGGTGGGGTGGTGGTCGTGGTGGACGGGCTCGGTGCGGGTTGGGGTGCCGCACCGGCGGGGCTCACCCGGTAGACGACCGTTCCATGTGCCGGGACCGCCGCGGAGATGTCGCCCCGGCTGTTGGTGACCGCCGCCGTCCACACATCGCGCAGGGTGAAGGAGCTGCCGGGGAGCTCGAGGGCGGACGCCGTCGTGCTGATCGTCGCGGTCGACTTGCCCTGGTTGAACAGGGCCACGGCGACGTCACCGTTGCTCAGCTTCTTGGCCAGGACGCGGGTGGAGCCGTTGGCGGACACCTGGACCGCCTGCTGGCCGAGGGCGTCCTGGTTGATGGCGATCAGGTCACGGTTCTTGAGCAGGTTCAGCGTCGCGGGATCGGCGCTGCGCAGGTCGTTCCCGGCCATCAGCGGGGCGGCCATCATCGACCAGAGGGCGAAGTGGCTGCGCATCTCGGTCTCGGTCATCCCGCCCCGGCCGACCTCGAGCATGTCCGGGTCGTTGAACGCGCCGGGCCGGGCATAGGAGGCGAGCGGGACGTTGACGTTGACGATGTTCTGGATGCCCATGGGGAACCCGTTGGTCTGACCGGTGTCCCAGGCGTTGGTGATGTCCTCGGTGGTCCGCCAGAGGTTGGCGACATCGCCCCAGTTGCGCTGCGGTCCGGTCTTCGCGTGGAAGCTGTTGGGGTTGATGCTGTAGACGATCGGGCGGCCGGTCGCGGCCAGTGCGTCGCGCATCTTGGCGAAGGTCGCCACCTGCTCGTCGATCGAGCCGGCCCCCGAGCACCAGTCGTACTTCAGGTAGTCCACGCCCCAGGCGGCGAACTGGCGGGCGTCCTGGGCCTCATGCCCCTGGCTGCCGGTCGCCCCCGGGTAGGAACCGGTCTGGGCGCACGTCTTGGTGCCCGGCACCTGGTAGATCCCGAACCTCAGGTCCTTGCCGTGCAGGTAGTCGCCCAGGGCCTTCATGCCGCTGGGGAAGCGGGTCGGGTTCGCCTGGAGGTTGCCCGCGGCGTCCCGGTCGGGGTTGAACCAGCAGTCGTCCACGACGACGTACCGGTAACCGAGGTCACGCATCCCGTTGGTGACGATGGTGTCGGCCATGCCCCTGATGAGCTTCTCGTCGATATTGCAGCCGAACGTGTTCCAGGTGTTCCAGCCCATCGGGGGAGTGGCCGCCGCCCGCACCGTGGCGTAGGTCCCGCCCGCCGGGGGCGCCGGCTGGGGGCTGCTCGCGACCGGCTGCGGACCGCCGGGAGCCGGCGGCGCAGCGGCGGGGGCGGGAGCGTCGCCCGTTGCGGAGAACTGGGAGAAGAACGTCCACACCACGGCGGGAACCCACGTCCTGGAACCGCTGTCGCCGCCGGCACCGTCCTGCGGCGCGGCGATGTGGCCCTCGTCGAAGGCGGCCCATTCCACCGGATAGCCCGGTGCGCAGCCGCTGTAGTCGGTGACGACATGGGTCCGGCTGCCCGGCGCGGGCTCGGGTGCGTTCCGGGCGGTGCAGCCGTTGTTCTTGACGAACGTGTCGCGCAGCGATCGGCCGATCCCCACATTGAGGACCGGGTCCCCGATCCCGTGCACCCCGAGGTAGGCGACCGGCCGTCCGCTGCCGTTGCAGCCGCTCATCCCGCCGCCGGACTGCACGGCGACCGCGCGGAACACGTTCGGCCGTTCGCACGCCAGCGCATAGCTCATGGCGCCGCCGTAGCTGAAGCCCACGGAGAACACCTGGCTGGTGTCGACGCACAGGTCGCCCTCGAGCTGCTTGACCAGGTCGTCAACGAACACGACGTCCTCGCCGCCGGCGTTGCCCCAGCCGTTCCCGAAGCCCTGCGGGGCGACGAAGATGGTGCTGTTGCCGGCCAGCCGCTTCAGCCCGTAGTAGGCCCACACGTCCCGCTGCACGGTCTGGCCGGTGGCGACGTCGGCCTGGGTCCCGCCCATCCAGTGGAACCCGAACACCACCCGATAGGGATGGTTGCGGTCGTAGCTCGCCGGCATGTCCAGGATGTAGGTGCGGTTCTTGCCCCGGGTCTGGATGGTGTGCTCGCCTGTGGTCAGGGACGGGTTCCTGCCGCAGCCGGCGGTCGCCGTGGTGACGCCGTCGGCCGCGCTGGCGGAGGTGCCGCCGAACCCGTCGGTGAGCGCGATGCCGCCTCCGAGCGTTACCAGCAGGGCCGCCGCCACGGCGATGTAGCGCGACCACCGGGGTCTGCTGAACCGCATGATCTCTCCTCTGCCCAAGGCCGTCGAGCGGCGTCGACCCGGACGGGCACGGCGCTGCCGGCCGCCCGGAACCAGGTCCGTCGACCTTGTATTGGCAGCAGAGGTGGCTGAGGTTTCCCGGGGACACGAAGGACTTTTCGGCCGGAGCCGGGCAGGGACGTCGCGCGGCGGGAAATGGGCTGATCAGGCGGGGGCTTGGGTGACCAGTTCGTAGGCGGCCTGGCGGTAGCAGCCGGCCCCGGCGCAGGTCGGGTCGTAGGTGAGGACGGTCTGCCCGTGGCTGGGCGCCTCGCTGATCCGGACCGACCGGGGGATGACCGTGGTGGCGACCTGGTCCGGGAAGTGGGTGCGGACCTCCTCGGCGACCTGGGCGGACAGCCGGGTGCGGGAGTCGTACATGGTCAGCAGCAGGCTGGAGATCCGCAACCGCTCGTTGAGGTGCTCCCGGATCAGGTCGATGTGCCCGAGCAGCTGGGACAGTCCCTCCAGGGCGTAGTACTCGCACTGGACGGGGATCAGCACCTCCCCGGCGGCGGTGAAGGCGTTGATCGTCAACAGGCTCAGGCTGGGCGGGCAGTCGATGAGTACGTAGTCGATCCGGTCGTCGCCGGTCCGGCCGGCCAGGTAGTCGCGCAGCCCGGTCTGCAGCCGCCGTTCACGGTCGACCTTGCTGATCAGCTCCAGGTCGGCGCCGGCCAGGTCGATCGTCGCCGGTGCGGCCAGCAGGCCCGGGATGTCCGGGCATTCGGCGATCACCTCCGCCAGCGGCTTCTGGTCCACGATCACGTCGTACATCCCCGCCACCTCGAGGTGGTGGGGGATGCCCAGTGCGGTGGACGCGTTGCCCTGGGGGTCCAGATCGAGGACGAGCACCCGCAGGCCGGCCTGGGCCATCGCGGCGGCCAGGTTCACCGCGCTGGTGGTCTTGGCGCAACCGCCCTTCTGGTTCGCGACGGCGATCACCCGGGTGTGTTCCGGCCGCGGCCAGGACGTGGACGGGGTGCGCAGCGTCGAGGGTTCGGGCCGGGCCGGACCCGGAGTCTGCGGTGCAGGTTCCGCTGCGACTGGGGCCTCGGCCGTGGCGAGCGCTTCGGCGGCCGACAGGTCGACCACGTCCGGGGTGCCGGTGTCGGGGATCGGGGTGTCGAGGATCGGGGTGTCGGGGGTGGCGTCGGTGGCCGGTGCGGGTTCGGCGGCGACCGCGGTGTCAACGGCCGCGGTGTCGGTGTCAACGGCCGCGGTGTCGGTGTCGGGTGCGGGCTCGACGGCCGGTGCGGTGTCGGCCTGCAGGGTGTCGCTGGTGAGCGGGGTGGTCTCCGCGGCAGGCTCTGGTACCGGTGCGTCCTCGACGCGGATGCTGGTCGGTCCGGCCGGCGGCTCACTGTCGGTCGTCGTGGTCACGGTGAGCCCGGAGCGGTCGGAGCCGTTCTTCCACCATCGCATGCCTCGACGGTAGTCCCGCCGGCCGACGCTGTGCGCCGGGGGTCCTCGCGCCCGTCGACGGCTCAGTGCACGATGGACGGCTCAGTGCACGATGGACTGCTCAGCGCACGATGGACTGCTCAGTGCACGATGACCGGCGGTGCTGCGGGTCGATGTCGTCGAGCAGACGCGACTCCTCGTGCCGGCGGGGCAGGAACAGGGCCGGGACCAGGGCGAGCGTGACCAGGACGGCCACCCGGTAGCTGCTGGGATCAGCGGCCGTGGGCCCGGGAATCCGGAGTCCGCAGGGCCGCCAGCAGGAGGGCGGTGGCGCGTTCGGCCTCCTGGGCGGTCTGCTCGTCGGTCATGTCGGGCCGGCCGCGCAGGTGGAAGTGCATCACGCCGTCGATCGTGTAGACCGTCAGCACGCTCGCGGAGGCGAAGCCGCTCATCCCGGCGTGGAAGGACTCCACGCGGGGGCCGTCGCCGGTGCCGAGGGTGAGTCCCGCGCCGTCGAGGACTCCGAGATTCGTCACCGCCAACGGCCTGCGGTGGCCGACCAGGGCCATCATCCCCGTCATCACGTCGTGCACCACCGGGCGGGGGACGGTGGACGGGCAGAACCGGATCATCAGGAAGGGGTCGCGCATGGCCCGGCGCAGCCTGCGGTGGAAGGTGCGGGCGTTCCACCAGAAGTCGCGCCGGTCGCGGTAGGAACGCATGACGACGGCGTTGCCCACGTAGAGGCCGACCGACTCGCTGGCGTCCACCGCCAGCCTCCCGCGCAGATTGACCGGGGTGTTCACCGCGCCGTAGGAGGGCAGGAAGGCCGTGCACAGCGCCGACTGAACGGAGACGCCCTCGGCCCGGCACCGGCGCAGCAGGGCGGCCGTCCGGTCGGGGGGCAGTTGCCAGGAGTGCACCGGGGTCTGGCCCGCGCCGGAGAGTTGGCCGCCGCCCGGCCGAGGGACGGGGGAGCCCTGGCCCGGGGAGCCCTGGCCCGGGGAGCCGGCGCCCGGTCCACGGCCGGGGATCGGCCGGCGCCGCATCACCGACCGCAGGGCCAGATAGGTCCGCAGCAGTGCCCGGACGGTCAGTGCCGCGGCGGGGGTGCGATAGATCCGCCCGGCCTCGGGGGGCAGCACCCGCTCGCAGCGGGCGGCGGCGTCAACCACCGCCGGGGTGGGGTCCGGCGTCCGCACCAGCCCGAGCAGGTCCCGGACCAGGAAGAACATGGACAGGCCGTCGACGATCACGTGCTGTGCGCCCAGCACGACGTCCAGCCCACCGCCGGGCTGCCGGGGGACCAGCACGACCACCCGCAGCAGCGGCGGGCGGGCCCCGGGGTGCTCGTCCGGGGCGGCCGCGACCCGGTCCATGACGAAGGGGGTCGCGACCTCCTCGTCCAGCAGCCGGGCGGCGGCGTGAGGTCCGGCGTGCCCGATCACCCGCACCGGGACAGGGCCGACCCCGGCGGAGTCCAGCCACGGCGTGCCGTCCTGGTCCACCACGGTGGTCACGCCGAGCAGGGGATGCCGTCGCTGCAGTCCGGCGACCGCCGCCCGGACGCCGGCCACGGTGACCGGACCGAGCAGGTGCACGACGACGGCGATGTTGTACGGCTGGCCGAAACACCAGTTGACGTACTCGATCTCGGTCAGCCGCCGGCGGACCGGGGGGAGCGGGGTGGGAACGAGGTCGGGCATGACTTCCTGCGGGCGGGACGACGGACCGGCTTCCCCGGCAGTCTCCGGGACCGCCCCGCGCTGCGGGTCGTGCCGATGGTCCCGGCTATATCCCCCTGTCAGCGCAGCAACCGGGCCACCCGGTCGGCGGCGGCGTCCACGGCCGCGGCGACCGGTGGCGACAGCGGCGCTCCCGCGGCGAACCCGGCGGCGACGACGCCCAGCACGACCAGGCGCCGGGGCAGCCGCGAGAGGGCGCGACCGAGTTCCACCGCCTCGGCCAGACCCAGGGCGTGCGTACCGCCCGGGCCCGCCGTGAGGCCCGCGGGCAGCGGCGGCTCTGCGGGGGCGGTGCGCAGCAGGATCAGTGAGCCGGGACGGGCACCCGGCCCGGCCCGGACCGCGTCGACCACCACCGCCAGCCCGGTGCCTGCCCACAGGTCCAGCAGCTCGGCCGGGTCGGCGGTGGTCGCCGTCCGGGGGGCGGCGCCGCCGCCGGGCAGCCGTGGGGTGACCCGGGCGACCACGGCGGGTCCGATCCCGTCGTCGCCGCGGTCGGGATTGCCCAGGCCGACCAGCAGCCGTGGCAGGCCGGCGGCGGTCAGCGGGTGTCCAGGCGCAGGTCGAGGAAGTGGGTGGCGCAGGAGATGCACGGGTCGTAGTTGCGGATCGCCTGCTCGCAGTCGTGGGTCAGCTCGGCGTGGGAGAGGTGGAGCCGGGGCTGGACGAACGCCCGCAGGTCCGCCTCGATGCTGGCCTGGTTCTGGGCGGTGGGCGGGATGATCCGGGCGTCCAGCACCGTGCCGTCGGTGTCGATCCGGTAGCGGTGGTAGAGCAGCCCGCGGGGGGCCTCGGTGGCGCCGTGGCCCTCGCCGAACCGGGGCCGTACCGGCACCGCGGCGACCGGGGCGCCCTGCCAGCTGTCGATCAGCCGCAGCGCCTCGTCGAAGGCATACACCAGTTCGACGGCGCGGACCACGATGGAGCGGAACGGGTTGCGGCACACCGCCCCCAGCCCGGCCTCGCGGGCGGCCTCCAGGGCGAGCGGGGAGAGCTGGCCGGAACACAGCGTGTACCGGGCCAGCGGGCCGACGGCGTACACGGTGTCGCCGTCGAGCCGGGAGTGCAGGGCATGGGAGCGGGCGACGTGCTCCTCGTGGACGTGCTCGGTGAACTCCTGGACGGCGAACGCGCCCCCGCTGCTGGTGACCACGGAACCGGACTCCAGCGGGTAGCCGTCCGGACCGCGCAGGCAGAGGTACTCGTGGGGCTGCTCGAAGTCCGGGAAGTCGAACCCCCCGACGAGGGCGACGGTGGCCAGGGCGTCGTCCCGGCCGCGTTCCAGGTCCGGGCGCAGCCGCCGTAGGTCCGCGGGCGTGGGCAGCTGGTGGAAGCCGCCGACCCGGGCGTTCACCGGGTGGATGGCCCGGCCGCCGATCGTGGTGAGGATCGCGTTTCCGGCCTTCTTCAGCCGCAGGCCCCGTTCCACCAGGCCGCGGTGGTCGGCCGCCATCTCGATGGCCCCGTCGTAGCCGAGGAAGTCCGGGGCGTGCAGCAGGTAGATGTGCAGGGCGTGGCTCTCGATCCACTCGCCGCAGTACAGCAGTCGGCGCAGCCTGCGCAGCTCGTCCGGGAGGGCGACGGCGCAGGCGTCCTCGATCGCCTGGACGGCGGTCAGCTGGTAGGCCACCGGGCAGATCCCGCAGATCCGGGAGGTGAGGTCGGGAGTCTCGGTCCAGGCCCGGCCCCGCAGGAACCCCTCGAAGTAGCGGGGCGGCTCGGTGATCCGCAGCTCGACCAGGGTGACCTCGCCGTCGAGGACGACGACCCGCATCGCGCCCTCGCCCTCCACCCGGGCGAGCTCGCCGACCTCCAGGAGGTGACTGCCGGACTTCAGCGGGCTCATCGTGGCGTCGCCTCCTCCTGGCGCAGGCTCTCCCGGCGGAAGGGTTCCGCCCCGGCGTTGTAGGTCCGGAAGGCGCGGGCCACGTCCCGGCGGTCCATCCCGAGGGCGACCAGGCGCTCGGCGAGCGGCGCCGTGTTCACCGCGTCCTGCGGTCCGAAGCAGCCGTAGCAGCCGCGCCGGGTGCCGGGACAGACCGCCCCGCAGCCGGCCTGGGTCGCCGGGCCGAGGCAGGGCGTGCCGTGCGCGACCATGAGGCAGGTGAGCCCGCGCCGCTTGCACTCCGCGCACACGCTGTACCGGGGGACGCGCGGGCGGCGGCCCTGCAGGAACGCCGCGATCACCTCGACCAGCTGGCCGGCGTCGATCGGGCAGCCGCGCAGCTCGAAGTCGACGGTGACGTGGGCGGACACCGGCGTCGATCGTTCCAGGGAGGCGACGTACTCCGGATGCGCGTACACCAGGGGGCTGAGCCGGTCCAGCGAGGTGTAGTTGCGCAGGGCCTGGATGCCGCCGCTGGTGGCGCAGGCCCCGATCGCGATCAGCTTGCGGGACACCGCCCGCACCCGGTGGATCCGGTCGACGTCCTCCGGGGTGGACACCGAGCCCTCGACCAGGGACACGTCGTACGGTCCGTCGTCGTGGGCCCGGGTCGCCTCCGGGAAGTGCGTGATCCGGATCGCCCCGGCCACCGCGAGCAGTTCGTCCTCGCAGTTGAGCAGGGTGAGCTGGCAGCCGTCGCAGGAGGCGAACTTCCACACCGCGAAGGAGGGCCGCCCGGTGCCGGCGGGGGCGTCGGGGGAGGGCGCCGTCGGGGTCTGGGTCATCTCACAACTCCGGGACGCTCAGCAGCGCGTCGACCCGGTCGTAGGACAGCACCGGTCCGTCCACGCAGACGAACAGTTCACGGACCTGGCAGTGCCCGCACAGTCCGACCCCGCAGTGCATGTTGCGCTCCAGGGACAGCCGGACCCGCGGTGCCGGGACACCCCGCTCCAGCAGGGCGGCGGCGACCAGGCGCATCATGATCTCCGGTCCGCAGACCAGGGTGAGGGTGCGCTCGGCGTCGAAGCCGGCCTGCGCGACCAGGGCGGTGACCAGGCCCACCCGCCCCTGCCAGCCCGGCGTGCGGTAGTCCACCGAGATCTGGACCTCGATGTCGCGGCGGGCCGCCCACCGGGCCAGCTCGTCGGCGAAGAGGATGTCCTCGGCCCGGCGTGCCCCGTAGAGCAGGATCACCCGGCCGTAGTCGCCGCGGTGGGCGAGCACGTCGAGCAGGGCCGGCCGCAGCGGGGCCAGGCCGATCCCACCGGCGACCACGAGCAGGTCCTGGCCGGTGGCGTCACGCACCTGCCAGCCACGGCCGTACGGGCCGCGCACCCCGACGACGGTCCCCGGCTCGCTGCCCACCAGGGCGTGGGTGACGGCACCGACGTCGCGGATGGTGTGTTCGAGCAGCTCCGGGGACGCGGGATCGCCGCTGATCGAGATCGGTACCTCCCCGACCCCGAACATCTCGACCATGGTGAACGCCCCCGGGGCGAACCGCAGCGGCGCACCGTCGAGGGCGCGCAGGCCGAGGGTCACCGTGTCCGCGGTGTCCTGGCGGCGGGTGACCACGCGGAACGGGCGGGGGAGCAGCCAGCCGGCCTCCACGGTGGCGGGCGCCGGGCCGAAAGCGTCAGTGGCGGTCATGGGGGTCTCCGGTGGGGGCGAGGGCGCGGGCCCGCGCGGTGGCGGTCTCCCGCTCGGCCCGCACGTCGGCGAGCCGGCGGGTGAGGTCGATCCCGGCCGGGCACCACGTGATGCAGCGGCCACAGCCGACACAGCCGACGCTCTGGAACTGGTCGACCCAGGCGGCGAACCTGTGCGTCACCCACTGCCGGTAGCGGGCCGCGACGCCGGCGCGGACGCTGCGGCCGTGGACGGCCGAGTACTCGGTGGAGAAGCAGGAGTCCCAGACCCGGTGCCGGGTGGTCGTGCCGCCGGTGAGGTCGGTGCTGTCGGCCACCGAGGTGCAGAAGCAGGTCGGGCACACCGCCGTGCAGTTCATGCAGGCCAGGCACTGCGTGGCGACCTCGTCCCAGACCGGGCTGCCCGCAGCGGACTGCAGCACCTCGCGCAGCCCGTCGACGTCGAGCCGGCGCAGGATGTGCTCGGCGGCGGTCCGGGCGACCCGGTCGGCGGCCGACAGGTCGGCGGGGGACGCCGGGCGGGCCGGCACCCCGGCGAGGAGCTCACTGCCGGCCGGGCTGCCGACCTCCACGAGGAAGCGGTGTTCCCCGCCGAGGATCTCGGTGAGGGCGAGGTCGAAGCCCCGCGTCGGCCGGGGGCCGGTGCCCAGCGAGGTGCAGAAGCAACTGCCCGAAGGATCGCTGCAGGTGGCAGCCACCACGAACAGGTCCCGCCGACGCCGGTGGTAGTCGGGATCGACCACCGCGCGGCCGTCGAGCACGCGGTCCTGGAGCTCGATCGCGCGCAGGTCGCAGGAGCGCACCCCGAACAGCGCGTAGCGGGGAGGGGCGTCCTGGTCGCCGTCCCCGAGTTCCACGTCGAATCCGTCCTCGGTGCGGGTGCGCCGCCACAGGGTCGTGTCCGCCGGGAACAGCGTGGCCTTGGGCGAGTGCACCGGGGCGGCGAACCCGAACAGGGCCGCATCCTCGCGGGGGCGCAGCCGGTAGCTGCCGGGCCGTTGCGTGTCACCCCAGCCCCGGGGAAGGTCCTCCAGCCGGGTGATCTCGGCGGCCACCACCGCACCGTCCCGCATGGTCGGCCCGATCACGGTGTACCCCCGTGAGCGCAGGCACTCCAGCAAGGACTGCAGGCCGGCCAGATCCAGCAGACTCGTCCCGTCCGACATGAGGCCACCTCCACTGCCGGTCTACCTCCGCATCCGGGCAGGTCAGCGGGCACTTGGTCCCTCGGGAGGCGGCCATCCCCCGCCGGTCGGCATCGGCGCTGGTCAGCGGGAGACGGTGGTCAAGCTCACTGATAGAGATCAGTATGTCACTCTCCGTCGTGGCTGGCTGCTGTCGGTCCCGGCAGCTCCGGGCGTCACCGGCTGAGCGGTCTGCCTGCTGCGTGGAGGGGACCGTCGGCGGCTGGAGCATCGTCTGCCAGCGGGTCATCCGGCGCTCTCGGGGAAGAAGCCGGCCGCTCAAGGGCTGCCGGCTCGGTGTCGAAGGGTTGCTGGGGTGGTGTCCCGGCCGGGCCGGTCTGGAGGTGGTCATGCGATTCCCGCTGCGGGTCGCGGTGTCGTGGGTGGGTTTCCGGTCCGCCGGGGGCTCGGCGCCTGACGGGCCCGCGCCGGGGGGCGGCTGGGATCCGAACGTGCTGCGCCGGATGCTCGGCCGGGCCGGTGACCTGGCACTGGCCGCCGAGGACCTCGGGGACAGCGTGGGGCTGATCGCCAGCACCGCCCAGGACAGTGCCCATGCCGTCCGGGCGGCGAACACCGCGAGCCGGGAACTGAGCACCGAGGCGGTGTCGGTGGCCCGAGCCGCGGAGCGGATGTCGGCGGCGATGACGGAGGTGGCCTCCTCCGCGGCCGCGGCGACCACGGTGACGGCCGCCGCGTCCTCGGTGACCCAGAAGGTCCAGTCGAGCGTGGACCACCTGCTGGCATCGGCCTCCCAGATCGACGGCGTGGTGGCCACGGTGACCGCCGTGTCCGACCAGACCCGCCTGCTGGCCCTGAACGCGACGATCGAGGCGGCCCGGGCGGGGGAGGCGGGCAAGGGTTTCGCCGTGGTGGCCAACGAGGTCAAGCAACTGGCGGGGGAGACCAATGACGCCACGACCCGGATCACCGGCCAGCTGAGTCAACTGGCGCAGGACAGCGAACAGGTGCGCCAGGCCGTCGCCGAGATCGCCGGGGTGCTCACCGAGGTGGAGCGGCTGCAGCAGACGATCGCGGCCGCCGTGCAGGAGCAGAGCGACGTGATCGCTGAGGTCACCAGGGCGGCGGGGCACGCTGCCAGCGCTGCCGGCGACCTGGACAACGCCCTGGAGTCCTCCACGCACGCGACCCAGGCCGCGGACGCCGCCCTGGGCCGGGCCCGGTCCTGGCTGGACCGGCTGAGCTCGGCCGCGAGCGGACAGCAGGCCGAGATCACCGGGCTGGGCTCCGGGCTGGCCGTCCACCCGGTCCGGGCGGGGATCTCCGCCCACGTGGCCTGGAAGAAGCGCCTGCGCACCGCGATCGAGACCCGGCGGCTGGAACCTGGTACGGACCTGGCGACCGTGGCCCGCGACGACGCCTGCCCCTTCGGCAAGTGGATCCACGGGGATGCCGCCGGTGAACCCGACCGGAACCGGGTCGCCGAGGTGACCCGTCTGCACGCCGCCTTCCACCGCGGCGCCGCCGACGTCCTGCGCGCGGTCGTCAACGGCGACAGCGAGGAGGCCGTGCGACTGATGGGCGCCGAGGACAGCTACGGCGGTGCCGCCGCCCGGCTCACGGACCTCCTGCTCGACTGGGTCCGGGAGGTCGAGTCGGACACCCTGTCCGAGCTCTACGAGCGGCGCGCGGCGCCCCGGATCCCGATCGCCCTCGTCGCCGCGCTGACCGCGGGGAACCGCAGCGGCAGCCTGCGCCTGCACGACCTCAGCGAGACCGGCGCCGCCGGGACGGTGACCGGTCTGGCCCTGAGCCCGGGTCTGCAGGTCCGGATCGACCTGCCCTACCAGGGCGGCCGGTTGCCGGTGTCTGCGCGGGTGGTCCGCGCCGGCGGGGACGGGCAGATCGCCACCGAGTTCGCCGACCTCAGTGCGGCGGATCGGGAGGCCCTGCGCACCCTCCTGGCCGCACAGGCGTGACCGGCCCGGTCCGGGCGGCATCCTTGGCCGGTCCGCCGGTCCGCCGGTCACGTCCGGGGCGGATGGGGGTCTAGGTCTGTTTCGCGGACAGGGCGAGCCGCAGCACACGGGCGCCGCCGACCCAGGCCAGGTGCAGGTCCTGCGGGTCCGGTT